>CALOEW010000067.1:0-12078 GCA_942492445.1 uncultured Gammaproteobacteria bacterium
AAAACCGCCAGGGCCTCATCCGTGACCCCCACGATGTGTTTACCGGTCAAGGAATTGAACTTCTCCACGAAATGCTCCGCCAGGAACAGGATATCTTCCCTTGCGCTCGTCCAGGTTCGGCAGGGAGAGGCGGATCACATTGATGCTGTAGTAGAGATCCTCACGGAAATGCTTGGCCTCCACCAGTGCTTTCAAGCTTTGATGCGTGGCGGCGATGACCCGGGCCTTCAGGGTGCAGACCTCGTTTGAGCCCAGCGGCGTATAGGTACGGTTCTGCAAAACGCGGAGGAGACGAACCTGGGTGGAGGGCGAGATGTCGCCGATCTCGTCCAGGAAAAGGGTCCCCTCGCCAGCCATGGCAAACAGGCCCGGTTTGTTGCGTTTGGCATCGGTAAACGCGCCCGCATGGCAGCCAAAAAGCTCCCGCTTCGATCAGGGGTTCGGGCAACGCACCGGCCATTGACCGCCACGAACGGAGCCTCGCGGTCACCGCTTTGGTTATGGATGGCCGTGGCCACCAGTTCCTTGCCCGTGCCGCTGGCCCCTTCGATCAGGACCGTACTGCGGCTGGAGGCCACCATCGGTAAAACTGAAACAGTTCTTATCATCCGGTGATTTTTGCGTGACATGATATCTTCAAAGCGATGGATCCTTCGATAGCGCCTGCCGGAGGGTATGGATTTCCGAAAGATCCCGAAAAACCTCCACCGCGCCAATCGGCGCCCCCCGTTCATCACGCAGAATGCTGGTTGTTACACTGACGGGAATCCGTTTGTTGTCGGCGCGCAGGATATAGACCGGAATATTGTTGCAGCGCTCGGCCGTCTCCAGTGGTGGTCTTAATGCCAGCATCCGGATTCGCACATTTCGCCGCGCATGACTTCGAAGCACTTGCGGCCGATGGCCTCTTCGCCGGGGCACGCACGGGTAATCTGCTGGGCCGAACGGTTGAAGGTCGTAATCACCATCTGGTTGTCAACCGTGAGAACCCCGTCGCCTGCGGTGAGCAACACCGCGCCCAGCAGCTTCCGCAGGTCGTTGAAACCCGCAGGACGTTCCTTCTCCCAGCGCGCCCTTTGGTCCGGCCAGGCCTCGCCCTTGGCGTGCGCTTCGGCGGCGGCCAGGCCCTCGGCCGCCAGCGTGGCGTATTTTCCCTCGGAGAAGCGGTCGTAGCCGCCGGGGTACTTGGTCTCCATCCGCAGATGATAGGTGCTGCTGCGCGCCCGCCATTCCGGCTTCAGGCTCTGCAGCCAGGGGCCGCTGCCGCGCCATAGCGTCACGGCTTCCTGGAGCAGGGCGGGGCGCGCCGCGTCGTCGCCGGGCAAGGCCACGGCCCAATTGATCAGGCTGGTGGCGAGCCGCGGGTCGCCGGCGGAAAAACTGGCGCGGGCGAGGCGAAGAGCCCCTGCGCGCTCGCTCCGCGGAGCCGGCGAGTTGCAGCCCCTCCCAGCGCAGATCCTCCGGCGTCCAGCCGGCGGCCAGCAGACTACGTGGATCGACGGCGGAGTCATCCTTGGGCATAGTGAAGCCCAGCCGCCGAGATAGGCACGGCGGACGTGGTCGCTTTCGTGCAGCTCCGCCGCTTCACCCTCCAGGGCCATGGCGCCGGTTTCCAGCACATAGGCATAGCGGGCGAGGCGTTTGTTTTCCACCGCCCCGAACCAGATCATTGCCTTCAAACCCCAGCAGCACGTCGTCCTCGATACTGCCGGTAATGACGTCGTTGCCCCCGAAAAAAACACTGGTGTCGTCCTCCAGGGCCTGCAGGACCGATAAACTGAAGCCGCTGAGTTCCAACAGGACTTCACCCCCGGTTGTCTTCAAGCTCATTCGCGTTGCGGTACCGTCAGCGATACTGCGGTCCTGGAACACAAAATTGCCGAACAGCGAGACTGTTGCACCGGTTTCACGGTCACGAATGCGAATTTCACTTGCACTCAGCAATACCAGCGTCGGGTCGTCATCCGGGAAGAACTGCTCGAGCCCGAAGTACTCCGTATCGAACATGTCTATCGCGTAGTTTGCGGAAACCAGATTCATGAATTACCCCCATACCCCAGATAGTCAGGACTGGCCGGCGACGACTGCGGCCGAATCCTCGACTACCGCCACTTTCAGGCAGGCCGCGACCGGCTGCAGGTGCTGCGTTACAGCCTGCGTTGATGAAATCGTTGACGAAAACTCTCAGGAAAAACTGGGCAGACCGTTTTCAGGCGCAAGCCGGCTGCGCTAGCTCACTGCTGCCTTCGTCACGGGTCTGAACAATCAAGCAATCCGTAAACGTCGCCAGATGGAGGAAGAGTTGAGCCTTCAGGTAGCCTCAATTTCACAAGCATAGGTCAAAACCTTCGAAAAGCAAGCGACCTACGAAAATAAATCGTCAGCCTCAAGCCCGGCTCAAGTTGTTGTGATCGCAGGCTCCGCAAGTGCTTCCAGGAAACGCGCCGGGTGAACGCACGACTCAGGCTTTTCTGCTTCAATGCGGGCCGGTGTCAATCATGCCGTTCAGTCAGGACGACGATTCTGTATCGACGTTCCCGCCCATCGATCGTACAAGCCAACGCGGCCTTTGGACGCAACGATACTGACGAAGTAAATCAGCACAGCTATCTGTGGAACAGTAAGTACAAAGAAGACCCAGGCGGCCGGTCCGCTGGACTCGAGCGAAGTGTAGTTGAGCCAGTGTACGCCAAAGTGGGCGATTTCCCAGGGTAAAAACTTGTAGACATTGCGCAGAAACGCTCCCCGCTGATGCTTCCCGCCCACCACCTGCAAACCCATCACGCGTTTGCCGACGGTCCCGGCATATTCGCTGCCTTCCTGAAGGTAAAAGTACAAAAACACCGGAACGGTGAGGGTTGCAAATCCAATCAGCTGTCCGCGAAAAGGATGTACCGCAGCCGGTTCACCGCCGGATGTTGTGATTATGGTGAGTGAAACACCTGCCAATCCGGCGATGTAAACCAGTATTATCAGGTAGTCAATGGCGAACGCGAGAATGCGCTTGCCGACCAGCGATGCTGCTGTTTTCGAGCCAGGGAACCTCTGCTTAAGTCCCACAGTGCTCTGCGTGGGTCTGTCGGGTGTTGCTGTGAGGCGCCGTGCGCCGGGAATGCTCACTCCCCTGCCAAGCATGGCATGATGACGGCAACAGAACTGGACATCGCCTGGCAACAGGGATAACTTTCAGGATTCCCGGAACAACTCTGTTGGCAGCCGACCCCGTGGACGAGCAGTTTCCTGCGTGTATAGCTTGAAAGGACTGGTCAGGCATCGGCGATAGCGGAAAAACGAAATTCTATTGCCACGAAAGAATACCGGATCCTGATGGGTCCTACTAGTTAACGCGGCTGATAACAGCCCGGTGTCGCGTTTATTGCAACTCGGATTGCGCACAACCATGGTAATTCATTCATTCCAATCATCTGAGTCAGGTTTATTTTCAGCGGAGAAGAATTTCCGACGGTATTTCGCAAGCGCTGTGTTTCTCGTCTTGTTGTCCGTTCTGCCCCCAGCCCACGCCCAACAAGTTACAGACCAGGAAGTAGAGGAGTTTTTTGCCCTGGCTGAGTGGAAATTGCCGGACAGCTTCCCTCCCGGCCCCGAAACCATGATGCTGGATGACCATGACTATCGCTACTATGCGGCCACAGACACCTTCCTGGCCGTAGCCTTTGATCGCGTCTGGTTGCTGGGTAACGGGTTCGGAGACGAAGTCATCGATGCCGGGGATTTTGACGAAATCGTTGCGCTGCTGAATGCCCTCCCTGATCCTCCTCCCACGCTGTGGACCGTCACTGTATCGGGCACAATTTATGCCGATAACACTGAGTTCAAAGAAACCTACGATGGTGCGTCGGCAGAAGGCCGATTGGTTTTCCGGAACTTTAATCGATTTCAATTATCTGAAGTACAACTCCCTGATTTCGAGAATGTTGAGGAATTACTTTACCAATTCAGTTTCAGTCTCGCGGGAGAGGTAGCTGGCATCAGGGTCCTGTTCAGTGCCGTTGTTTACGATACACCGACCCGGAAAGCGCTCGCCGTAACCTTCGAGGCTCCACACGAAAAGGGAACCCAGACTTATTACCTTTTCTTCGACTACACTCGTTAGTCCTCCCGATTGAGAAAGTCTGCGACCGTCTGATCGAGATACCTGCAGGTGTCTCGATAGAGACAGCCCCCCTGAGGGGTGCCTGTTGCGGAGGATGAGACTCCCCCGGGGCCGGTGCGGCTTCCCGGTAACAGCAGACCCGATCTATTGTCGGCCACGTAACTATGGACAGATTTGATCCCAGGGGATTGTGGGTTGCCGGTCAGACTTGGTCTCGAGCGGCACGGCCGGCAGGGGTAACCTGTGGCTGCCATTTAATTCCTGACCGGGGAACAGTCATAGGCAGAATCTATTGCGACATTCCGGGAATTATGTATCCCTCTTTAGTCCCTTTTCAGTAGACTCTTCGCAACTTCAGCAGAGGACTTACCCATGAGCGCCATTGACCATATCCTTGTCCCCACCGACGGCTCAGACAATGCCTGCCACGCTGCCGCGTTTGCCGGTGATCTGGCTCGTAAACTGAGCGCTCGTGTCAGCCTGCTTCTCGTCCTGCCTGAAGAAGCTGTACTACCCAATGCCTGGGGGGTTGGCGCCAATCCGGGCGGCACACCCAATGCCGTCATGTCGGTCGAGGAAATCCGAACCCGGCTCGAACAACACGGTAGAGACAAGGATCTGCCGGCAACACGGAAAGCTCTTGGTGATCTGGACAGTGAGCCGGAATCGTCCATTGCCTGGGGTCACCCGGCTGACGAAATTATTCGATTCGCGAATGGCCACGATGTGGGCTTGATTGTTATGGGGTCCCATGGGCGCACGGGCATCAAGCGTGCGTTTCTTGGAAGCGTCAGCCAGGCGGTTGCCAACCAGGCGCCTTGCCCGGTTACACTGGTAAGATGAAGGCTTATCGGGTGTTTCAGGCCTGTCCACTTCTCCGGAAGGCTTAAGGGGAACCTCTGAGGATACGGTGACTCCCACGAAATCAACCTGGCATGAAATGTCAAAGGATGACGTCACTGGTGCGTTGCAGGCGGACAGTAACGGCCTTTCTTCGGAGGAGGCGGAGCGTCGGCTTGAAACCCGCGGCCCAAATCGTCTGCCGGAACCCGCCAGACGTAGTCCGCTAATCCGCTTTCTACTTCATTTCCATAATATCCTTATCTATGTGCTCCTGGGTTCAGCTGTCATCACGGCGGTACTGGGGCATGTCGCCGACACGCTGGTGATTCTGGCCGTGGTCATCGCCAATGCCGCCATTGGATTCTTTCAGGAGGGCAAGGCCGAAAAAGCCATGGATGCGATTCGCCGAATGCTTGCCCTGAAGGCATCGGTACTTCGCGACGGTGTGCGTCGATCTATCGAAGGCGAAGCCCTGGTGCCAGGCGACATCGTCCTGCTCGAGCCCGGCGACAAAATACCGGCGGACCTGCGACTTCTTCACGTGAACGGGCTTCAGGTTCAGGAGGCAATTCTCACGGGTGAGTCCCTCCCCGTGGAGAAAGACACCCGCCCCGTGGCGGAGTCAGCACCCCTTGGCGACCGCGTTTGCATGGCTTTCAGCGGTACGCTTGTGACCAGTGGTCTGGGGCGGGGCATCGTCGTAGCTACCGGAGCCGACACGGAAATCGGCCGGATCAGCGGCATGCTGGCAACGGTCGAGTCGCTGACCACGCCTCTGCTCAGGCAGATGAACACGTTCGCGCGCTGGCTTACTGTGATGATCCTCCTTATTGCTGCCGTGCTGCTGGTTTTCGGGTATTTCGTCGAGCACTTTGAGTTCGCTGAGATGTTCATGGCCGTCGTCGGCCTCTCTGTCGCGGCAATCCCCGAAGGCCTGCCCGCCGTTCTGACCATCACACTGGCAGTGGGCGTACAGGCCATGGCAAGGCGCAAAGCCATAGTCCGGCGCCTGCCCGCCATAGAGACCCTGGGTTCGGTTTCGGTAATCTGCACCGATAAAACAGGCACCCTGACACGCAATGAAATGATGGTGGCTTCTGTCGTCACCGATGCCCATGTCTTCTCATTGCATGGCGCGGGCTATGAACCCCGGGGGGAAATCAGGCTCAATGACGATCTGGTGAGCGCACGCGAACATGCCATCCTTGTTGAACTCGGGCGCTCAGCGGCTTTATGCAACGATGCCTCTCTGCATGAGCATGATGGCGTCTGGAAAGTCGAAGGCGATCCGATGGAAGGGGCCTTGCTGACCCTGTCCGGCAAGGTGGGAATTGATACCCGGATGGAACTCGCTTTATGGACACGCACCGACGTCATTCCGTTCGACGCCAGGCATCGTTTTATGGCCACGCTGAATCACGACCATGACAACCATGCCTTTGTCTCAGTCAAAGGAGCACCGGAGCAGATTATCGCCATGTGCGAGAAGCAGCGTACGGTAACAGACAATACTGAGGTTATTGATGAACGCTACTGGCATGAAAAAGCCGAAGGGATCGCAGCACAGGGGCAACGGGTATTGGCCTTCGCCGTGAAGCCGGTACCCCCAGACCACACGCTGCTTGAATTTTCCGACGTCGACAGCGGTCTAATACTGATTGGTCTGGTAGGGCTGATCGATCCACCTCGCCCGGAGGCGATCGAAGCCATAGCCCAGTGTCACGGTGCGGGCATTCGCGTGAAGATGATCACCGGAGACCACAAAGGCACAGCGGCGGCAATCGGCAGACAGATCGGCCTCCAAAATCCCGACAGGGTGCTGACCGGTGTCGATCTTGACACAATGAACGACCCCGCGCTGGCAGCCGCTGTTCTCGATACCGATATTTTCGCCCGCACAAGTCCTGAGCACAAGCTGCGCCTGGTCATGGCGCTTCAATCCCATGGCATGACAGTTGCCATGACCGGCGATGGCGTCAATGACGCACCCGCGCTCAAACGTGCCGATGCCGGTATCGCAATGGGCCTTAAGGGCAGCGAAGCGGCGAAAGAGGCCGCCGAATTCGTCCTGGTCGATGACAACTTCGCCTCAATAGCTGCTGCGGTCAGGGAGGGTCGTACCGTTTACGACAATATTAAAAAAGTCATCAGCTGGACCTTGCCTACCAATGCAGGCGAAGCCATGACGATTGTCGTGGCGTTGCTTTTCGGTATGACGCTGCCCATAACTCCGATACAGATTCTCTGGATAAATCTGATCACCGCGGTCACGCTGGGTATTGCTCTGGCTTTCGAGCCAACCGAGGACGATACCATGCGTCGCCCGCCGCGGCCCAGAAACGAGCCCCTTCTGACCGGCGAGCTGGCCTGGCATATCGTGCTCGTCTCGGTCCTGTTTCTCTGCGGTGTTTTCGGTATTTATGCTTATGCCGTGGATAAGGGCTACTCTGTCGAACTGGCGCGCACTATCGCACTGAACACACTGGTAGTGATGGAGATAGCTCATCTGTTCTTCATCCGAAATATCTATGGAACATCGCTGACCTGGAAAGCCGTCAGAGGCACGAAGGTAGTCTGGGCTACTGTAGTTGCCGTGACCGTGGCACAATTTGCCATCACCTATCTTCCACCCCTGCAGGCACTCTTCGCCACGGTCGCTGTTTCATTCCGGGATGGCCTGATTGTCGTCGCTGTCGGAGTCGTGTTTCTCGCGATCATAGAAACAGAAAAACAGCTTCGCCTGCGCTCGCGGCGCCTGCGCCTGGCCTGAATCGAGGTTTTTAAAATATGGCGTGTTCCCACTCCGCGGAGCCCGGTTACTGCCGGATCACTTGTCGGTGGCATGTCACTATTGCCTGCGCCGAAGAGTTATTGCCAGCAGAATCATGAAAAGCGGCGCCGTAACCGCCCATGGAAAGCCCAGCGCCAATAAGGCAATGGAATAGGTTGGATAAAAGTATACGATTGCTATCAATGGAGTCGTCAGCCCGTGGGCGAGAAAGGAAATTCTTACCCACCGCTCGAAACCACGGTTGCTGAGCGCCGGAATTGCAATCAGGGTGGCCAGCCCCATCGAGATATAGCCTATTGCGTCAAAATTCCAGAACATCGAATGTGGCGTCTGGTCCAGAATTTGAATTGCTTCAGACGTTCCAGCCAGTTTCTGTGGAATCACCGTCGCCAGCTGAACAACATAATTGGCCGTGACGAAAACTGCGTAGAGAGTCGTAAGCAGCAATGCTCCGTGGGTCCAGAATCGTTTATCCGGATCGGTCAGGTAATGAAAAGCCAGCATTTCGAGCAAGAAGGGAACAACGATAACAAGCGACGTTCCGTAGATGAGGACTTCGTCAACCGGGAATGGCACTGCTCCCGCCAGCTGTAAAATTTGCACTATCACGAATGCAATTGTCGCCGCAGCGGCCATAAGGCCGCACCGGAACCCGAATTCGCTGATGCCTGTGGTCATCGTCTGCTCCCGGTCAGGCAGGTGTCTTCGGATCCGACAACTGCGCTGATTGAGGAAAGCGAATGGCCCTGACTTTCGCGCGAAGTAAAAGGGAAAGTAGTCCTGCGTCCCGATCATATTCCCGCCTTCCACCTGCATTGGCAGACGATAGCCGTTGATTTCCCGGAAGTCTGACAGGTATCCACCGAAGGGCTGTTCTCTGAAAACCTTGTCAGTATTCTCGTTGCTCCAACGCTGAATGACAATCTGACTGGGTTGGCCACTCGCTTCCACAGTGAGGTCGATCGCCTGTGAAAAGGTACCCCGGGAAACTGTTGCGCGGGCGGTATTGTCGCTGACTGGAGTCCAGGTCACCGCGCCACCGGGAAGGAGGCTCGCCGGAACCCAGAACGCGCCTTCGGATACAACTCTGCCAAATGCGGAGCGATGATGATCAGCACCGCCTGTCACTCTGACAACCGGTATCAGGTTGAAAAGCCAGAAGCGGGTCCATGAGAATTCCGGAGTCGCGACGTCAGATCCACTGATCCGACCGGCATGTACTTTCCAGACCAGCCCCAGGGGTGGCGCCAGAATCTGGCTTGCTGCCATCGGCACGATTCCGGGTTTATCCCTGGTACCGAGATTCAATTGCCCGCCCATCTCGATATCAACGACGAAGACGAGCGGAGTACCCGGAACAATGGTGTAGCGAAAAAAGCGCTGAGCGGGTTCCGGAAGCCCTTCCAGCGCAGTCAGCTCAAAGACAGCACCGACGGACCCCGCCCGTTTCAGCAAGCTGTTCCATGCCCTCCTTTCCGATGCCTTGTCGCGGTGAGCACCGCCACCCCAACAAGGTAAAGGAAACAAAAACAACAGGCGGCCAGGGAGATTGTAATCCAGTTCATGTGTCGATTGTGGATCGAGTGCAGCTGTTCGGTCTACCGAAAGTTCCCGTCTACAGAACCCTGATGCAGCGCCAGAGCGTTGTGGGACTTAATCAGAGGTTCCCTATCGCGTCAGGCTTGCATAGGCACGGTTAATCAGCCGGGTCGGATCCCCCATTCTGGCATCCCAGTCAGCTGTCGGACGGGCAGCTATCACTTCCTCCAGTGACGCCCCATTACCAATCAGCGTCATCATTTTGCCACGGATTTCTGTGAGCATCGCAATATACTCAGCCAGATCCGAGTAGGTTGCCACCGGCCCGTGGCCCGGAACCACAACAGTATCGGTGTCTATCTCCGCCAGCACGGCTTCACAGAACGCGATCATGCCCACAAGGTCACCACCGTTGTCCGCATCGATGAAGGGATACCCGGAATTGTTGTACACATCCCCCATGTGCACGACATTACTGTCTCGAAACAACACCGCTGCATCACCCATGCCAGGCCCAATCGCCATATGGCGAGGTCAATGCGTTGACCGTTGAAGTGCATTTCCATGCGCCGCTCAAAAGTGGCGACCGGCAGCCCTGCTGTGCTATAGGCAGCCTGTTCAACTGGTGGGTTGACAACGGTATTGATGGTGTTGTCCTTTGTCATCATCGCCCGCGAGTGGGCATGGGCAACGACCCAGGTTCCGCTTTCGCCGAGTTGTTCATTGCCGTCTGCATGATCGAAATGCCAGTGCGTGTTGATGACAAACTCGATATCACCCCCGCCAAGCGATTCAACTGCCGCCCGGTACTTGGGAACCATATCCGGAAACTGCGAATCGACGATCAGGACTCCCTGATCGCCAATGGAGGCCAGGATATTTCCCCCCCGACCAAAGAGTACGTGCATATCGTCAGCTACTTCCTGTGACGTAATCTCCGCAGTCTCCTGGCTTTGTACCAGCAGCGGGTATGCGATCAGGATGACCAGGGCCGCGGCGATTGCCTGGATATAATCAGGAACCGCCTTATTGCCAAGTTTGTAATTGCGGCGCTTTATCCCGTTCTTTTTCATCGTTTTCTCCTTGACTCCGAATTTGTTGTTAGTGGACAGCTCGATTAAACGAATAGACAGGACTTAACCCTGGCGATTAACACCAGAAGCACCAGTGGTAAGGTGGCCTGTAGTAGGTGATCAATCGTCCACAGATTATTACCAGTGCCCAGCACCCCAGTGAAATGCCCCCCATCAGGCGAGCTGTCGGGGCAGGGTTCTGGAACCCCGTTAATTTGCGTATATCGCCCATTGCCAGCCGGTAAAACAATACCATGTTCAGCCCCGCAAGCAACATCAGAAGCAGCTTGGTTTGAAAAGCGGGGTTGTACAGGTATTGATCCGGCTCTGACATGAGAAACATGAGACCACTGGAGACATTGAGAACGAATCCGGCGATTCCGAACGGTATCAATTTGTGCAATGCCGCTACCGGTATCTCACGGGCAATGCCCAGCAATCTCAGATCGAACAGCCCAACAGAACCGATAAGCAGACTCATACCGATAAAGTGCAGGGATTCGATGATCGGCCAGCCCCAGGCGGAATGCATGAAATCATGTATTCCCGTGGCATGGGCTATACAGGAAAGAAAATCAAGCTTTCACTTAAGACCTGTCTACACTAGTAGTATCTCGAAGGCAGCAGCACGTCGTGGTATAAGCGAGAACGGCCGGCGCTGATGCTGGTCAGCTTCAGCAGCAGCGCGGCACAGGCAAGATTTCGGCCTGCCTAGTCCGGCCCGTGCGCAAAACTGTATCCGATACTGGTATTGCGGTGACAGGTTTCACGGTCAGAAACAACGCCACTAGAACTGCACTCAATTTCAGGTAAAACACCCAGTTGGTCACCGCCTTGGCCGGATAAGCCAGCAGCAACAGAATTCCGGACAGTAGCACCACCGACAGACAGGCCCAGGAGCAGGGGCAACAGAGCCCTGTTGCAGACGGGTCGCTCGAACTCTCGGGCGACCTCGAGTACTGCGCGGTTCACCGCCAAGTCCGATACCCACAACCAGGGCAAGCGCGAGGGAATGAAGGATCAGGCTGCCAAAGAACGCCCAGCCCGTCTCCCTGATCCAGATACTGGCGGCAGTCTCCTTAGGCCGGGCAAGAAATTCCGATAGTCATATCGCAGAGCGATGTTGGACGGAAAAAGATTGTGGTGTCGAACACGCTGAAAGAATATGATGAATTACTGAAGGATGCCGGGTTCTACAGGGTGCACAAATCCTACCTCATCAATATGCGGCACATTGAGCGCTTTGAAAAAGCGGATGGGGAGCATGTTGTTTTGGAGAACGAATGCAAAATACCTGTGGCTTCGCGAAAACGGGAAGAGTTGATGGAAATGTTTGACAGGCTGGCGGAAGTTTGAAATTACAATGATGAGCAAAACCATAGAATATAGCGATTGTTGTTTTTTAATGTACATTTTTTGCTCATTCAGTAAGAATTAGAGACAGTCTCAAATCAGCTGTCAAATGGTTGTAAGCCTAAGTTCAACTTTCATGGAACTGAGCTGGTTGATCATTTGAATTTTATTGCTACGTCCATTTCGCAGCGATACCCAGATAGTTGTTTTTCATTATTAACTAATGAAAGCTTTGCCCCCGCCCCGAAATAGCAGAGGAATTAGAATACGATTTTGGAATCGCAGGAGCAAAATACTGTGTGGCAATGGATTTTATTTTCAAAATGATATGAGGAATGCCCTGATTAACTATTATGAGTCGCTGA
>CALOEW010000068.1:0-111460 GCA_942492445.1 uncultured Gammaproteobacteria bacterium
TTAACGACAGTAACCGGCTAGCGCCCGCTTTCCGGCAGCTGGACGGTCTGAAGCGGATAACCACACTCCTGATAGTAGCGGTAGCGCTGTCTGCCAAGGGCGCGCTCCGCTTCGTCGGCCGCCACGATCTCACGAATATCCGGGAACAGGCGGTGCTGTTCCCAGACAGATTCAGTCAGATTGATCAGTACATCAGGGCGAGCCGGAAGCAATTGACCGATTCCAAGGGTGACCCGGATGTCGGAATCCTCGCCCTCGCCCGTGAGGCACTGGTGGGGAATAAAGCTGTCCGCCTGAAAATTCCACAGGAGTTCATCGAGCTGATGCAACTGACCGTCGTCGCGGGTCAGCAGGTGAACCCGATGTCCCAGCTGCACCGCCTTGTCCACCAGTCGGCAGGTAAAAAACAGTACCTCCCGGGAGGTGCTTCCGGCAAGTGGGTAAAAACAGACCTTGGGTATTGCCAATGGTGTCAGGCTTTCTGTTGGCAGAGATAAGTGACCAGCAGGCCCACCGGTCGTCCGGTTGCCCCTTTCTCCTTCCCTGAATTCCAGGCACTGCCGGCAATATCCAGGTGCGCCCATTTAAATTTTTCCGTAAACCTTGAGAGGAAGCAGGCCGCAGTGATGGTGCCTCCGCGGGGGCCACCGATGTTGGCGATATCGGCGAAATTACTGTCCAGTAGCGGCTGGTATTCCTCCCATAACGGCAGTTGCCAGGCTGGATCCAGTGCCTGCTGTCCACATTCCAGCAGTTTGTCGGCCAGGGCTGATCGTTGGCTCAGCAGGGCTGATACCACATCGCCGAAGGTTGCTACCGCGGCTCCGGTCAGGGTGGCAATATCGATAACCGATTTTGGCTTGAATCGTTCAGCATAGGTAAGCGCATCGCACAGGACCAGACGGCCCTCGGCATCGGTGTTCAGTATCTCGATGGTTTTTCCGGACATGCTTGTGACCACATCACCTGGCTTGGTGGCTTTGCTGCCTGGCATGTTTTCGGCGCTGGCAATGATTCCGACCACGTTGATGGGGAGTTTCAGTTGCGCCACACTGTTGAGTACGCCCACCACACTGGCAGCACCGCACATGTCGAATTTCATTTCGTCCATGGCAGCCCCAGGCTTCAGACTGATGCCACCGGTGTCGAAAGTGATGCCTTTACCCACCAGCACGATGGGCTTGGTACTGGCTTTAGTGCTGCCCTTGTACTGTACTACGATCAGCTTCGCCTCCTGGGCTGAACCCGCACTGACCGAAAGCAGCGAGCCCATGCCCAGACGGGCCATCTGCTTCTCATTGAGAACCTGGGTTTTGACGGAAGTGTAACAGTCTGCCAGTTTCCGACATTCTTCGGCCAGGAAGCTCGGTGTGCAAAGATTGCCGGGCAGGTTGCCCAATTCCCGGGCGGTGTTCACGCCGGCGCTTATTGCCTGACCCAGTTTGACAGCATTGCCGGCAGTGGGCCGGCTAATGTCACCGGGAAGCGTGATACCCAACTCCTTCAATGCCGGCCTGGCTGCCTTTTTGCTTTTGGTCCGGTCATAACTGTACAGGCTGTCTTCCACCTGCTGTACGGTCTGGCTTACCACCCAGCTGCCGTCGCGATCCCTCACGGCTGCGTCGGTGAGCAGCAGATGTGCCCGTTTGACAGGCAGACCAGTCAGAGACTTCATGCATCCCCGCAACACCTTGCGATAATTCTTACCATCCAGCTTGTCGGCGTCGCCACAATTAACCAGTAGAATCCGTTTTGCCCGGATTCCCTCCACGCCATGTAAAAACAGTGTGCTTGCCAGGGGTTCACTCAGATCACCGCTGCGCAGGATTTTCCCGAGAGCCTTGTTACTGGCGATGTCCAGTAGTTTGCCACTCGCCGTGAGGGTGGACTTGTCGATTACGGGAACGACCAGGCAATCGGTATTGAGATTGGCGGGTGAGGCGGAGCTGAGAGTGTACTTCATAAGAGGGACGAGATCCTGTTGGGCGGTTGACAATTAAGGGATTTACCCAGCGCCCGGCGGTTGTACCCGCTGGGAGTTGCAGGGGCTGGAATTCGAGATTGAAACAGTCTGCCAATCTTAAATATATTCAATGAGTTACGCAATAGGCTTGAAGGTTTGAGACGAGTGAACTGGAAATTGGCAAATCATCACTGGTAGAATCCGCGCGTAAATTTTCAGGTGTTGCGGAACGGATGTCCCCGGTCGGGCAATTTCGACGTGAACCATTTTGGAAGCCGGTTGTCTGAAACTACGACTGGTGGCTTTCCCCGGGGCATGCCGGGTGCGTAGCTGCGCAGTTATAGCGGCAACAACTGTAACAAACCAATGAAGTTGTGGAGTTGTCATGCAGAGAGTGAAATTAAATCCACCGGAAAACTGTGTCTTCCGCATGGAGCGAAAGGTCGGTATCAGTGACCTCAATTTCGCCCGCCACATGGACAGCGTGGCCATGATCCGCGTTATCCATGAAGCCAGGCTTCAGTTTCTTGCCGATCTGGGGTTCAGTGAGTCAAACATCTACGGTCTGGGCATGGTTGTCACCGACCTTGCCATTGATTTTCGTTCCGAGTCGTTTGCCAACGACGTGCTGACAGTCGACGTGGGTGTTATGACGTTCAACAAGTACGGCCTTGATATTGGATTTCAGGTGTCCAATCACGCCCTCGATACAGTGGTCTGCATTGCCAAGATGGGCGTGGTGTTTTTCGATTTCGACAACCACAAACTGGCGGAGCTGCCCGGCGCCTTCCGGTCAATTCTGGAAAAGCCCGCTTCACAGGTTGCCTGATCAGGTGGTCAGCCGGTAGCGAAGTTCGCCGACAGGCGCGAGAACCCGCGTGATAATTTTTCGCTACCTCACCAGGCAAGTTCTCGCGGTGACGACTGCTGTCACGCTTATTCTGCTGGTAGTCGGGCTGATCAACCGCTTCATTCAATACCTTTCCGAGGCAGTGGCAGGAGAAATGTCCTCCAACGTACTGCTGCTGTTGATTTTTTTCCGACTCCCTGACTTTCTCCTGGTCATTCTTCCGCTGGCACTGTTTCTCAGTATATTGCTGACCTACGGGCGTATGTATGCCGAAAATGAAATGACCGTGCTGATTGCCAGCGGCTTGAGCCGACGCCGGCTGCTGGGCCTCACTGCCGGCAGTTCGCTGTTGGTGGCAGTGCTGGTGTCGCTGCTGAGTCTGGTACTGGCACCGTGGGGGATACGTAATACGGAGCAGCTGAAGCAGCAACAGGACCAGCTTACCGAATTGGACCTGATTACTGCCGGGCAATTTCAGGAATTCAACGATGGTGAGCGAATTACCTATGCCGAGCGCATTGCCAGTGATCCCGATGGCCGCAGGCTGGAGAACGTGTTCGTGGTCTCCAGTTCAGCCAATGCTGGAGGCCGTTCTCCGATTCGAATCCTGGTTTCAGATAGTGCCCGACCCGAAGTGGAGCCTAGAACCGGTGCGCGCTTCATGCGACTGGAAAACGTCGTGCAATACCAGGGGGAGCCTGGTTCGGCCGAATTTACCGTTGGCGAATTCGAAGTGCAGGCTATTCTGCTTCCCGAGCCTGCCGGCTTCGGGGAGTTGGAAGAGGAAAAAGCCTTACGGACCTCAGTGTTGTGGGGCTCCCCTGAGCCTGCACACCAGGCTGAACTGCAATGGCGGCTTTCCGCGATTCTCATTATTCCAATTGTAACCCTGATCGCGGTGCCCCTGAGTAAAGTCAACCCGCGTCAGGGACGCTTCAGCAAGCTGGTCCCAGCAGCCTTGCTGTACGCAGCGTACTTCATGTTGTTGCAGGTAAGTCGGGACCAGGTTGCGGAGGGCGCCCTGCCTTCCAGCCTCGGGTTGTGGTGGGTCCATGTCTTGTTTGTGCTGATCGGATTGATCGGCTACCAGGATATCCGGGACTGGAATCGGGCTGGAAAGGCAGGCAAGTGACTCGCATCGACCGCTATATTCAAAAAAACGTGTTACTTGCCATGGTGGTAGTCATGGCCCTGACCGCCAGTGTCAATCTGGTTTTCTCCCTCGCGGATGAACTGGGAGCAACCAATGCAAACTATACTGTGTTCCAGGCCCTTTATTTCGTCCTGCGTACCACACCTACCAGCATATACGAGCTGTTGCCATTTTCTGCTCTTGGAGGCGCCCTGATCGGGCTGGGACTGCTGGCGTCCAATAATGAACTGGTGGTGATTCAGGCCGCCGGAATCCGGACCGGGCGAGTGGTCTGGTCGGCCATGAAACCGACATTACTGGTCATGTTGCTGAGCCTGGTGCTGGGTGAGTACGTCGCGCCGCACCTGGAGCAGCAGGCCCAGAGCGACAGAGCTGTGCAACGGAGCGGTGACAATGCTATCCAGTCCGCTTCGGGTACCTGGCAACGCCTTGGCAATGAATTTGTTCATATCAATGTAATCCTCCCCGGTGGGCAGGAGTTGATCGGAATCACCCGTTACCGGTTGAATTCTGAGCGGCGCCTGGTTTCCAGTAGTTTTGCCGCCAACGGACAATACGTTAACGCAGCGGGAGGTGGCTTCTGGCAATTGTTTGATGTTGTGGAGACCTTGTTCTCAACCAGTGACATTCGTACTCAGGCTTATCTGCAGCTTGACTGGAGGGTGGACCTGTCTCCGGAATTGCTCAGTGTGTTGCTGGTCGAGCCCCAGCATCAGTCCATTTCCGGTTTGTGGCGGTTTGCGGGCTATTTCGAAGCGGAAGGGCTGGAAGCCGGAAACTATTATCTGGCCTTCTGGGAAAAGTTGCTACAGCCTCTTTCTACCGGCGCACTGGTGTTGCTGGCTGTCTCCTTCGTGTTTGGACCATTGCGGGAAGCGACCATGGGTTTTCGCATCTTTGTCGCTATTTCCATCGGCCTGAGTTTCACCATTGCCCAGCGTCTTCTGGAGCCGGTGAGCCTCCTGTACGGGTTGAGTCCATTGCTGGCGGTATTGTTTCCCATATCAGTCTGTCTGGCGCTGGGTGGCGGCCTTTTGCATCGAGTTCGATAGCCGCTGGAATGGACCTGGCCGCTCCAACGGATTATTCTCAGGCCCTGGAACAGCAATCTATTTGGACTCAGTGGGATGATGAACAGAGCAATCAGGCAATTAATGTACGGGACTGTGATGGTGATCGCCGGCTGGAAAACGGTACCGGGGCTGGCCCAGGAGCTGGGTGACCATCAGTACACGACGGCCGCCATCGAGACCGGATCGCGGATTTACACACAGCAATGTGCTTTGTGTCATGGTCCTCAGGGTGACACAGTCGATGGAATTGATCTGCGACGGGGCATATTCCGAACCGTGAATTCTGACGATGATCTGCGACAGGTGATTTCCCGGGGAGCCGCGGAAGGTCGTATGCCCTCATTCACCCTCAACCCGAGCGAAATGGATGGGGTGATCGCCTATATCAGGGCTGGCTTTGACCCGGAAGGAATTGCAGTTCGCATCGGCAATTCCGAACGCGGCCGGGGCCTGTTCTTCGGCAAGGGTCAGTGTGCCGGTTGTCATCGGGTGAACGGCGCAGGACCGCGAACAGCACCGGATCTCAGCGAGATCGGCATGGTCAGGACTCCGGCGGCGTTGCAGCGTTCCCTGCTGGAGCCAGCCAGCGCCCTGTTGCCAATCAACCGACCGGTGCGCATAGTCACGCGGGATGAAGAGGTGATTACCGGCAGGCGCCTGAATGAAGATACCTACACAGTACAACTGATCGATTCCGAGGAACGGCTGCGGTCCCTGGTGAAGGCGGACCTGGTGCGTTATGAACTCAGCGCGATACCGACCCATGAGCCGACCACACTCTCCACCGATGAAGTGGCCGACCTCGTCGGCTACCTGCTGTCCCTGCGAGGTCTTAAATGAAAAAGTATCCGGTCCTGACCTTAATCGCCAGCCTGTTGCTGGTCATCGGACTTACGCCTGCTACGAAGGTTCTTGCCCAGGTTCCCTATCAACGAATTCTCGATGCCGGCAATGAGCCGCAGAACTGGATGACTTACAACGGCAGCTACCTGAGTCAGCGCTACAGCCTGCTCGATCAGATCAACCGCGATAACGTGCACGACCTGGAGTTACGCTGGATGCTTCCGAACCAGGTATTTGGCGCCTGGCAGAGCAACCCCCTGATAGTGGACGGGATCATGTACGTCACTGAACGGCCCAACAGCGTCATGGCGGTCGATGCGGTGACCGGTCGGGTATTCTGGAAATACCGCCACACCCCGGCGGAAAACAGCCGGGTATGCTGCGGTGCCAACAATCGGGGAGTGGCGGTGCTGGATGACCGCGTCTACATGGGTACGCTGGATGCCCGGCTTGTGGCTCTGGATCGTATCAATGGCCAACCCCTGTGGGACGTGGAAGTGGGGGATGTCAACCAGGCCTATTCAGTGACCATGGCCCCGCTTGCTGTCAAGGACAAGGTAATCGTTGGCGTGGGCGGCGGTGAGTTCGGTATTCGTGGTTATGTGGCCGCCTATTATGCCGCCACCGGTGAACTGGCCTGGAAAACCTACACTATCCCCGGGCCGGGGGAACCTGGTCACGATTCCTGGGAGGGGGATGACTGGGAACACGGTGGCGCGCCGGTGTGGATTACCGGTTCGTTCGATCCGGAACTCAATCTCACTTATTGGGGCGTCGGCAACCCGGGACCTGACTGGAATGCCCGGCAGCGCCCCGGTGACAACCTGTATTCAGATTCCGTCATTGCTCTCGACGCCGATACCGGAGAATTGAATTGGTATTTTCAGTTCACGCCCAACGACGGTTACGACTATGACTCGGTGCAGGTTCCAGTGCTGGCGGACATGGAGTGGCAGGGTGATGTCAGGAAAGTAATGATGTGGGCCAACCGCAATGGCTATTTTTACGTGCTGGACCGCAGCGATGGAGAATTTCTGCTGGGCAAGCCCTATGTACGGGTAAACTGGTCCAGTGGCCTGGATCCGAGCGGACGGCCCATCCCGACGCCACAGCCCGAGGGGTTACCGACCTTTCCGGGCAATCAGGGCGGGACCAATTGGTACCCCCCTTCATACAGTCCACGCACGGGCCTGTTCTATTTCAGTGCCTGGGAGGACTATGCCACTCTTTATAGCGCGGAAGAAGTGGAATTTGAGCCGGGTCGTGCCTTTCTTGGCGGGGGGTTCTCGGTTCTGGCACCCGTGGCGGGAGCGCCGACAATCGGTATCGGCCGCACCAACCCCATCAATAACTGGACCGACGAGGTCGGGCATGCGTCCCTGAAGGCAATGAATCCGCAAACCGGCGAGGAGGCCTGGGAATTTGAGCAGTACGACGTCAGTGACAGCGGCATGCTGACCACTGCCTCCGACCTGCTGTTCACTGGAGGCAGGGAAGGCTATTTCCATATTCTCGACGCCCGCAATGGCGAATTGCTGTGGTACAAAAATCTCGGGGGCCAGTTAGTCATGGCGCCGGTTACCTACATGGTCGATGGCATCCAGTACGTCGCCGTCATCTCAGGCAATACTCTGGTGACCTTTGCCCTCAGGCAATAGCTCCTGCCAGGACCGGACTGGCCCTGGATGATCCGGGGCCTGCCGGCAATGCTCAGCGGAACCTGAATCACTGGGGCGCTTGTACCGCCCGCCGCCCGCACCCGTCTCATTTCGTCTGCCGCCCGGTCAGTCACTCCGGGCTCGTGTATTCCCCAGGTCAGTGCCGCGTGCCGATCAGGAAGTAAAAAAGCCTTTTATATCATGTTGTTAAATTCTTCAGACCTGATTGGCAGGAGTTGCTGCGGGCTGCTGGATAAGGCGCCGGATCAGTAGACCAATTTTCAACCTTTAGCGAATATTATAAGAACTGTGATCTATGTCCCTCTTATTGTTGAGTTTTCTTCCTAAAATCGCCGTTGTTGAATGCTTGTGCGCTGCCTACAGACCAGGCCATTCGAATAACTGGAAACTCACATTGAGGTTAGCTATGAAACTTGAAGCAAAAAAATCAATTCGTGCCATGGCGAAGGCTGGCGTACTGGCGGGCTCGCTGGTGGGATTGTCGATGCTGGGACAGGGGGCCAATGCGGCCAGCGGCGAAGTGGACGTGGAAATCAACTTTCCCTCGCTGGTTATTCTGTACTATTACGATGACATCAATATAACTGTCAATGCCACGGACTTCGCCCAGGCCCTGGAAAATGGTGCATCCGGTTGTATTGCCTCAACCGACGGAAGCGGACTGTCCTGTGCTGCGGGTTCCTCTTTCGATGTTCTTGATACCGACAGTGCATCGATTTCCGCTACAACTCTTAGTTACACCGCCGACATTGAAAGTGAGGCGGGGGCCACCTCAGTGGATACCAATCTGTCGTTTGTGCTGCAGAATGTGTGGGCTGTCCGTGCTCTGGTACCGTCGGGGGGTTCATTAACCGCCTCGGTAACGAATTCTGGAGATTTCAGCAACCTGGGAATTACACCCACCACTCCGGCCGCTTCAATGACATTGAGCAACGGCGGTGGCGGCGACAATATCGGAGATCTCTCCTTTGATGTGAGCCTCAATGATCTCGCCAATGATCTGTCAATCAGCGACACGCTGGAAGTGACCGTGGTTTCTTCGCTCTAGGGAACCTCTGAATAAGTCCCACAATGATCTGCGGGAGTCTGCAGGGCGCACTTTACCTGCTACTGATGCGAAGTTATTGAGAAGCTGACAAGTGGCGATCACAGTCCGAAAAATTTCAAAGGCGCCGGTTACAGTTGTGCTGGCGCTTTTGTTGTTCTCAAGTACCCGGAGCAGTGCTCAAAGTTGCGACAGTGACGGTGTTTCCGTGGAGTTTTCCCGTACTCGAGGTGGAGCGCTCTCGCTGCAGGACGTCAGAACCAAAGAACTGACCGGAAATAATTGGCAAGACCAGTCTGTCCGCCTGGCCTCGGCACCTGAACTTACTGCCAGAGTCAGCAATGCGGTGTTGATCGCACGGGGACTGGATGAATCCGATTACCCCCTAGACGAATTTGTGGGGGTTCGCTTTGACCGCAAACTGCCCAATATCTGGGAAGTGAATTTTCCGCGGAATCTATACGAGTTTCAGAACAAGAGCGACCTGCGGGTGGAGGTGATTCTTACCGTTTCTGCCGGCAAAGCGGTGCATGTGACCGAAGGTGGCACCTCAAGCGTTGCCCTCGATGTGCAGGAGGGAATGATTCACGAAATCTGGTGGGGCGGGTCCAACTCACTTAAGACTGTGCGCGGAAACCTTGAATTTACTTTTTCCGATATCCAGAAACTGGCTCGTGCTGGTATCCATCGGGCTGACCTGAATGTTTGCGTGAATATCCGAGGACATTTATGAACAACAAGACAAACTGGTCCCTGCTACACAAAAAGTACTACGACTTGATTCATTATCTGCCGGTGCTGCTTCTGGCCGGTGTATGCACTGCTGTCAGCGCCCAGCCGATGGCGCGAATGGGAATTTCACCGGACCGGTACGAGGTTGTGTTCGATGAGCGGGGAGGCGATACCCAGTCACTGATGATTCAGAATCTCAGCGATCAGGAAATAACCGTCTCGCTGTCTGTGAGTCATTGGGACCTCGATGAGAATAATCAGCTGCGGATAATTCCGCCCTCTGAAAGATCGCTTGATCAATGGATTGTGATAAATCCTTTGCAGGTCAGGATTCCACCGGGATCTCCGCAAACTATTCGTTGGGCGATTATGCCGCGATTGCAACCTTTGTCAGGTGAATACCGCGCCATGCTGTTCATCGAAGAAAAGCTGCCTCCGGCCCCGCCAACGGAGGGCGAACGCATAAGGATGAAGATCCGTTATGGCCTGCCGATATATGCTCACGTAGGCGAGCGTATTGAACGGACGGAGTATAATGGCGTCAATATCGACCGGGACAACAACAGGGTCTTTCTCGACATCTCCAATGCCGGAAATGCCCATGTACGGTTGAACGGCAACTATGGCATTTGGCGCCTTTCTGAATTTCCGGGCAACGAAGAAGCATTACGACAGTTGCGTCGTGGGGTGAGTCAGCCGGCTGAGCCTGGGCAATTTATCACAGGTGCTCTCCCCGGCACGGTGATTCTTCCCGGGAATCGACGGGATGTGGTGCTGGATATCCCACTGGGTGCTCCGGGGAAATACAGGGTTGTGCTCGACGGCGAAATCGCCGGCCTGCAAATTATCGAATCACTTGAACTGGTTGAACCCGAAACCTGATCCTGCAATGAATCGCCGGTCAAACAGCTTCACACTGATGACACTGTGGGGGCTGATGGCCCCCGCAGTGGTCTGGTCTGCGGATCCTGGAGATGTGCTGGCGCAGTTGGAGCGCTTTAATATTCCTGCCGTGAGTGAATCCAGTCTCCGCGGATTCGTCAGTCCGGTTAGCGACGAGCCCGCCGGGTCCACTTCCTTCCCTGGAGAACTCACCTATACCAGGCAACTCATCGGCCTGTATGTGGACGGCGTCGAACAACCGGCAATTACCGGAGTGTTCGACGGCGAACAGTACCTGTTGCCTTTGGTCACGGTCATGGATGCAGCTTTGATCAGCATCAGTACCGACACAGCCACTTCCGCAGGAGAAGGAATCCGTCTCAATACGCCTGGCGGTCAGGCAGGAATTGACCCCTCGGATCTTCGCGTGATCGCGGGCCAGGTACTGGTACGGCAATCCGCGCTGGCCGAAAACCTGCTGATCGATGTCCGTTTTGATCAGGCCCGCTATGCCATATTCCTGGAATTGCCATGGAGCAGCCCCCAGTTCCGGCAGGCGGTTCAGGCACAGACGCCCGAGCCGCAGTTCGAGCCGCCTGGAGCGTCAGTCCGCAACTTGCGTGCGGACCTCAACTATATCAGTACCGGTACTTTCGATGGCTGGATGGGGGATTATTTTGCGGCAGGCAATCTGAGTGGAGGCACCTGGCAGTTTCGCGTTCAGCAGGATGAACTGGGAAATTCCCGGCCCCTGGAATATTACTGGAGCCGTAATTTTCAGAACTCCCAGGCACTTGCAGGCAACACGGATTTTTCCCTGCATCCGCTGCTTCCAACCGTGGAGCAGACCGGTGTGCAGTTTCTTTACAGCACGGCACCGCTACCGCGGGCCAGTTACCGAACCAGTACCGGCCCCAACCGGAACCGGGGCATCGCCAATGGAATTCGCAATATCGAGGGTGTTGGGACACCCGGTTCGGTAGCGGAACTGCGTGTGGACGGTGGTATCGTTGCCAGAACCAGAGTCCGGCTCGACGGAACTTATGATTTCCTTAATGTGGAACTCCCGACACGGGGCTACTCGGAAGTCATGGTCTACATACTCGATCGAAGTTCCGGCACATTGCTGGATACACAGAGTTTTTCCCGCCGCAGCGGCATTGAGTTGCTTTCCGGTGGGCAACATACACTGTTTGGGACTCTGGGAGCCCAGGGGAACCCCCTGGACAGTCAATCCCGTTCGCAGGGCTCGGCCGTGGCTGCCCAATGGCGTTACGGGATTACCGAAGACATGACGGTAGAACTGGGTCGGCAGCAGGTGGGCGGCCTGAACGGCACGGAAGCAGCCCTGTCGATGGCGCTGTTCAATAACTGGTTCGGGTCGCTGGGATATGCATCCAGTTTTGACCGCGATGCCATGGGGCTGGACCTGGAGGGGGGCAATGGACTGTGGTCTTTCGATTTTCGTGCGCGAGAGTACCGGATGACAGGACTGCCGGATCGGGACCAAGAAAGGCGCCAGTGGTCCCGTTATTTGAACTACCGTTACGAGTTTACAGAAAACCTGACACTGGGTCTGGTGGGGCGGGATGTAAGAACCAGTTTCGCTACAGAAAGCTTCTTGATGCCCGGTGCCAACTGGAGTAACAGGCGTAACTTTTCAGTGTCGGCATACCCTAATATTAATGGAAATTATCGACTCGACAGCCGCTACGGTTTGTCTCCGTTGGCCACGGCGCGTTACGCCTATGAAAGTAATCGACACCTGATTGACTACCGGCAGCGCAACGGCAGAGGCCAGGAATACTACGCCAACTACCGAACCGGCCAGTCCCTCAGTGACCGCATGGAGCTTGGGCTGGTGCACTATTCGGAGAACGATCTGCTTGGGCGGGTCCAGTTCGGTGTGGTAACAAACGGAGGTCGGATTGGTTACAACATGGACTGGGAGTCCAGGCTATTGCCCGGATTCAACTCGAGACTGCGTCTTGCCAGGGGGGGCTATGATGTCGGAATCTATGAAGACGAGGAAGAGGATGAACTGTATCTGCAGTGGCATATGACTCTGGATTTTGCCGTGGCACAGAGTGGTATCGTGCCGGCGGATACTGCCTGGGGGGCTTTCAGCAGTGCGGCACTTACCGGAGAAGTTCTGCTTGGTGGCAGGCGCGTTACTGCAGCTGACGAGATCGATCGGATAGAACTGGTGATTGATGGCGACAGCCACACAGCCCTGGTGGAAGCGGGGCGCTATTACCTGGATGGTCTGGAGCCTGGGCTGCACAAGATTTCCATCGATTCCCGATTTCTGCCGATCGAGTTGATGCCCGGAGACAACCAGGACTACTGGGTACGTCTCGAAGCCGGAGCATCAACCGAAGTACCCCTGATTCTGGAAGCCCGCTACGCAATTGCCGGCCGTGTCCGCAATGTGGACGGTGCAAACATGGTGGGGTTGAACCTCGCCATCCTTAACGACGCCGGTCGAAAGGTGGGTGAGGCCTATACCGACCAGTACGGACTGTACCGGGCGGATGCACTGGCTCCGGGAAAATACTACGTGGTTGCCGAAGAGAATGGAGTGCGTCTGTCGGCGATTCAGGTAGAGATCGTTGATGCCTTTCTTTTCGAGCAGGATCTGCTGGTTCCCTGAGGCAAATACGTCAGTCTTCCGAACTGATCCAAGCCGCTCAGCCGGGTGTCATTTCAGGGGTTGAAATTCCTTGGGCAACAATACCACGCGTGTTCTTGAGAACCGATCATGCAGTGCGTAATTGTCCCTGTCGATCAGAACCCACAAATACCCCAGGCCGAACAGCAAGAAGGACGGCCACGCCAGCAACAGGCGAAGCAGGGCATGACCGGGAGTAAGCAGGCCGCCTTGGTAATCCTGCACCCGTAGCCGCCAGGCAAGCATTCCCAGGGTCTGGCCACTCTTGCACCAGAACCAGGCATAGAATACGGTTGCTGAAAGCAACATAGCCGCAAACAGCACGGCTCCCAGAACCGGGTCCGTCTCCACGGCCCCGTTCTCGAGCCGGTTGGTCTCGGTACCGACAACAAGTTGTAACGCCAACCCAACCAGCATCCAGATTGCCGCCACCAGGAAACCGTCGTACAGCAGAGCCGCCAGGCGCCGAAAGAGGCCGGCGCCCGGAAGCGCCGGCAGGTCCAGGCTGTTCAGGGTCGAACTCAAAGCCGGGTTACAGCTCCTTGACCGAGTGGATCAGTTCGTTGGCAGCTTTTTGTCCGTCGCCGAAAAGCATTCGCGTGTTGTCGGCAAAAAACAAAGGATTCTCCACGCCGGAGAAGCCGGCTCCGCGACCACGCTTGACGACAATGACATTCCTGGAATCCATGGCATTGAGAATGGGCATGCCGTACAGAGGGCTGCTGGTGTCGGTCTTGGCCGAAGGATTCACCACGTCGTTGGCTCCTATCACCAGGCTGACCGTGGTGTTCTTGAAGTCCGCATTGATGTCTTCCATGTCGTAAATCATGTCATAGGGGACACCGGCCTCAGCCAACAGCACGTTCATGTGCCCCGGCATCCTTCCTGCCACCGGGTGGATGGCGAATTTGACTGACACCCCCTTGTTGGTGAGCAACTGGGCCAGCTCCCAGATCTTGTGTTGAGCCTGGGCTACCGCCATCCCGTATCCGGGAATGATGATGACCTGGTCGGCGAACGCCATGAGAATGCCTGCATCCTGAGCCTTGATCTCTTTCATCTCGCCCTGCTCACCGGTTGCGGCAGCACCGGTGTCGGTGCCGACCCCGGCGAAAAACACATTGGCCACTGAACGGTTCATGGCGACGGCCATCAGATGAGTTAGGAGACTACCCGCGGACCCGACGACGATTCCCGCAATTATCATGGCGGCATTCCCAAGCACGTAGCCTTCAAAGCCAACGGCCAGACCCGTCAATGCATTGAACAGGGAGATGATCACCGGCATGTCGGCACCCCCAACGGGCACGGTTATGAAAATCCCAAGTATCAGTGCCAGTGCATAGAAGACAATTATCGGGGTCAGATCCGATGCGAAATAGATCGCTATGGCGAAAGCGACGGTCGCCAGCGCCAGTACGCCATTGATCAGGTGCTGGCCCGGCAGCAATCGGCTGCGGCTCAGCCTGCCGTCAAGCTTGGCCCAGGCAATTATGCTGCCACTGAAGGAAATGGTGCCGATGATGGCTCCGAGTATAGCCAGGATGGCAACATCCGCACCAAGCGCATCAGGAACCGAAGCCGCGAGTCCGCGTTCCACTTCGCCGGTTGCTTTCAGCAGTTCCACTGCGGCGATAGTTGCTGCGGCGCCACCGCCCATGCCGTTGTACATGGCGATCATCTGCGGCATGTCGGTCATGGCGACTTTCCTGCCGCTCCACCAGGCATAACCGCCACCCAGGGCGATGGCGATTACGATAAGCATCAGGTTGGTACTGGCGTGGCTGCTGCCAGTAATCTCCGGTGCCAGGAAAGTCACGAGAGTGGCCAGCACCATGCCGACCCCGGCCCAGATAATGCCGCGGCGGGCGGTCACTGGTGAGCTCATCTGCTTGAGCCCCATGATGAACAGGACCGCGGCGATAAAATAGATTGCCTGAATGAGAAAGTCCATTTACTGTCCCTCCCCGCCGGTTTCTTTCTTGCTGGGTTTGAACATTTCCAGCATACGCTCAGTAACCACGTAGCCTCCCACCGCGTTGCCGGCACCCAGCAATACCGCGATAAAACCGATAATCTGCTCCGCTGGCGTTTCCGCGATTCCAAGCGCAAACATGGCACCTACCAGAACGATCCCATGCACAAAGTTCGAGCCTGACATCAATGGCGTGTGAAGTATAACGGGAACCCGGGTGATGATTTCATAGCCCGTAAAACCCGCCAGCATAAAAATATAGAGGGCAGCCAATCCTTCAATCATGATTCTGCTCCTTGATTGTTGTTTATTCTTTCCTGCAATGTTGGATGGTGAATTTTTCCGCCGTGAGTTAACAGGCTGTCATTGATGATCTGGTCCTCCAGGTTGATTGTGATCTGACCTTCCTGAATGAGCAGTTCCAGAAAATTCAACAGGTTCTTGGAATACAGCTCGCTGGCGTGATTGCTGACGGTACTGGGTATGTTCACCGGGCCGTATATCTTGACACGGTTATGCAGAACCGTTTCGCCAGCCCGGGTAAGCTCACAATTGCCGCCGCCCTCGGCGGCCAGATCAAGAACCACCGAACCGCCTCGCATGGCTTCCACCATGGCAGTGGTGATGATTCTGGGTGACGGTCGACCCGGAATCGCCGCTGTGGTGATCACCACGTCGGCTGCCGCGATGTGCCTGGCAAGTACGTCCTGCTGTTGTTGTTTCTCCTCGTCGGTAAGCTCACGGGCATAACCGCCGCTGCCTTCTGCCGTGATCCCAACGTCCACGAATTTGGCGCCCAGGGATTCCACCTGCTCCTTTACCGCCGCCCGCACGTCGTAGCCTTCCACGATGGCTCCAAGCCGGCGTGCCGTGGCGATAGCCTGGAGTCCTGCAACCCCGGCGCCGATCACCAGTACCTTGGACGGTCGGACCGTGCCGACCGCAGTGGTCAACATGGGGAAAAACTTGCCCAGCAGACTGGCCGCCATGAGCACGGCCTTATAGCCGGCGATGGCTGCCTGTGATGACAGCGCATCCATAGCCTGAGCCCTGGTGATCCTTGGAATCATTTCCATGGAAAAGGCGCTGATATTCCTGCTGGCCAGCTTTTCGAAACGGGTTAAATCAGAATAGGGATTGAGGTAACCGATGAGCACCGAGCCTTCTTTCAACTGGTCAATCTGGTCGGCGGTCACGGGGTTGACCATCAGAGTGATGTCGGACTCCCCCAGCAACTGTGCGCCGTCAGCTACGACACCAGCCTCCTGGTAATCCTGGTCACTCCAACCGGCAGCTTCACCGGCGCCGGCCTGAATGGCGACCTGTACATCCTGCCCGACCAGTCGCTTGACGACGTCCGGCACCAGTGCCACTCGCTGCTCGCCATCCCGAATCTCTGTCGGGACTCCGATTTTTATAGGCATAAACCACTCCTGGCGATCATTTGCGGATAAAGCGCGGAGTATATACGGAACCGCCCGACAATTGAATGATGACGGTCAGATCGATGAAGGTTAGTCCGGATCCGGTGGTGTAGTGTCTCTCCGGTGATCCGGAATCCGGTGTTCATGCGGTTTCTAGACTGGCGGGTTTACTGGTAGAATCAGCGCCCTTTATATGATGCCGGGTTCCGTGATTTCCCGGGATATCCATCAATGACAGCATCGCCTTCAATCTGTCAACAATACTATGGACAAATCAGATACCACCACTCCAGCCGGGAGCGGACGCCATATCGCCATCCTTGATACGACTCTGCGGGATGGAGAGCAGACCCAGGGCGTGTCCTTCGCGGCCAATGAAAAACTGAACATCGCCCGGGCGCTGCTGCAGTCTCTGAAGGTGGATCGGATCGAGGTGGCTTCGGCCTGTGTCTCCGAAGGTGAAAAGCTGGCGGTCGCCCGGATTAACCAGTGGGCAGCCAGGGAGGGCTATGACGAGCGCGTCGAAGTGCTGGGCTTTGTGGACCACAAGCGCAGCGTGGACTGGATCAAGGCGGCTGGCGGCAAGGTGATTAATCTACTGTCAAAGGGCAGCGAGAAACATTGCCGTGAGCAGCTTGGCAAGACTCTTGAAGTACATGCCGATGACATTGCCAGGACCGTGGAGTACGCCCGCAGCCAGGGACTGCACTGCAACATGTACCTTGAAGACTGGTCCAACGGATTCGTGGACAGCCGCGACTACGTATTCGGACTGCTGGAGCGGACCGGGCAACTGGGCATCCGGCATTTCATGCTGCCCGATACCCTGGGGGTCATGGCACCTGAAGAGGTTACTTCAGCGCTGCAGGTAATGCTGGCTGAATTTCCAAAGCTGGATTTCGATTTTCATCCCCATAACGACTATGGCCTTGCCACTGCCAATGTGCTGGCGGCAGTTCGGGCCGGTATCAATACCGTACACTGCACCATCAACTGTCTGGGGGAGAGGGCTGGCAATGCGTCGCTGGCCGAGGTCGTGGTGGCGCTCAAAGACAAGCTGCGCATGAATCTGTCGGTGGATGAAACCCGTATCGTCACACTCAGCAGAATGGTGGAAAATTTTTCCGGAAAATGGATTGCCGCCAATACACCCGTTGTCGGTGCCGATGTGTTCACGCAGACAGCTGGAATTCATGCGGACGGAGATATGAAAGGAAACCTCTATGTTACCGAGCTGAGGCCGGAGCGCTTCGACCGCAAGCGTACCTATGCATTGGGAAAAATGAGCGGCAAGGCGTCGCTTATCAATAACCTGGATGAGCTTGGGTTGAATCTCAGCGAAGAGGAGCAGGCCAAGGTTCTGGAACGTATAGTTAAACTTGGTGATTCTAAACAGATCATCACTCCGGAAGACCTGCCATTCATCATTGCCGATGTCATGGAAAGCCGTGACGTTCATCTGATTACTCTCAGGAACTGCTACGTGAGCAGTGGGCTTGACGTGGAAAGCACAGCGAGCATCCGACTGGACATTGAAGGTGAGGAGTACCACAGTTCCGGCTCCGGTAATGGTGGCTTTGCAGCTTTTATCAATGCTATCAGGAAGATTCTCGACCAGCGCGACTTCGCTATGCCCGATCTGGTCGACTTCGAAGTGCACATTCCCCGCGGTGGCGATACCAATGCGCTTACCGAGGCCATAATCACCTGGGGTATGGAAGGGCGCAAGATCAAAACCCGCGGCGTGGATTCAAATCAGGTGCTGGCGGCTATAAAGGCCACCATGCGAATGATCAACATGCGCTTGCAGAGCGAGCTGGATTCCCGTCAACCGGGAACGGCAGGTTAATGAACTTCTAGGGAACCTCTGATTAAGTCCCCTAGCGAATCTTTGAATGTGCAGATTTGCTTCTCTGGATTGGAGGGATGTTTGCGATTCGTGGCTTCGAGCGGCGTGGCCGGCAGGGGAGTCTGAGGACGGAGCAATAAAAACGCAGCACCGATCAATCGAGGGAGACCGTTTTCCAGGGCATACATCTCAACACAGTATCTCCCGACCGACTCCCGCAGAGCAGTGCCAAAATGAATCAGAGGTTCCTGAGCTCCAAGAATCAGGCTGACCGAGACCAGCACAAGGATTCCAGGCAACTGACCACGCAACTTGGGATTGTTGTTGCTGGCGAGACATAAACTGCCGTTGCTGCTTGCTGCCCCATCTCTTCTGTGGAGTGAGATTGGCGGTTCCGCGGCGCTGGTTCTCGATATTCCCCAGGACTGGGCGCTGTGGGTGGCGGGAGGTATCTGGATCTTTTTCTGGCTGCGGCAACGGATGTTTACCGACCAACTTTAGGCGTTTCGTAAAAGAATGCTCACAGTTTCAGTCTTGGAACAGCCGACGGTAATGATGTAAGAATTCCGGCTCACTCATCGAGTGCCGTATTGCGCAATTGTTCACAGCTTCGCAATCGAACTGCAGGATCAGAAGGCAGCGTGTACTCGGTGTTTCTGGGCACAAGCAGCCCGGGGTTTGTCTTTTTCGACCTGCTAGGGGACAGGCTGCTTACGCAGTTCCTCCACCACCAGGTCGCCGAAGCCACTGGTGTCGATCATCTTAACGGCGCTGCCCGGCTTGGACAGGTCCGGTGTCGAGTAACCCTGGGCAAAAACGTTCTGCATGGCGTGCCAGACGTTACCGGCTTCCTGGTCCATATTGAAGGACATTTCCAGCATCATCGCCACGGAACCGATCATGGAGTAGGGGTTGGCGATGTTCTTGCCGGCTATGTCCGGCGCCGAACCGTGTGAGGGTTCAAAGTAGGATTTGTCAGGGCCGATACAGGCGGACGGCATCAATCCCAGGGAACCAAGGATGCCGCCACCCTGATCACTGAGGATGTCTCCGAACATGTTCTCCATCACCATTACGTCGAACTGACCGGGATTCAGGCACAGGTACGTGGCGGCCGCGTCCACAAGAATATGAATTAATTTCACTTCCGGGAAATCCTTGGCAATTTCCTCCATGACTTCGTTCCACAGCACGCTGGATTTCAATACATTGCTCTTGTGAATATTGTGAAGGACTTTCTTGCGCTTGTCGGCGGTTTCAAAAGCGACCCGGGCGATTCGGGCGATCTGTTCCTCATCGTACTCAAGGGTCTCCTTGACATAGCGTAGTCCGGCGTCGTTCACACCGGATTCCTTTTTGCCAAAATAAAGCCCGCCGACCAGCTCACGGATGATCATCAGGTTGATACCTTCACCGATGATTTCCGGTTTCAGGGGTGAGAAATGCGCCAGCCCTCTGGGCAGAAATACCGGACGGAAATTGGCGAAAGTATTATAGCGCCGACGCAACGGGAGCAGAGCACCGCGCTCGGGCTGCATTTCTACGGGGATTTTTTTCGACTCGTCATGACTGAGGCCTATGGGGCCTTTCAGAATGGCATCCGCTTCGTCGCATAATGCTTTGGTGGACTCCGGGAACGGGTGGTGGTGGTCGAAGTAGGCACCGGCACCGAAGGCGCCGTTTTCCAGATCGAAGTCGACACCGGTTCGTTCACCAACCAGGCGCAGCACCTTGACAGCTTCGGCCATGATCTCCGGTCCGATTCCGTCGCCATCAAGTATTGCTATTTTATATGTCGCCATAGTTCAGTTCCTGTCGGATCTATAATTGCACGAAGTATCGGGGAAAACGGGCGCGTAATTTAGCATGCAGGGATTGGGCCCACAAGTTGGTCAATACCCGTGCTCCGGTCCCTCGGTGATGGAGGAAACGAATCCCGAGTTGCCAGGGAACCTCTGAATGGTTGCTGAGTGATAGAGTGGTGGCAGGGCAGTCCTCACTTGCAGGGGACTGAGCCGGGGACTTATGCTTGCCGGACTGATCCTGGAAAATCCCGGAACAGTCGCTACCACCAATCGAGAGAGGGAAATGATCAAACACCTGTTGCATACAGCCTGGCTGTTACTGATGTACCCCACTGTGGGCCTGACAACACCCGCTGGATGGCAGCCGCTGTTGGAACCCCGGGAGCTGGCAGCGATCCTGGCATCGGATTCAGGTGTACGCATTATCCGGGTTACTGGTAATTACGGCCGGGGTCACCTGCCTGGCAGTGTCGAGAGCCCTTACGAAGACTGGCGGGGCACCGGTCGCAATCCCGGGGAACTGCGCAGCCTGAATGAGTACACGGCCTTGGTCCAGAAACTGGGAATCGGGCCAGATATGGCGGTAGTCGTGGTACATCAGGGTTCGGATCCGGCGGATATGGGTGCCGCGACGCGGGTATACTGGACTTTGAAGACGCTGGGAATTCCGGATGTTGCCGTGATCAATGGTGGTTACCAGGCGTGGGAAAATGCCGGGCTGGCAGTCAGCAAAGAGTCAGTTTCCGTTTCCCCCAGCCAATTCCAGCCGACCTGGCATGACGACTGGCGGGTCACTACTGAGCAAGTGGAGGCCCTGGTACAGTCCGGCGCCGGAACCCTGGTCGATGCCAGACCCTTGAGCTTTTTTCGTGGCCTGCGAGCTTCCCTTGGTGAGCCGGGTACGATTCGCGGCGCCGCGAACCTGGAGTTTGAATCCTGGTTTGATGGAGACCGTCTGATGGCGCGGGAGCAGCTGGCCGAAAATCTTGAACCGCTGGATCCAGAATCTCAGGTGACGGTGTCATTCTGCAACACCGGCCACTGGGCGTCTATCAACTGGTTTGTCATGAGTGAAGTACTGGGCATCCAGAATACCCGGCTCTATGCGGAAAGTGTGGCGACCTGGAGTGAAGAGGACCGACCCATGGATAATCAGGTGGGGCGATTGCGGGTTTACGCCGACCTGACTGCCCGCTGGTGGCGGGATCTGTTCGAGGGCAACTGATGTACGGTTTCGGAGCAAACGGCACAGTTCGTGTCCGGTTGATTCTGCTGGCGTTACTGATGGTGGCCGGCACTTTTTACCTCGCTGGTCCGAGGTCGGCTTTTCTGCTCATGGTGGGGCTCGGTTTCGGCCTGGTGCTGGAAGGATTCCGGTTCGGATTCGCCGGACCCTGGCGCGTGGCCGTGGTGCAGCGTGACGGCAGGGGTCTGCTGGCACAGTTTCTTGCAATCGGGTTGGCAGCCACGTTTGCCTTTCCACTGCTGGCGTCCCACCCCGACGAATTAACCGGTGCCTATGCCCCCGTTGGCTTCGCCATGGTCGGCGGCGCTTTTGTTTTCGGCACGGCCATGCAGCTGGTGCTTGGCTGTGGATCTGGAACGCTGGTCAACGCCGGGAGTGGCAACCTGGCGTCTCTGGTCGCCCTGGCAGGATTTATCGCCGGAAGTTTCGCAGGGTCCCTGCATCTGGCCTGGTGGAACGGGCTGGGTATCCTGCCGGTGGTAACCGTGCAGGAGTTATTCGGTACCGGTGGGGGGCTGGCACTTACCCTGGCAGGACTGGCGGTGCTGGGCCTGGTTGCGCTGGTGTGGTCAGAACCCGGCAAGCGCAAGCCATCCCCAAGGCTGCTGATTGCCGCGATCCTGCTGGCGCTGCTGGCTACTTTAAACCTGGTCATTGCCGGACAATCCTGGGGGGTGGTCTATGGGCTGGGACTGTGGGGTGCCAAAATTGCCCAGCTGGGAGGCTTTGACCCGGGCATGTCGGTTTTCTGGTCCAGTGCGGCTCATGCTGAGCGACTGCAGCAGAGTGTGTTAACCGATGTGACATCGTTGACCAATATCGGCCTGATAGTCGGAGCCTTTCTGGTCATGCGCTGGCGCCGGCTGGTGGACCCGCAGGTAGCCAATCTGCAGCTTTCCAGTTGGGGTGTGATCGTGGCCGCCGGACTGGTGCTTGGGTACAGTTCAAGAATAGCTTTCGGGTGTAATGTCGGCGCTTTTTTCAGCGGGGTTTCCACAGGCAGTGTGCACGGGTGGGTCTGGTTTATTGCGGCCTTCGCCGGGTCAGCGTTGGGTATCAGATTGCGCCCTCTGTTACTGCAGCAGGCGCGGCCGTCCCTGAAGGTAGGAATACCATGACCGGGAATGACAGGCTCCCGAGGCGGCCCACCGCCGGCATGCTTGCCGTACTCGGCATTCTTATCTTCGTGGCTGTGGATCTGTTGACAGCAGCGCCTATCGATCCCTATCAGGCGCCGTATCCCACTGCGTTGGGTTCGGGTCAGATCCCTTCAGGAGCCCATTGCACGAATGTGTCGGGGATCGAGTGACGCCGGACTTGAACCGCAACGCCCGCGAAGGTGATGGATTTTTTGTATGGGCATGTCTTCTGGTTTCCATCAGGTCATGTACAGCTTATCCAGGTATTCCAGAGCGGCAGCTTCAGCCAACTCCACCGCTTAATTGCGAATTACACGAAGCATTCTGACTATTGAGTTACAGAGGTTCCATTTCCCAGATTCCCCCTCTCGACCTTCGAGCACAACCCTGTTCGTATTCAGGCAGTTGAGGTTGGTGACACGCTTTCCCGGATTGCGTGCTGGCAATTCGAGTTCAGGCGGTTTGTGAATCTTGAGAATTGCATTTGCTCGTTGATTCATTGCTGACCAACATTATTAAGAAGCACCATTTGAGCTAAAAAATGGCTTATCTGGATTCAAGCGGCCTGTAGATGGGAAAAATTTTCCGGGCTTCCCGGGGAGGATTTTCCTCCGTCAGCCACCACGGGCGGGTTTCACGGGACCGATGCCAGCAGTGTGCCCAGGCTCCTGGAGTGATAGGTCAGCAAGTCCTGGATTTGAAAATCAGATAGCGTGCTGTTTTGTTTCCAAGGGTTTTGATGGGAGTCAGTTATTCGTGGCTTCGAGCGGCCACGCTCTGGCTAAGTGGAGAATTCCTCTTGCAGTGGCTTCGAATGCTCCGATTAACTCCCAACAGAGGAACTGCTGATGAATACCGGCTTTTCCAACGATCTGCGTTTCTGGGTTGCAGAGTATCTGACTCCCCTGGAGCGGTGCGATCCCGGAAAATTTATCGCACGCCACTTTATTGTTGGTCGCGCAAGAGACTCACGTTCATGCCTTACAGGGATTATGGATGTTGGAAGCACCCGGATTCAGGCCACTGAAAGCCTTCCGGTCATGATATTGTGGGGCAGCCATGCAATTACTTATTGATAATATTAGTCATATGGTACCAGCGGGCGGACTCGAACCGCCACGCCCGTGAAGGCAATGGATTTTGAATCCATCGTGTCTACCAATTTCACCACGCTGGCACAGCACCGATCCTTCTTAAGGATCGACGGGGCGGAATTATAGCAGCAATCAATGCCCCCGCAATGCGGTATCGGTCGCGCAGAGACTTCAAGTAACTGGCAAAATTCTATATTCTGGCGTCCCATTTCTTTATCGGGATCGCTCATGTCCCGCTTTTGCGGTGTAATTCGGGGATACCTCATCTCAATTACCGCAACTCGCTACAGGAATCAAGCTGAGATTTTTAAATCAAACCGCCATGTTGACCATCGAATTCGACTACGAGCTGCCTGAAGACCTCGTTGCACACCATCCTCCCGCCAGGCGTGGTGACAGCCGGCTATTGTGTCTGGATCGGGTGACCGGTTCGGTTCAGCACCGGGAATTTCGTGACCTGCCGGATCTTCTGCAACCGCAGGACCTGCTGGTTTTTAATAATACCCGGGTGATTCCTGCCCGCCTGTTCGGTAACAAGGTCTCAGGAGGCAGGGTCGAATTGTTGCTGGAGCGGCTGCTTTCGGACCACGTCGCCCTGGCCCAGATTCGCGCCAGCAAGTCGCCCAGGCCAGGGACCGAACTGCTGTTTTCACTCCGCGGGGGCGTCTCATTCGACGGGGCAGAACTGACTGCCTCCGGATCACAGGTCAGGGGGCGGGTACTGGGCAGGGACGGAGAGTTTTTCCGGATTCAGTTCGAAGGCGAAGCCGGTCTGACGGAAATCCTGGAGCAATTAGGTCACATGCCTCTGCCGCCCTACATTCGTCGAGAGGACCGCCTTGAAGACCGGGAGCGTTACCAGACAGTCTATAGTGCAGTGCCCGGTGCGGTAGCTGCACCCACAGCAGGGCTGCATTTTGATCAGGCGCTTCTCAAGCGGTTGGATGAGTGTGGTATTGAAACGGCGTTTGTCACCCTCCACGTAGGTGCGGGTACCTTTCAGCCGGTGCGGGCCGACCGGGTGGAAGAACACCACATGCACTCCGAATGGTTGCAGGTGGAGCAATCTGTCGCCGACCGGATAATTGCCTGCAGAGAGCGTAACGGGCGTGTCATCGCTGTTGGCACTACCTCAGTCCGTAGCCTTGAAACGGCGGCCAGAAACGGCAGGATCGCCGCTTTTGAGGGAGAAACCGATATTTTTATCTACCCGGGGTACCGGTTTCAGGTGGTCGATGCCATGATAACCAATTTTCATCTTCCCCAGTCAACCCTGCTGATGCTGGTCAGCGCTTTTGCCGGAAAAGAAAAGATACTTGACGCTTATTTACAGGCAATTGAGAAGAAATACCGTTTTTTCAGCTACGGCGATGCAATGTACATTGCTTGAACCTGTATCAGGTCTGAAGACTGCCGTCGGGCCGGTAATTCATTGATTGCCAGGTTGTCGATGTTTTCTGGAAATGCCGGGCCACTGCTGCCGGTATCTTCCAGCGTCCGTGTATGCGCGGTCCGGTGAGGTCTTGCGCTTAAAGTCTGCTATAATCGGCCGCTTGAGGAACCTCGCCACAGTGACACCCGCAGGCAATCCCTGAGGGTTCTTTCAAGCGAGCCCACTGTTCATGTTGCATTGCCCCGGCTGGCCGACGTCAATGCAGTTCGGTACAGGGAAACTCGGCTGATATAGGGCTTGCGGCATTTCCTGAAGGGTTCATTACTATTCAACCCATTGAAGCAAGGATCATCCCTACATGAACGCACCCGTCAGAGTTGCTGTCACCGGCGCAGCAGGGCAAATCAGTTATTCACTTCTGTTCAGAATCGCCGCCGGTGAAATGCTGGGGCCGGATCAACCCGTAATCCTGCAGTGTCTGGAAATCACGCCGGCGCTGGATGCCCTCAAGGGTGTGGTTATGGAGCTGGAAGATTGCGCCTTTCCCCTTGTAGCTGGCATCGTCCAGTCCGATGATCCGAACGAGGCGTTCAAAGGTGCCGATTACTGTTTGCTTGTCGGGGCGCGGCCCAGGGGGCCGGGCATGGAGCGCAAGGATCTACTGGAAGCCAATGCGGCAATATTTTCGGCCCAGGGCAAGGCCATCAATGCCCACGCCAGCCGTGACGTTAAAGTACTGGTAGTCGGCAATCCTGCGAATACCAATGCGCTGATCGCCTACCGCAACGCGCCCGATCTGCAGCCGGGGCAATTCACCGCGATGACCCGACTCGACCACAATCGGGCCGTTGCCCAACTGGCCGCAAAGACCGGCAGGCACAGCACTGAGGTGGATGGCGTCATGATCTGGGGTAATCACTCCGCAACCCAGTATCCGGACATCCATCATGCTACCGTGGCAGGAAAAGGCGCTCTGGATCTGGTGAATCAGGACTGGGTGGTAAATCAGTTTATTCCGACCGTGCAGCAGCGCGGGGCGGCGATCATCAAGGCCCGTGGGCTTTCCAGTGCCGCCTCGGCTGCCAATGCGGCAATCGAGCACATGCGCGACTGGGCGCTGGGTACCAATGGCAAAATTGTCAGCATGGGCATCCACAGTGAGGGAAGTTACGGCATTGCCGAAGGGTTGATCTACTCGTTTCCAGTAACCTGCGGGAATGGTCAATACACGGTAGTTGAAGGGCTTCAGATCAATGATTTCAGTCGCGACCTGATGCAGAAGACCGAGCAGGAACTGGCTGAGGAAAAGCAGGCAGTCGCACATTTGCTACCGTGAGGGTTGCGAACTCCTCGCCGTCGGTAACGTATCCTGTCAGTAAACCTGTCTGGAGGCCGGAGCATTGCGATAAACAATCAGAGGTTCCATAATCCAGTCGGACAAACCATGGTGCGGAAGTAAATGACAACTCTGGCTCAGCACTTCAGAACACCCGCGACGCTCAAGGACCGCGCTATTTCGCTGAGTCGTGGCAAGCAGTTCTGGTTGTTCCAGGCCGGCGGCTGGGCAATCTGGGTTATTCTGCTGGCCATTCGTGATCTTACTTTTGTTCCAGCCGAATACCTGCTCGGTCGCGGAGTCATCTACATCATATCCGCGCTGGTCGGGATTCTGTTGACCACGCTGTTGCGAGGCCTCTATCGGAGCGTGTGGGACAACGGCATCGTTGTCCGGCTCGTCACGGTGCTGTTCGGGTCGCTTGGGGTCTCGCTGGTGTGGCAGCCAATCAACAACTACATGGATTACATGTCATTCGGTGAGTTTCTGCCCTTTGAAGATTTTCTGGTAGAAGACCTGTTGCGGGGTGCGCTGTTCATCGCCTATCCGACCATCCTGATGTGGAGCGGTCTGTACTTTTTCATCAAGTACTATCAGCTGTTCCAGTTGGAGAAGGAGAAAAGCCTGCGTTCGGAGGCACTGGCTCAGGAGGCCCAGCTCAGAATGCTGCGTTACCAGCTGAACCCGCATTTTCTGTTCAATACACTCAATGCAATCTCCACTCTGGTACTTGACAAGTCCACTGATCAGGCCAATCAGATGTTGACCAAGTTGAGTAAATTTCTGCGCTATTCCCTGGACCATTCGCCACTCGACAGGGTGACATTAGCCCACGAACTTGAAACTTCCAGGTTGTACCTCGATATAGAAAAGGTACGTTTTGGAGAGCGGATGCAGCTGGAAATCAGTGTCGATGCTGCTGCCATGCGGGCCCTGGTTCCAAGCATGTTGTTGCAGCCCCTGATAGAAAATTCGATCAAGCACGGTCTGTCCAAAATGGAAGCCGGTGGAAAAATAGCAATTACAGCCCAGGTGGAGGGCGACAGGTTGATTCTTACTGTTGCGGACAATGGGCCGGGCATCCCGGAATCCCTTCTCGATAATTCACTGTCGGGATTTACCGGCGTCGGGCTCATGAATGTCCGCAACAGGCTCAAAGAGATGTACGGAAAAAACCAGAGCTTCTCTTTTGCCAATGAGCAGCCATCGGGTTGCAAGGCGACTGTAGTTTTACCTTTCGAAGTGGCAGGGAATTAGTATGTTGAAAGCACTGATCGTTGATGACGAGGAACTTGCTTGCAAGGGTTTGAAAATGCGGCTGGATGAAATAGACGAGGTCGAGGTCGTCGCCACCTGCAGGAATGGCAAGGAAGCGCTCGCCGCCATCGTTGAATTTGAACCGGACCTGGTATTTCTCGATATACAGATGCCGGGCATGAACGGCTTTGAGGTGGTTCGTGAAATTCAGGTGGACCTGATGCCTTTGGTTGTTTTCGTGACTGCCTATGACGAATATGCGGTAGACGCGTTCAAAATTCACGCCGTGGATTATCTGCTGAAGCCGGTGGAGGACGAGCGGCTGCGGGAGGCCGTGGAGCGGGCGGTCAATGCCAAGGCGCAATTGAATGCCATGGATGAAAAACAACGCCTTCTGGAGATGATGGTAAGCATGACCGGAAAATCCGAAGCCGCGATTGGTGAGCTGCTGGAATCTGACGAGCCTGAATCGCCGCACCCGGACCGATTGGCCATCAAGGATGGATCAACAACCACCTTTGTGCCGGTCAAGGATATAGACTGGATCGATGCTGCCGGTGATTACATGTGTATCCATGTAAATGGTGAAACTCATATCATGCGTACCACCATGAAGGAACTGGAGGCAAAACTCGATCCCGCTACTTTCCAGCGCGTGCATCGGTCCACTATCGTCAATTTACAGAGGGTGGAGAAAGTATCTTCTCACATAAACGGCGAGTATCACCTGATACTCAGTTGTGGTTCTTCGCTGAAAATGAGTCGTTCCTACAAAGACAAGGTAAAACACTTCTTCCAGTAACTATCCCTTCAGGTGGTTGAGCGGCAGTTCGGTGGAATGGATAACCTGGCGCATTATGAAGCTGGAATGAACGTCGGACACGCCTTTTATACGAGTAATCCTGTTAAGCAGGAATTCCTGATAATACTCCATGTCAGGTACGATTACTTTCAGCAGGTAGTCCGCCGACTGACCAGTGATAAGTGAGCATTCCACCACCTCTGGACAATTGGCTACCTGACGTTCGAATTCTTCAAAACGATCAGGAGTATGCCGGTCCATTGCGATCTGAATCAGGGCGATCAGTTTGAGCCCGAGCCGGGAGGGATTCAATAGAGTCACAGTTCGTTCAATTATACCGCTTTCTTCAAGTTGCCTGACTCGCCTGGCACAGGGGGAAGGCGAAAGGCCGATCTTCTCCGCCAGTTCCAGGTTGGTTATGCTTCCGTTTCGCTGCATTTCCCGCAGAATTTTCAAGTCGATTTTGTCCAGTTTCATTCTGTTACTGCTCCGGATTATCGAGGTTGGGAATTGATGTGGAGGCTAAAGGAATCTCTGATTAAGGCCCTTAGTTCTCATCCAGAATGGACATTATCACTAATAAAATAAAAAAAGATAGATATATATGTTATTACAATTGGATTTTAGTGATAACTATGCGTAGAAAAACCCCTTGTGTTTGGTTAACATAACCAACAATAAGGCTTCTGAAGTCGGCCGGACAGGTTCTGTAAGCAGGGGTATGGCTGGCAACGACGCGGTCGCCACGAAATGAACTGTCTGATAAACGGGAATACAATCATGTTCGATCACACCAAATACAAGCCATTTCAGCCGATCAGGCTACAGGACCGGACCTGGCCTGACAACGTGATTGAGAAGGCGCCTGCCTGGTGCAGTGTGGATCTGCGAGACGGGAATCAGGCTCTTATCGAGCCCATGTCGGTGGCGCAGAAGAAAAATTTGTTTAACCTACTGGTCGAGGTTGGCTTCAAGGAAATAGAGGTCGGTTTTCCTGCGGCTTCTCAGCCGGACTTCGATTTCGTGCGCTGTCTCATAGACGAAAATCTGATTCCTGACGACGTGACGATTCAGGTTCTTACCCAGGCTCGCAAGGAGTTGATAGAGAGAACATACCAGGCGCTCAAGGGAGCCGGGCGGGCTATTGTGCACGTCTATAATTCCACCTCGACGGTCCAACGGGAAAAGGTTTTCAAGACCGACAGGACGGGCATAACAGAAATCGCTGTCAATGGAGCTCGAGTGGTAAGGCGATGCGCGGAGCAGGCTCCTGAAACGGAATGGAAGTTCCAGTATTCGCCGGAAAGCTTTACCGGAACGGAGATGGATTTTGCCGTTGACGTGTGTAATGCCGTGCTTGACGTGTGGAATCCCAGCCCGGAAAGACCGGCGATTATCAACCTGCCGGCCACAGTGGAGATGGCGACGCCCAATGTATATGCCGACCAGATTGAGTGGTTTTGTCGCCACATTAGCAACAGGGATGGGGTGATTGTCAGTCTGCATACCCATAACGATCGCGGTTGTGCGGTGGCGGCGGCTGAGCTGGCGGTCATGGCCGGTGCCCAGCGGGTTGAGGGAACCCTGCTCGGCAATGGAGAGCGTACCGGGAACATGGATATTGTGGTCATGGCCATGAATTTGTACAGCCAGGGCATCGACCCGATGCTGGACCTGCATGATATGGATCGCATCGTGTCAGTGGTACGCGAGTGTACTCAAATAGACGTACATCCCCGGCAGCCTTATTCCGGTGATCTGGTCTTCACTGCGTTCTCGGGCAGTCACCAGGATGCCATCAAAAAATGCCTGGACTTATACAATCAAGGGGAGACCTGGGAAGTCGCTTATCTGCCAATCGATCCCCGTGATCTGGGCCGGACCTATCAAGATGTAATCCGGGTGAACAGCCAGTCGGGCAAGGGCGGTGTGGCTTATGTGCTGGCCAACAAGTTCGGCTTCGAGCTGCCACGCTGGCTGCAGATTGAATTCAGTCGTGTGGTTCAGAAAGAGGCGGAAGACACCGGGCAGGAAATTGCCCCTGATAAGATCTGGCAACTATTCAATGCCCACTACCTTAATAATCCCAAGGTAATCAGCCTGGAAAATTTCAGTATCGAAAAGAGCGAGGGAAGAGAAACTTTTACCGCCAGTATCGATTACTACGGAAAGGAGATTGCCATATGCGGGGAGGGCGACGGGGTTCTCGATGCCTTCATCGAAGCATTGAAATCCTCCATCAACCTCGATTTCGAAGTGCTCGATTACGGGGAGCACGCCCTGGGGCAGGGGGCAGGTGCGGAAGCGGTCACCTATATTCAGCTAAAGTGCGATGGCAAGCGCTTCACAGGCGTTGCTATCAGCAAGGACATCATCGCATCATCCCTGAATGCGCTGATGAGTGCTGCCAGTGAATTGCTTGCCAGCCGTAATCGAAAGGCAGCAGCCTGACACTGGCCGGATCTGCTCGAACATCCAGGCAGAATCGGTCGGACCGGCGGCATCCTCCAGCTCAAAAGGCGGGAAGGTTGGCCGTCGGCCCGGCCCTGCGATCGTCGACACTTGCGGATCCGCCGAGTCCCGGGACCATCAAGCCGCAATACCCGGACGCTCCCGGGGCCGGTTAACCCAGCTGTCGGTTTTTCCGGGGCCAGACGGGGCCTTTCACGCCGTCAAACTATTTCAGTTACGATTGCGACTATTTAGTTATGGAACCTCTGATTAAGGCTCTGGTTAATGTTAATCAGAGGTTCCTTAAAGCGGGCAGTTCCTGCAAATACCGGAGCAGCCCTGTAGAACAAGATGATCCATAGCGACGATGATGAGGTTCTGATAAAGGCGGCAATTGCCGGGTCGGCGGCTGCCTGGGAAAAGCTGGTAAAGCGATACGAGTCAAGGATCTACAACTACGCGTTACGCATGACTGGCAACACTTCCGATGCTCTGGATCTTCTTCAGGAAGTTTTTCTCGGCGTTTATCGCAATTTGCATCGGTTTCGCGGCGACGCCCGGTTCAGCAGCTGGATTTTCAGAATTGCACACAACAAGGCTGTGGACATGAATCGCAGGAACATGTTACTGCGGGGGCAGGGCTTTGGCAGCCAGGAGGACGAACTCAATCCGCTGCTGCAGGTGCCGGCAGACATTGCCGAGGAGCCGGAGTGGCGGCTGGCTGAGGCTCAGCGTAATGAACATGTTCAGCTATTGTTGCAGCAGTTGCCGCTGCCCCAGCGCCTGGTGGTGGAGATGAAGATTTTCCAGTCTCTCACCTTCGAAGAAATCGCCCGGGTGCAGGAGGTTTCAGAGAATACCGCCAAAACCCGTTTCTACACTGCCCTTCGTAAGCTCAAGTCAATCATGGAGGAATCCCATGTCCTGTCCTAGAACACCACATCTGCTCAGTGAATACTTTGATGAGACACAGTCACCGCTGGCCCGGCAGGAGATGGAGCGGCATCTGAAAAAGTGTCAGGCCTGCAGCGACGAACTGACCAGCCTGCTACTCGCCAAGAGTTCGCTGGAACGCTGGCAGACGCAACGGGTTCCACGCTGGGACCGAACCGTACCGCTGTTCAAGGCGGAACACCGGCGTGAGGGGTTACAGCGCCGTAACTGGATTACACAGTGGTTTCCGACCGCGGCAAGTCTGGCCATGCTGGTGCTGGTGCTTTTCAACGTGGAGTTCTACCGTGACGAGAATGGCTTCCGCTTAGTATTCGGTGCTTCGGCAACCGCCAACAGTCAGGCACAACTGGAGCGCTTCAGAACCGAGCAGCGGCAGCAGCAGGAACAACTCATGAGTCAGTATCTGGCCAGGCTGGACGAACGCCAGGAAAACAATAATCTCAGACTAATGCAGGTGGTGCTGGACGAGGCTCGACAGATAAGTGCGGAAAATTTTGAGCAGATTTACACTTATTTCGAACAGCAGCGGCAACTGGATATGGAGACAGTCCAGGTCAGTTACCAGCAGTTGCTGGATCGTGATTTTGAAACCCTGAGAACAATGCAGCAATTGGCTGGCGTCATGCAGTTCCCCGGACAAGTTCGCTAGCAGGAGAGCCTCGATGGTCATGCGCCTTATAACAAGCACTCTGGTTGCCGGATTCCTGTCGCCTCTGTTCCCGGCGGCAGCCCAGACCCTGGATCTGGCAACTTTGAAGGAGGAAATAGCACTTCTGTCCGGTGTTTTTCAGGAAGGGCTGGGCCTGGGCAACAGTTCGAGTTTTCTTGGTTTCGGCAACGGCCGCATCGAAAGCCTCTATCTCAGCGGGCAGGGAGTGGTGATGGAGATCCGGACCCCATTGGCGAATCAGCGCAGTCGCTTAAGCCTCAGCGCACTCGCATCGTCGTTACGTAATGTGGCTGGCCGGGAAAATCCATTGGCACCGACTGCCCCCCGACAGGAACAGGCTGATCGAAGCGAGCGCGTTCTACCGCGGCCCGAGGAGTCGGTCGCAACCGAATTTCAGGAAACGGTCACGGAAAGCCGCTCCAGTGACTATCAGGCAGATATCTACGGTGAGATCAGCCGGGCCAGCCGATTGGCCCGGATGTTGAGGGATATGGGCGCCATGGAGCCGAATACGCTGGTGGCGACCGAGCAGTCGCTGGCGGCTCTGCGCCGCGAGTCTGAAATCAATCTGCAGCAATTGCGTCAACTGGAGGTCGAGGCGGGAACGCAACAGCTGGAGACGACAACCTCTTCTTCCCGGTCGCGATTACGAGAGTTGCATGACACGCTGGCATCGATCAGCAATCGAGCCATGCAACAGGCGTCGGAACTGGATGACCGTATCGAGGCAGCCAGGGAAGAACAACGGCAGCGCTGGATGCAGGACGTCGCAGCGCTGGAGTCTGATCTTTTCGATCTGTTGTGTGAATTCGGTGTGACGCTGGAGTCGCTGCCGGCCGGCGAACACGTGTCGATCATTCTCGTTGGTCTGGGAAGCGGAAGTGAGGGGGTCAGGCACGGTGACCTGATTCACGTGGTATCGCGAAACGATCTGGTTGCCTGCCAGGCCGGGGATCTCGATGTGGACACCCTGCAGCAGCGGACGGTGAGTTACGATTACTGACCCCTGGCACGACGGGTCATTGTTGCGCCATGGCAATGGGTTTTGACTATCCTGGCTCACGACCATTTCTTCCTCATTTCCGTTGCGGGCCGTTGAGTACTCCTGAGCTGAGTGATAAACCTGTGCAAGGCGGGGATTGCCGGTTGATCAATAATTGCTGGGATCGGTAAAAATGCCTTCTTACACTTTGTTTCGGGCAGGGGATTCCTATAAAATGCCCGCAGGTAGCTAAGGAACCTCTGATTAAGTCCCACAACGCTCTGGCCTTCAGGCAAGTCTGCTGGCGAGGCGCATTGCCGCCGGCATGCGTCGGCCTGTCAAGGCAGTGCAACGAAGCCAGCGGGGTTGCCTGAAGGCCCCTTCGGGCGGGGCCTGTCGGGCGTCGCTGCTTCGTTGCCGTGCTTGGCAAGGGAGTGACCATTCCCGGCGCACGGCGCCTTACAGCAACACCCGACAGACTCCCGCAGAGCATTGTGGGACTTAATCAGAGGTTCCCTAACAGCGGATATCTGAATAATAAGAATGCCAAGCGGCGGAAGTCAGGAGATCAGAATGGATTGCCCGAAATGTAATTCGAACATGAAAGAGGTGAGGATCGACACCTTGCACGGCCCGGTAGTCATCGATCAGTGTTCAGGCTGCAAAGGGCTGTGGTTTGACAACGGTGAAGCCGAAAAGTTGAAGAAAGACTGGATGGCGGATTTTATAGACAGTGGTGATCCTGAACAGGGGAAATCATACAATAAGGTTCGTGATATCGACTGTCCGCGGTGCGCCAAGCCAATGGTCAAAATCAATGACAAGAAACAGAAGCACCTCGAATACGAAGTGTGCGAAGAGCACGGCATGTTCATGGATGCTGGCGAGTTTACCGACTACAAGCACGAAACTCTGCTCGACGTATTCCGGGATCTGATAGCCCGCCTGCGACGAAATTAAGGTTCCTCTCACTGCCCGTCGATCAGGAATAGTGCCATCCATGATGTGACCAGATGGCATTTTTCCTGACTGACTCCGGGAACTGACGCAATCTGCCGATATCCATCCAGGTGGCTTCACTAGAGTGGAAGTCGGACCCGGCGGTTACCCAAAGCTTATGAACCAGGCTCAGGCCTGCCAGTTTATCAACTGTATCCGGGGTCATACTGGAGCAGCAGATTTCCATAGCCTCGCCTCCAGAGGCACGAAAATCCGTCAGCAGCCGATTCAGTCCATTGCCGTTCAGGGGATATCGATGGGGGTGAGCAATAACGGCAATTCCTCCAGCGCGCCGGACGGCAGCTACAGCCTCAGTCAGGGAGCACCAGTCACCACGGACATGGAAACGGCCATTCCGGGCAAGAGAGCGAAACGCTTTTTTGGCTGTAGTCCCGGTTCGACTGTGGAGAAATCGCGCCACATGAGCTCTGCCCGGTGACACGCAGGGTAGTTCCCGAATGAACTCTCCAAGCCCGGTTATGCCGGCTTTGGTCAATTTGGATTCGATCAATTCCAGACGCTCGCAGCGCCGCTGTTGTTGTTGTTCCAGAAGCTGAATCAGCAGCCTGTCCTCAGGATCGAAGCAAAGTCCAAGCACGTGTATTTCCTGATTCTCCCAGCTGGTTGAGATTTCTACTCCCGGAATCAGTGACAGCCGCCCGTCGCGGTGATCAAATGCTGCCTGCAGGTAACCCTCCAGGCAGTCATGATCTGTCAATGCCAGGTGTGTCACCCCGTTCGCAATAGCGCGCTCTACAACATAGCCCGGTGAATGGGCCCCATCGGAAAAGTGGCTGTGGGTGTGCAGGTCTGCTTTCATCGTTATGGGATCGCTGGACTCCTGGCAGAAGGCTATGAGCACTGTAGTCGCTAACAAATTGCTGAGGAAGTGTGCATATAGTAGCATTCAAGCGTGCTGTGCTATAGTCCCGGCCCTGGTCAGTCTGAGCACGGACCGGCCAGGCAGGTGGGATCTGTCAGGGAGCACAGTCCCGGGCGACAATGAGTAAGTTCAAAGTGATGAATCCCACGCCGCAGGACGAATCTTCGTCAGATCAGATATCACAGAGCCACGTATTGAGGGATGCCTGCTGTTGCGGTATCGACCAGTGCCTGGAGCTGATCGAAACTCTGCCGCCGGCCGTTTACCTGCAATCAGGCCCCGCCAACTCCTCCATCGGAGTTCACGTGCGCCATATTATAGAACGGATACTCTGTGTGCTCGACGGGCTGGAATCCGGGCATGTGGACTACGACAGACGCGCCCGGGATCGTGAGCTGGAACACTGTCCCGATAGCGCCATCCGAGTATTGCAGAGTCTTCGGCTGCGATTGGAATCTCTTCCGGAAAGCATGGATCTGCCGCTGCAGGTGGTTGAATCGGTCCATCAGCAGCGCGAGGCGGTAACCGTGGCAAGTTCGCTGAATCGGGAAATGATGAGTCTGGTTTCCCATACGATCCATCACCTGGCGCTGGTTGCACTGCTGGCGCGCTCACTGGGGATAGCGCTGGATGCGGATGTAGGCAAAGCGCCTTCCACGCTCATCTTTGAACGAGAAGCCCGCGGTTGTTAACCTAGCAGCCTGCTAGGGAAATGGGAAGCGGATCGATATCGTGGCGGGCAGGTGCCCCAGGAAGTGGGGCCTGCTTCCCCGGGGGCGGCAATACTTGACTAATTTACTTAGGTATTAAATAATACCCGACAGTTTTAGTACAGTAACGGGGTAAACCCATGCGCCTGACAACCAAGGGCCGCTATGCGGTCACAGCAATGCTTGATCTGGCCATCCATGAAGATGGAGGACCCATCAGCCTGGCGGATATATCACAGCGTCAGGAGATATCGCTGTCCTACCTTGAACAGCTTTTTTCAAAGCTGCGTAAGAATCAGCTGGTCAGCAGTGTCAGGGGGCCGGGCGGTGGCTACGAACTGAAGAGCAGCGCCGATTCTATTTTCATCGCCCAGATTATTGATGCGGTGAACGAATCGGTAGATACCACCCGATGCCAGGGGGCGGGCGATTGCCAGGGGGGAGAAATCTGCCTGACCCATTACCTGTGGAAGGATCTGAGTCAGCAGATACATGAGTTTCTGAGTAATATAAGTCTGGCCGACCTGGTTGAAAAAAACGAGATCAGACGCATAGCTGAAAACCAGGACCGCAAAAAAGAACTGATTGCGGCAGATGCAGTGGATCAGGTGACCCTCTCAGCGGGGTCTCTGTGACTGCAACGGCTTTTATTGGAGTGTAAAGTAAAATGCGAGTGCCTATTTATTTAGATTACGCCTCGACCTCACCAGTCGACCCGCGGGTCGCAGAAAAGATGATGGAATGTCTGTCTCTCGAGGGAAATTTTGGTAATCCGGCGTCAAGGTCCCATGTCTTCGGTTGGAAAGCCGAGGAAGCGGTGGAAACTGCCCGACGGCACGTGGCAGATCTGATTCGCTGTGATCCCCGGGAAATAGTCTGGACTTCGGGCGCCACGGAAGCCGACAATCTGGCCATTAAGGGTGCGGCCCATTTCTACGCCAGAAAAGGCAAGCACATTATCACTTCCAAAATCGAACACAAGGCGGTGCTGGACAGTTGCCGTCACCTGGAACGGGAGGGTTACGAAGTGACCTACCTGGAACCCGGTTCAGATGGCATTATCACCCCGGAGCAGGTGGAGGCGGCTATCAGAGCGGATACGATTCTGGTTTCATTGATGCACGTAAACAACGAAATCGGTGTCATTAACGACATTGAGGCGATAGGCAGGGTAACTCGAGAAAAGGGTGTGATTTTCCATGTTGATGCCGCTCAGAGTGCGGGCAAGATCGACATAGACCTGGATAAAATGCCCGTCGACCTGATGTCCCTGACCGCTCACAAAGTGTACGGACCGAAGGGAATCGGTGCGCTTTTCGTCCGCCGCAAACCGCGGGTTCGGATAGAGCCGCAGATGCATGGCGGTGGTCATGAACGCGGTATGCGCTCCGGCACGCTGCCTACTCACCAGATCGTGGGGATGGGAGAGGCCTATCGGATTGCCCGGGAGGAAATGCACGAGGAAAATGCCCGCATTCTGGCACTGCGCAACAGGCTGTTCAATGGCCTGAATGATATCGAAGAGGTCTATGTCAACGGGGATATCGAACACCGGGTATCGGGCAACCTCAACATCAGTTTCAATTTTGTTGAAGGTGAATCGCTGATGATGGCCCTGCGGGACCTTGCGCTTTCTTCCGGATCGGCCTGTACCTCCGCCAGCCTCGAACCTTCGTATGTGTTGCGGGCGCTGGGCCTGAATGACGAGCTGGCTCACAGCTCCCTGCGTATCACTATCGGCAGGTTTACCGCCGAAGAAGATATTGATTACGCAATCGAGAAAATTCACGATGCGGTCGCTAAACTGCGCGAACTTTCACCCCTTTGGGATATGTACAAGGATGGGGTGGATATCAGCAAGGTTCAGTGGGCAGCCCATTAATTCTGGAGATTTCATCATGGCTTATTCAGACAAGGTTATCGACCACTACGAAAATCCACGCAATGTCGGCAAGATGGATGAGAAAGATATCAATGTGGGTACCGGCATGGTGGGAGCGCCGGCCTGTGGAGACGTCATGCGCCTTCAGATCAAGGTAAATGATCAGGGTGTGATCGAGGATGCCAAATTCAAAACCTACGGTTGTGGTTCGGCGATTGCTTCGAGTTCTTTATTGACCGAATGGGTAAAAGGGCGGTCACTGGAGGAGGCCACAACAATCAGGAACAAGGATATAGCCAATGAGCTGGGATTGCCACCGGTCAAGATTCACTGCTCGGTTCTTGCCGAGGACGCCATCAAGGCCGCCATTGCTGATGTCAAAAGCAAGCGGGGTGGAAAATGAGCGGTGCCCCCGGGTGCCGGCTCTACTGGTAAACTTACTGACTGTTTAACTGTGTAACTGTGTAACTGTGTAATTGAGATATGTCTATTTCCCTCACTCAGGATGCCGCCAGGCATGTCGCGGATCAACTGGCCAGTAGAGGCCACGGAATCGGCATTCGCGTGGGCGTCAAAACCACGGGGTGTTCCGGTATGGCTTATGTGCTTGAATTTGTGGACAAGCTGGAGGTGGGAGACCGCGTTTTCGAGGATCACGGAGTCAAGGTCGTCGTTGATCCTAAGAGCCTGGCTTATATCGATGGCACCGAAATGGATTACGTAAAACAGGGAGTTAACGAAGGCTTCGAATTCAAGAATCCCAACGCCAGAGGCGAGTGTGGATGTGGAGAGAGCTTCAGCGTCTGAGTAACCTGCTTCAGTTTTCTGGAATCAGTTTCGGGAATTTGAAGCATGCTTCCGGGCGAAGATTGAAATCAGCACTCAAGTGTCAGGCCAGTGTTTTCCAGAGACGATAATTTTTTCGAGATCTTTTCCATTCCTGCCAACTTTCAGGTCAACCTTAACGATCTGGCCGCCGGATACCGGAATCTGCAGACTCAGATCCACCCGGATCGCGTTGCCGGAGGTTCCGAGCGGGACAAGCTGATGGCCATTCAGGCCACCAGTCTTCTCAACGAGGCATACGAAACCCTGAAGTCGCCGACACGGCGGGCAGCGTATCTGCTTTCCCTGAAGGGTATTGATGTAGAGCAGGTAAATCAGTCGGATCTGAGCCCACAATTGCTCATGGAACAGATCGAGTTGCGGGAACAGCTTGAAGAATTGCCACGCGACGAGTCGGCACTGTCACGGCTCGAAGAACTGCGATCCGGTATCGCAGCCAGGCAGGGTCGGTGCCGGCAGAATTTTTCACAGGCCATGGAACAACCGGATCTGGATCAGGCCCGGAAGTGTTATTACGAGATGCAGTATTTTGCCAAACTCACGTCGGAAATCGAATCCCTGGAGGAAGACCTGCTGGGTTATTGATGAAACAAGCATCACATTCGGCAGGTTGATTGATTAACTATGGCGTTACTTCAGATATCAGAACCAGGCGGCAAGCCGCGCAGAGCCCCACGCAAGCGTGCTGTAGGTATCGATCTGGGAACCACCAACTCGCTGGTTGCGGCTCCCTGCGGTGATAAAGTGGAGACATTGCCGGACTCCGAGGGGCGCCACCTGCTGCCTTCGGCAGTACGTTATCTCGATTCAGGTCAAAAAAGTACCCACGTGGGTTACGACGCATTGCAGGAGGCGGTCAGAGATCCTCTCAACACCGTTATTTCAGTGAAACGCTTTCTGGGCAAGAGCCTGGCCGAGATCCGTGCCGCCAATCCCTATCTTTCCTACCGCTTTTCTCCGGGTGACGACACTGGCATGCCGGTGATCGAGACAGTGGCAGGGCCTCGTAATCCCATTGAGGTGTCTGCGCAGATCCTGGGTGTTCTGAAGTCGCGGGCGGAAAAATTTCTTAACGGGCCGCTGGACGGCGCCGTGGTTACGGTGCCCGCCTATTTCAATGACTCCCAGCGGCAACAGACCCGGGATGCGGCCCGCCTCGCCGGGCTCAATGTACTTCGCCTGCTGAACGAACCAACAGCCGCTGCCGTGGCCTATGGCCTGGATTCAGGCGATGAGGGCAATATCGTAGTCTTCGATCTGGGGGGTGGCACGTTCGACGTGTCAGTTTTGAGTCTACAGCGGGGCGTGTTTCAGGTGCTGGCTACCGGCGGTGATACCAGCCTGGGTGGGGATGATTTTGATCACGTACTGGCCGCCTGGATTCTGAAGCAGGCTGGCTATGAAACCGGATTGGAGCCATCGCAGCAGGGTGAATTGCTGCTGGCCGCCAGGCAGGCAAGGCATGGTCTGACCGATAATGACAGTGTGACCGTGTTCTTTGACGGATGGTCGGGTTCACTGGATCGGGAGACCTTTACCCGACTCAGCCTTGAGTTGGTGGATAAGACCCTGAATGCCTGCCGCAGGGTGCTGAGGGATGCTCGTCTGAAAGCCTCGGATATTGACAATGTGGTGCTGGTGGGCGGTGCCACTCGGATGCCGGTGATCCGGCAGCGGGTGAGGGACTTTTTCCAGCGTGAACCCCTGGCGCAAATCGATCCGGATAAGGTTGTAGCTATCGGCGCCGGTATACAGGCGGACGTTCTGGTCGGGAACCAAGCCGCTGAGGCTTTCCTGCTGCTGGACGTAAATCCGCTGTCGCTGGGTATTGAAACAGTAGGAGAACTGGTTGAAAGAATTATTCCCAGAAACACGACTATTCCTGTTGCCAGGGCTCAGGAATTCACGACTTTCAAGGATGGGCAGACTGCCATGCTTATCCACGTGGTCCAGGGTGAACGCGAGTTGGTCAGCGATTGTCGTTCTCTGGCCCGTTTTGAATTACGCGGCATTCCTCCCATGGCGGCAGGTGCCGCCAAGGTGAGAGTGACATTTCAGGTAGATGCGGACGGGCTGTTGAATGTCAGTGCTGCTGAAACATTGACAGGCAAGTCCGCGGAAATTCAGGTTAAACCCAGTTACGGGCTTAGCAGCGATGAAATTGAAAAGATGCTGAAATCCTCGCAGGAGCATGCCAGGGACGATATGAAAGCCCGGGCATTGCAGGAAGCCCGGATCGAGGCGCAACAGCTGCTCGATGCACTCGCCGCTGCGTTACAGGCCGATGGCGAACTGCTTGATGACGTCGATGCGGGGCACATCGCTGCAGCCACCCTGGCGCTGGAAGGCGCTATGCAGGGGGAGGACAGCCGGTCCATTCATGAACTTACCGAAAAGCTGAATGCTGCAACCGCCGGTTTTGCTGCCAGGCGTATGGACCGGGAGATAAGCCGCGCACTGCGAGGGGAATCCATCACTTCGATCGGTGGTGACTAGGCTGACCGGAATATGGAAAGTACCGACAACAGTAGGACGCAGGTTGAGAATTATGCCCAAGATTACGTTTTTGCCCCATGAAGCAATATGTCCCGACGGGGCGACTGTGGACGCGGGTAGTGGAGAAAGTATCCTCGACGCTGCGCTTCGCAATGCCATTCCCATCGAACACGCCTGCGAGAAATCCTGTGCCTGTACCACCTGCCATGTCATTGTCAGGGAGGGGTTTGATTCCCTGGATGAAGCCTCGGATAACGAGGAGGACTACCTGGATAAGGCCTGGGGTCTGGAACCGGAATCACGGTTAAGCTGTCAGGCAAGGGTCGGCGACGCAGACCTGGTGGTCGAAATTCCCAAGTACACAATTAACATGGTATCTGAAGCCCACTAAACAGGCTGGTGAAATTCTGGAGCAGGCGATCATGAAATGGACCGACATCAATGACATTGCTATTGAGCTGGCGGATGGGCACCCGGACACCGACCCCAGGTACGTGAATTTTGTCGATTTACACAACTGGGTGACAGCGCTGGAGGAGTTCGATGACGAGCCCGCGCGCGGAGGTGAAAAAATTCTGGAAGCCATACAGGCGGCCTGGATTGAAGAGGTCGCGGACTGAACAGAGAGTGTGCCAGGCCCTTGTTCAGGGGCAGAAAGCCATACAAAACATCCTGCTTAGACCGTATAATGCGCGCTCTTTGCAATCAGTTGGGTTATATTGAGGAACAGGCATGGCGATAGAACGTACCTTATCCATTATCAAGCCGGATGCAGTGGCCAAGAATGTCGTCGGCGAGATCTACAGTCGATTCGAAAAAGCGGGTCTTAAGATCGTTGCCGCCAGGATGTTGCAATTAAACGAGGACTCCGCCGGTGGTTTCTACGCCGAGCACAAGGAACGCCCGTTCTACGCCGATCTGATCGCGTTCATGACCTCAGGTCCCGTCATGGTGCAGGTTCTGGAAGGTGAAAATGCAGTGGCGCGCAATAGAGAGTTGATGGGGTCAACCAATCCGGCAGAGGCGGAGCCGGGCACCATCCGGGCCGATTACGCCAGGTCAATCGATGCCAATGCAGTTCACGGCTCCGACTCTCCGCAGTCGGCGCAGCGGGAGATCGGGTATTTTTTCAAAGCCGACGAGATCTGTGAACGCAGGCTGTAAATTTCTATGCCTGACGCAGGCAGGATTATGAGCGATCCGGTAAAAATCAATCTGCTGGGGCTAAGTCTGCCAAAAATGCAGGCTTTTTTCATCAATCTCGGCGAAAAACCTTTCCGGGCCAGCCAGGTCATGCGCTGGATACACCAGCGTGGCGTTGTCGAAATTGAGCAGATGACTGACATCAGCAAGGGGTTGCGCACCCGCCTGTCTGAAATTGCGGAAGTCAGATTGCCCGGTATAGTCAACGAGTACCATTCCATTGACGGCTGCCGTAAATGGATTATAGAAGTCGAAAGTGGAAGTCGTGTGGAGTGCGTGTTCATTCCCGAAGCAGGTCGGGGAACACTTTGCATTTCCTCCCAGGCAGGATGCTCACTTGACTGCAGTTTCTGTGCGACCGGCAAGCAGGGATTCAACAGCAATCTGACCGTCGCCGAGATTGTCGGTCAGCTCTGGTGGGCAAACAGCAAGCTTGGGGGATTTGAAGATCCTGCTTCCCGCCCGGTCAGCAATGTGGTGATGATGGGTATGGGTGAGCCGTTGCTCAATTTTGACAACGTCATGGACGCTGTCAGTCTGATGATGGAAGATCTCGCCTATGGCCTCTCCAAGCGTCGGGTAACCATCAGCACCTCCGGTGTCGTACCGGCACTGGAGAAAATGAAAGGTTGCACCGATGCGTCACTGGCAATTTCCCTGCATGCACCCAATGATGAGTTGCGCAGTCAGATCATGCCGATCAATCGGCGCTATCCGATAAGTCTGTTGCTTCGGGCCGCCCGCGACTATATCGACAGCCTGCCGGACCGCCGGGTGCCGGTGATTGAGTACACGCTGATTGCCGGGGTTAATGATCACCGTGCGCATGCCCGGGAACTTGCCGAGTTGTTGCAGGACTTTCCTTGTAAAATCAATTTGATACCTTTCAATCCATTTTCCCTTTCCACGTACCGCAAGCCGAGTGGTAACGTAATCGGCAATTTTCGCCGGATTTTGCAGGAAGCGGGGTATACAGTGACGGTTCGTACCACACGGGCGGACGATATTGGAGCCGCCTGCGGTCAATTGGTGGGAGAGGTCAAGGATCAGACTCGCCGCAGTGTCCGCCACCAGGCGCGGAACTCAATGGGTGAAACACTTGTCGAACCTGATGTTGCGAATCTGAACATCTCTGCCGAAACAGTAAGGTAGTAACAGGGGAACTCTGGTAGATCCTGGCACAGACTCTCGCAGAGCAGTGCCATAATTAATCCAAGGTTTCCGATTTTTCCTTCTGTAGAAAGAATTTATGAACACACAAAGCAGTTCATTCAATGGAACCCGCGGGACTCTATTCGGGCGGCTTTCAGCTGCAGCGCTGACCGTTCTCCAGATTCTGGTTGTCGGCGGTTGTGTAACAACCACCACCGGAGGTTTCAATCCGGAGGTGTCTGAAGAAGAGGCCCTTGACGATTACGTGCAACTGGCCGTCGCCTATTACGAGGCCAACGATATGGCCGGGGCCCGTCGTCACATCACCAACGCTCTGGAGATCAATGATCAGAGTTCCGAAGTCTACAACATTCTGGCTCTGGTTCATCGGCGGGAGGGTGACCTGGATCTTGCCAACGAAGCGTTTCTCCGAGCCATCCGTCTGAACAGTAATAATTCTCAGGCCCGCAATAACTATGCGGCCTTTCTTTTCGATCAACAGCGATATCAGGAGGCCTATGAGCAGCTGGAGATTGTCTCCGGTGATACGGGATACGATGGCAGAGCGATTGCCTTCGAGAATCTGGGCCGGAACGCATTACGAATGGGTGCGGCGGACGAAGCTGAACGGGCCTTCACGCGGGCGTTGCAGCTGAATCGTAACCTCTATGTTTCTGCTCTGGAGCTGGCCCAGATTCGATTCGCCAATGGAAATTACCAGTCAGCCAGGACGTTGTATGACCAGTATCGGACAATCAAGGATTTTTACGGTATCCCCTACACCCCACGCAGTCTGTGGATAGGAATCCAGGTAGAAGCACACTTCCAGAATGAAGCTGAAATGGAGGGGTACGTGAGGCTGCTCACCGCACTTTATCAGGATTCGCCGGAATACCAACTTTATCAGAAGTTTGTGAATGACAACTGAAACCGACAACAGCGAGCTCGAGCAGGATAGTCGCGCAAAAACTGGTGAAACCGCAGGAAACCTTTTGAAAGTCGCGCGGGAACGAAGGGGGTTGACTGAAAAGCAGGTAGCAGATCGATTACACATCACCATGCATTACGTTCGTGCTATCGAGACTGATCGCTACGAAAAGCTGCCGGGGATTGTATTCGCACGGGGATATATCAAGAGTTACGCCCTGTTGCTGGGGCTGGACAAGGATCAGCTGGTCACTCTGTTTGACGATTCGGTGAGTGAGCAGCATCGCGGGCAGAGGGAATTACAGGCAGATGCCAGCAGGAACCTCCATCGGATCAAAGTTTATGTGTGGCTGTTGGTGGCTGTTCTCGCAATTCTGAGCGGATACCTTATTTTCCGGGTTTACACCGCCTATTTCAGTCCAGACGGCCGGGAGTTGACCGGTTCTCAGCCCTATATCAGCCCCGGTAATGGCAATTTCGAGGTTCTGGGCGCCGCTGCCGGCCTTTTCACCACCTCCTTCAACGGCAAGGATGTGCCGGTTAACGAGAATAACCGTTTTGACAATACCACCCGCTTGCGGGTGGGCTTATAATCGGCTCCCATGAAGTCAAAAACTCAGATGAAACGACGTTTGACCCGGCAGATCATGGTGGGCAATGTGCCGGTTGGCGGCGATGCGCCGATTTCCGTCCAGAGTATGACCAACACCGAGACCCGTGACGTGGAAGCAACCGTGAACCAGATAAGCCGGTTGGTGGCAGCGGGTGTGGACATCGTCCGTGTGTCGGTACCCTCCATGGAGGCGGCGGAGGCCTTCCGGGTCATACGTGGCCGCGTATCAGTGCCCCTGGTGGCCGATATCCATTTTGACTACCGGATAGCATTGAAAGTGGCGCAGTACGGTGTGGACTGTCTGCGTATCAATCCCGGCAATATCGGCAGTGAAGATCGCATTCGTACAGTGATTGACTGCGCTTCAGACAAGGGTATTCCGTTGCGGATAGGTGTCAATGCAGGGTCCCTTGGCAAGGCACTATTGCGGAAATACAAAGAGCCCAATGCCGACGCCATGGTGGAGTCGGCGCTCACGCAAATTGATATTCTGGACCGTCTGAATTTTCAGGATTTCAAGATCAGCCTTAAATCGTCGGAGATTTTCATGACCTTGCAGGCCTACAGAGCACTGGCGGGCCAGATTGACCAACCGTTTCATCTGGGAATCACTGAAGCTGGCGGTCTGCGGTCGGGAACCGTGAAGTCGGCCATCGGTCTTGGTGCTCTGCTAATGGAAGGGATCGGTGACACTATCCGTGTTTCCCTGGCGGCGGACCCGGTCGAGGAGGTGAAAGTCGGCTTTGACATACTCAAGAGCCTGGGCTTGCGGCACAAGGGTGTAAACCTGGTGGCCTGCCCCAGTTGTTCGCGACAGAATTTCGATGTGATCGGTGTGGTCAATGAGCTTGAAAACCGCCTGGAAGACGTCACCTTCCCTATTGATGTTGCCGTGATCGGCTGCATAGTCAACGGACCCGGCGAGGCCAAGGTTGCCGACATCGGGCTTACCGGAGCCAGCCCCGCAAATCTGGCCTACGTGAACGGTGTGCCTGACCACAAGATCAGCAATGCAACACTGGTGGACGAACTGGAGGCCATGATCCGACAGCGGGTCGCCAAAGAATCCGCCCGACAGTCGGCCAGGGACGATGATATCATCGCCACCGGCTAGACTCCTTCCTGCACTCTTTCTGCTACTCTGATCGAATCTATGGCTAAAATCCAGGCTATCAGGGGAATGAACGACATTCTCCCCAGCGAAACACCAACCTGGCAATACGTGGAGCAGAGTTTCCAGGCCGTGGCGCATCGCTACGGTTATCGGGAAATCCGGTTTCCGGTGCTGGAACAGACCCAGCTGTTCAAACGGTCAATCGGAGAAGTAACCGACATTGTTGAAAAGGAAATGTACAGTTTCGATGACCGCAACGGTGACAATCTGAGTCTGCGGCCTGAAGGAACCGCGGGTTGTGTCCGGGCTGCGGACCAGCACGGGCTTCTTTATAATCAGCAGCAACGGCTCTGGTACCACGGGCCGATGTTCCGGCACGAGCGTCCCCAGAAAGGCCGATATCGCCAGTTTCACCAGTTCGGTATCGAAGCGTTTGGCATGCAGGGACCCGACATTGACGCCGAGGTCATTCTGCTATCAGCGAGTCTGTGGCAGGAACTTGGATTCGCCGATTCAGTGACTCTCGAGCTCAACAATATCGGCAGCGCAGCAGATCGCAGGGTATTCGGTGCCGCCCTGGCGGAGTTCCTCAGCAGTCACAGGGACAAACTGGATGCAGACAGTCGCAGAAGACTGGAGAGCAATCCGCTGCGGATCCTGGACAGCAAGGTTCCGGAAACCCAGGCACTTCTTGCTGCTGCACCGGTACTGGCGGATTTTCTGAATGCCGAGAGCGTGGAACATTATTCGGAGCTTAAGGAACTGCTGCGAGCCGGTGGCATAGTGTTCAAAGAGAACCCGCGCCTGGTGAGAGGGCTGGATTATTACAATAACGCAGTCTTTGAATGGACCACCACTGCACTTGGGACACAGGGTACGGTCTGTGCAGGGGGTCGCTATGACTCGCTGATCGAACAGTTGGGGGGTAAACCAACTGCGGCGGTCGGTTTTGCCATTGGGGAGGAACGTCTGGTGCTGCTGTTGGATGAATTAGGGCTGGTCCCGCCGGAAGCCAGGGGAGGAGTGGACGTCTACCTTGCGGTGGTGGGCGACACCCTGACCAGTCAGGCGCTGGCGCTGGCTGAATCCTTGCGCGCCAAGTTGCCTGAGGTGAAATTACTGGTGAACTGTGGCGGTGGAAAGTACAACAGTCAAATGAAAAAAGCCTTCAATAGCGGTGCCCGCGCCGCTATAGTACTCGAGCTGGAAAAGGGCGAGAGCGGACCGGCCAGAGAAGCCAGGGTTCGCTTCCTGGATGATTCCGCCGAATCAGAAAGTGTCAGCCTTGAACTATTGCCCGGGTGGCTCCGGGAGAAGTTAACCTTTTGAATAAAAGGTTATTTGACCATAATCCGGTGTTAAGAACGAACCTAGGAGTAAGCCGTGGCGTTACACGCAGCTGAAGAAGAAACAGTAGAAGCCCTGAAAAAATGGTGGGAAGACAATGGCACGCTGGTGGTTTCTCTGGTGGCTGCGGGTGCCCTGTTGTGGGGAGGGTGGACATTCTGGCAGAATTCCCGGGAAGCTTCGGTTTCCGCCGCTTCAGACTTGTATGAGGAAATCCTGGCGCTGAGCCCATCCGCGGCCGGTGAGCCGGTAAGCGATGCCGACCGTGCGCGCATTATAGACGTGGCGAGGGAACTGCAAAGCGAGTATGCCGGCTCCGTTTATGCCCTTTACGCCGCCCTGTTTGCTGCCCAGCAGGCGGTCAATTCCGGCCAGCTCGACCTTGCAGAGCAGCAGTTGACCTGGGTGCTGGACAATGCCGGGGGCGGTTTGCTGGGCGGCACGGATGAAGGGTTGGTTCTGACCGCGACACTGCGGCTGGGAAGGGTCCTGCTGGCTGGCGAAGAACTCGACCGGGCATTGGCCCTCGTAGATAGCGTGGATCCCGGGACTTTTGAAGCCGGATTTGCAGAATTGCGAGGTGATATTTATCTGGCCCAGGGGCGCCTGGTAGACGCCCGCGATGCCTACCGTACGGCGCTCGAGTCCGCTGGCGGAAGCCGAAATTTCCTGCAGATGAAGCTGGATGAACTTAGCGAGGAAAGCTAGTCGTCCGTCATCCGGTCTTAACCGGTTAATCCTGAATACTTTTTACACGGAGTAGAGATGCGAAGTAACAGAATCAGTCTGCTCGGCGTGACTTTGCTGTCGCTGGTGCTGAATGGATGCAGCGGTCTCAATCCCATGAACTGGTTTGGTGGCGATGATGAGGCTGAACAGCCGGCGGAGTTGCGCCCCATTACCGAGGAAGTGAAGCTGCGACGAGTCTGGTCGGTGAAAGTCGGTAACGGTCAGGGTGGCAAGTACAACGAACTAGTTCCCGCCGTAGACAATAACCGCGTATTTGCGGTCAGTGAAGATGGCCACCTGGTTGCCGTCGACATGACCGACGGTGACACTCTGTGGCGAGTGCGGACCCGTGAAACGATCACCGGCGGCGTCGGCGCCGAGCGAGGCCTGGTAATGGTGGGAACCCAGAATGCCGAGGTCATCGTTTTCAATCAGGAAGATGGCAGCGAGATTTGGCGCGCCCCGGTCACCAGTGAAGTTCTGTCGCCGCCTCAGACCAACGGCGATATTGTTGTACTGCAGACAGTCGACGACAAGCTGATCGCGCTGGATGCCCGATCCGGGGAGCGTCGCTGGATCTATGAGGCGAATCTGCCGGTTCTCACTCTGCGTGGCACCAGCAGACCGGTTTTCGTGGCGGGTGCTGTGGTTGCGGGTTTCAGTAACGGAACTCTGGTGGCAGTTAATGCCAATGACGGTATCTGGCGATGGGAAGAGCGTGTTGCGGTGCCCCAGGGTCGTTACGACATAGACCGGGTTATTGATGTTGACGGTGACCTGCTGGTAGACAATAACGTGGTGCTGGCTGCCAGCTACCAGGGCAATCTGATGGGTTTCGATGCGCAGACAGGCCGAATAGTCTGGGGCATGGAGGGTTCGAGCTATCATGGCCTGGCCCAGGGGTTTGGCAATCTCTACATGTGTGATGAACGCGGTCAGGTAATCGCAATTCGCAGGAATTCAGACAGCGAAACCTGGCGCAACGAAGACCTGGTATTGCGTGAGGTGACGGCACCGACGCCATTCAACAATTACATCGCAGTGGCCGATTTCGAGGGCTACGTGCACCTGTTGTCCCAGGTGGATGGACGGCTGGTGGGGCGCACTGAAGTGGATGGGGATGGCGTCCGTGCCCGCCTGGTGGCCAGTTCCAACACACTTCTGGCCTTCGGGAATAGCGGCAGACTTACCGCATTAACGATACAATAGCCGCCACAGTAAGTCCCCCTCAATTCTTAGCCGGTGTAAAGCCATGAGGCCTGTAATCGCCCTTGTCGGGCGCCCCAACGTCGGCAAATCAACATTGTTCAACCGGCTTACCCGAAGCCGGGATGCACTGGTTGCCAACATTCCCGGACTGACACGTGACCGGCAATACGGCCAGGGTATGATCGGGGAAAGACCCTATATTGTAATTGATACCGGCGGCATCACCGGTGACGAGCAGGGAATTGATTTCGAAATGGCCTCCCAGTCGCTGCAGGCGATCGAAGAGGCCGATGCAGTATTGCTTCTGGTGGACGCCCGGGACGGGTTGACACCGATTGATGCCACATTGCTGGAACGCCTGCGCAAATCCAGCAAGGCTGTCTACCTTGTAGTAAACAAGACTGATGGAATGGACGTCGATCAGGCAATGGCCGATTTCTACACCACGGGCATGCAGGAACTGTTCCCCATCACTGCCACCCAGGGGCGCGGTGTCAACCAGATGATGGAACAGGTGTTGTCCCGCTTTCCCCAGGAGGAAGTCGATGACTCCGCTGCCGATGACCTGGTGCAGCGGATCAGGATTGCCATCGTCGGATGTCCGAACGTCGGCAAGTCAACCTTGGTCAATCGCATGCTGGGAGAACAGCGTGTGATCGTATTTGACCAGCCGGGCACTACCCGGGACAGCATTTTCATACCTTTCGAGCGCTACGGGCGCCACTATACTCTTATCGATACCGCCGGGATCAGGCGTCGCGGCAAGACCCGGGAAACCGTGGAGAAATTCTCGGTCGTAAAATCACTCCAGGCAATTCAGGACGCCAATGTCGTAATCATGGTGCTCGATGCCCGCAAGGGCATAGTGGAACAGGATCTGCACTTGCTTGATTACGTGATTCAGGCCGGCAGAGGGCTGGTGATCGCACTCAACAAGTGGGATGGAATGGATGCGGAGCAGAAGTCGCAGGTGCAATCGGAAGTCAGGCGGAGGCTGGGATTTGCCGACTTTGCCCGGGTTCACCTGATTTCCGCCAAATTCGGTACCGGAGTCGGAGATCTGTACGGTTCCGTTCATAAAGCCTACGACTCTGCCAACAAGGAATTATCTACCAATCAGTTGACCCGGATTCTGCAAGGTGCCGTGGATGAGCATGAGCCACCAGCGGTCAACAACCGGCGAATCAAATTGCGGTATGCTCATGCGGGTGGTCACAACCCGCCAGTCATTGTGGTGCACGGCAAGCAGACCGAAAAATTGCCTGAATCTTATCGCCGCTACCTGGAGAAATACTTTCGCCAGGTACTTAAACTCGAAGGAACTCCAGTCCGTATCCAATTTAAAAGTGGCGAAAACCCGTTCCTGGAAACTGAGAAAAGCCTGACACCGAAACAGGTTGCCAGAAAACGCCGGATAAAGAAAAATCGTCTGCTAAGAAATACCAGGACCGGATCGTGATCGGGAAAAAGTCGGCTACAGTGGTGACAGCAGCTGTTGCGATGCTGGTGGCACTGTTGCTGGCACTTCGGTCACCGGACCAGGATTCCCGTTTCAATCCCTCAACTTCTCCCGCCTACCTGCCTTCCGGGCAGGAGAATTTCAGCCACTATGTCGAAGAGAACCGCCGCCGCATCCGTCAGGCACTGGAAAACTATTATTTTTCCGGACAGGACAACCCATTTGGTTCCCAATACTCAATTGACGAAGTCGTTTCGATGCGTGCGCCGTTTGAAATTCTCCCGGACCAGAGCCGTTGCAATGACGCTGTCAGTTCCCCGCTACAGGGTTTTCTGCTGGTCCATGGGCTAACAGATTCTCCTTACCTGCTATCCGAACTTGCCGCCTCGCTTGCCGACCGCTTCCCCTGCGCCCGCATCCGTAGCCTGCTGATGCCAGGGCACGGCACTGTACCCGGCGACCTGTTGAAGGTCTCTCTGGCTGATTGGCAACAGGCGATCCGCTACGGTGTTGAAAGCTTCGAGGGGATGGTGGATGAACTTTTTCTGGTGGGTTATTCAAATGGTGCAGCCCTGGCGATTGACCAGCTACACCTGCATCCGCGCCAGTCACTTATCAAGGGCTTGATTCTGCTTTCGCCGGGGCTGGAAGCCGCACAGAGGTCGATTGCATTGGCTCCCTATCTGCAGTATTTCCTGCGCTGGGTGAGCAAGGGTCCGGACAGGGATGCCGCCAAGTACGATTCCATGCCGACCAGTGCGGCCGCGGTATTCTACCGACTCACGGAAAAGATCAAACAACCGGGATTGCCAAGGCTGGAGATCCCAGTGTTCATGGCCATAAGCGGCGACGACACTACTGTGAATAATGCTTACGCTGCAGATTATTTCTGCCAGCAGGCGGCACCGCCGTCCAGCAGGCTGATCTGGTATCGCAGTGTGGCGACGGGAGTGACTCCTGATGCCAATTGCCCCGGGCTGCAGGTCATTGATGTGGCTGATGTCCCCGAGCGCTATATTAGCCATTCCCATGTGGCGATAGCTATGCCTGCTGACAATGAGCATTATGGAATGGATGGGCATTATTCCGTTTGTACCGCCTACGGCGAATATCCGCAACTGCATGATCAGTGCAAAAATGACAAGTTCAACACGGTATATGGAGAAAACACTCTGCGCGACGAAACGCTGTTGTATCGGGGTAAAGTCGTCAGACGGGCGACATTCAATCCCCTCTATGAAGAGCTGGTGGCCGCAATCACTTGTTTCGTTGATGCGCACTGCCAGTTCCAGCAATGAGTTTCGGCGGGGAAATTACTTATGGCAGCAAACCTTGAGGATATAAGGGCGGCGGCCCGGAGACTGAAAGGAATTGCGGTTCGTACACCGTTGTTGTCCAACCTTGAGCTGAACCGGAGGACCGGCGCGGAAGTCTTCATCAAACCGGAAAACCTGCAGCATGTCGGTGCCTTCAAATTCCGCGGAGCCTATAACCGCCTGTGTCAGCTGGATGCAGATCAGCGCCGTGCCGGTGCAGTGGCATATTCCTCGGGTAACCATGCCCAGGGAGTCGCTCTGGCCGGAAAGCTGCTGGACATCCCAGTGACTATCGTGATGCCGAAGGATGCGCCGGTCGTCAAACTTGCGGGAACCCGTGCCCTGGGTGCAGACATTCGCCTCTATGACCGCTGGACGGAGTCCCGCGAGGAAATTGCGGCGGAAATCGCCGCAGAATCCGGCCAGGTGATCGTGCCCGCATTCGACGACCCGGATATCATAGCCGGTCAGGGAACCTGCGGACTGGAACTGGTCGAACAGATGCAGGAAATTGGCAGACAACCCGAGCTTGTTCTGTGTCCGGTCGGTGGAGGCGGGCTGATCGCCGGTGTGTCCATCGCGGTAAAGAGCCTGGTAAACGATGCAGAAATCTATGGTATAGAGCCGGAGTTGTTTGACGATCATGTCCGCTCTTCCCGAAGTGGTCAGAGGCAGCGAAATCAAGGTACAGGCTCTTCAATCTGTGATGCTCTCCTGGCACCGATGCCGGGCAGGTTGACCTGGTCCATAAACAGTAAATCCGTGGATCAGTTTGTTTCTGTTAACGATTCACAGGTGGAGCGGGCTGTCGCCTACGCGTTCCGCTACCTGAAACTGGTTGTCGAGCCCGGTGGCGCGGTCGGCTTGGCAGCATTGTTGAGCGGCAACATCGACATTAATGGTAAACAGGTCGTGCTGCTACTGTCTGGCGGCAATGTAGACCCAGCAGTGTTCTGTCGCTGCCTGGAGACTGATTGACTGTTGTCACCGGGCAGGAAGTATGGGAAAGCGAAAGTGAAGAAAACAGTTATATTGAAAACCGGTCATACGGTTCCTGTTCTGCTTGAACGGGGAGAGGACTTCGAGGACTGGATAATCGCAGGTAGCGGGCGTGGCGGAGATAATTTCCTGACAATTCCTGTTTTTTCGGGCGCCAGCATTCCGGAGCCGGAGACCTGCGCGGCTGTGATAGTAACCGGTTCCCCTGCTTATGTAACAGACCTGGCACCCTGGAGTGAAGCCGCTGCCGGTTTTCTCCGCCTGGCGCTGGCCCGGAAAATTCCCATATTGGCAATCTGTTATGGGCACCAGCTGCTGGCGCACTGCCTGGGAGGGCAGGTGATGGACCACCCTCGGGGACGCGAAATAGGCACCGTCCCGATTTCTCTCACGGCTTCCGGACTCCAGGACTCCCTGCTTGGCGGGTTGCCGGACGAGTTTCTGGCTCAGGCGTCTCATCGCCAGTCAGTGTTGCGTCTGCCCCCGGAAGCCGTACTTCTGGCAAGCAACAGTTTCGAGGCACATCATGCTTTCAGAATCGGGAACAATGCCTGGGGAGTACAGTTCCATCCCGAGTTTTCGGATCGGGTAATCAGGGCTTATATAGCGAGTCGACGGGGCGAACTCAGCAACGAGGGATTGAATCCCGAAAAGCTGCTCGAAGCAGTGAGGCCGACACCGGAGTCAGCCCGGCTGCTGCGAACATTCATGGATCTGGTGGATGCCGCCTGAACAGGCAGAACGGACCTGCCGTCAACCACTGCTGGCTTCGGAAAAGGCTTCGTCAACCAACTCGACGAGCCGTGTCACTGTATTGAAAGTGCTCAGGTTGCCATTGATAAAAATTGTCGGAGTGCCTCGAACTCCGGACCGGGTGCCTCCACGCTGATCATTTCGAACTTTCTGGATTACTTCATCCGAATCCATATCGGTGTGCAGTTGATCCAGGTCGAGATTCAACTCTCTGGCATAGGTGTCCCATTCGTCCAGAGGGCTGCCGGAAGGTGCCCAGAGTGCCTGGTTAAGAAACAGAAAGTCATGCATTTCCCAGAACCGGTCCTGTCGGGATGCCGCTTCTGCATACAGGGATGCCTGCCAAGCGTTGGGGTGCGAATCGGTGATCGGGTAATGGCGGAATACCATGTGGGCCCTGTCGTTTATGCTGGACCATGCCCGGGACATCAACTGGTATTCCTGGGCACAGGCCGGGCATTGGAAATCCGCGTAAACGGTGATGGTAACGGGTGTCGACGGGTCACCGCGGATATGATCGTTATCAGCCAGCTCAACAGGTGTGTAGGTTGGACCCTGGGAGAGAATCGTGAACAGGACCAGCAGTGCAAAAACTGGCGCAACCACATAAAGCCCGATTTTCAGTGCCACGCTCCGGGTCTGGTGCTTGCGCTCCGCGGCCTGTTGTTTCTGTTGTTTCCGTAACCGTTGTTGTTCACGCTTGTTCATTTATCGCTCCGTGAATCCTGCTGTTATTAAGGAACCTCTGATTAATTACCGCAGAGCATTGCGGTAATTAATCAGAGGTTCCTTAGATTCAGAAGGTACTATAAACCCATTCCCGACCGGGTTCAAAATCCTGACAGGAGCGGGGTAGCGGATACATCGGCTTGATTCAGACCATCGCTGCATAGGCTACCTTGAACGCAACATGAATAGCCTGATCCTGGTGGAGAGTAAGACGACCCTCGCATTTCAGAAAATCAACTACCCAATGCGACACGGTTTCGATCAGGCCCAGCAACACGTTCCCGGTGATAAGAAATACCATGCCACCGTGGATCAGTGAATGTCCTGTCATCCAGTACATCCAGTGAGGGAAAAGACTTTGTTCTTTGTTGTGTATCTCGCTGTTGCGGTTTTTTCCGTAGCCCATTGCCTCTGGCTGCAGAACAAAGTCAGCCAGTGCATGACCTACCAACAGCATGAACAGGGTTTCCAATAACTGCATGGTCTCTTTCCGGTAGTGCTTGTTGTTGTTACCGGCCCGTGAACTGAATCGGGGGTTACCTGTCGGCGATATTCAGCCAGACGGGATGAGACGGTACTTTCGCACGGCAATCCAGGCCTTATATAGAACTACCGCACAATTGTTCCTGCAACTTTAAGACTTCCTCAGGAAATTGCAATCAGGTTCACAGGGGAAGCGTGCACTGGAACAGATTTGCCATCGACTGTGAATCGAGCGTATGGTTTCAATCTACGGGAAAGGGCGGGACCGACCCGGAAATCGACGCAGATTGATTTGGCTGTGCAGGTTCGAAAGGGAAGCCCGAAGTGACTGTTCAACAGGTCGTGTCACGTCTCTCAATTTCTTCCTGTGCCAGGTTGCACAATTAAGAAACCTCTGATTGAGTCCCACAATGCTCTGGCCTTCAGGCCGGGGCCTGTCCTGCGTCGCTGCGTCGTTGGCGGGCTTGGCAAGGGAATGACCATTCCCGGCGCACGGCGCCTCACAGCAAAACCCGACAGACCCCCTCAGAGCATTGTGGGACTTTACCAGAGGTTGCCCAGGCTACCGCCTTGAATCCAGACGGTGGAGCTGCTGTCATCTGCCTGAAGATTCTGATGCGCCGGAGTCCGGATGAATGGCGAGAATTTCCGATTCCAGTGTGCCTCGTGCCAAACGTGTTCTAATGCGTTGGCCGGGTCTTACTGCCGCAACGTTTCTCAACACTACGCCATCATTCAGGCTGGTAATACTAAAGCCCCTTTCAAGGGTGTTCAGCGGGCTTACGGCGTTCAGATTCCGGGCCAGCTGTTTCAGATTGTCGCGATGAAATCTCAGCAGGCCCTGCACCTCCCGTCGAAGGCGTGACCGCAGATTTTCCATATTGACTTTCAGGCTGGCAATTTTCCTTTGCGGTGAAGTCGAGAGCAGAGTTCTTGCCAGCTCCCGCAGACTGTTCTGTCTGCGCTGCAACTGCCAGTGCAGCGCACGTTTCAGCCGATTCTCCAGGATATCCAGAGTCTGGGCATGATCCAGCAGCTGTTTGCCGGGATGCTTGAGCTGTCTGCGCAGCCACTGCAGTTTCTGGCCAGCGTGCTTGAGGTTTCGGCTTATGATCTGAACCAACTGCTGGCGGGAAGCCAGCAGTGCCTGAAGTGTCTCCAACTGGTCGGGACTGAGCAATTCAGCTGCGGCCGAAGGAGTTGGTGCACGCAGATCCGCCGCCAGATCGGCGATAGTGAAGTCGATTTCATGACCGACTCCGCAGACAACGGGCAGCTTGCTGGCAGCTATGGCGCGTGCCACCGATTCTTCATTGAAAGGCTGCAGGTCTTCCAGTGCACCGCCACCGCGGGCGATAAGCAGCACCTGAATACCAAGCTTCTGAGCAAGGCGATTGGCCCGTTCAATTGCCTGCACAATCAATGGCGCTGCGTCACGTCCCTGAACGGGTACGGGCAGAAGGGTGATGCGGGTGGCCGGGAAGCGGCGGCGAAATACAGTGATAATGTCACGGATTGCCGCTCCATGGCGTGATGTGATTACTCCTACGTGCCGGAACCTGTCAGAAACGGCTTGTTTCCTGGCTGCATCAAACAACCCTTCTTCAGCCAGTCGGGTCTTAAGCTGTTCAAATGCCCGGCGCAGGGCCCCGTCACCGGCTTCTTCCATTTCCTCGACGATCAACTGGTAATCACCACGTGCCTCATAAAGACTCAGCCTGCCCCTGACCAGTACGTTGAGTCCATTGTCGGGGCGGAACCGTACACGGCTGTTGCAGTTGCGAAACATGGCGCAGCGCAACTGGGCTTTGTCATCTTTCAGTGTAAGGTACCAGTGCCCGGAGGATGGGGTACTGAAATTGGAGATTTCACCTTCTACCAGCACCGCAGGAAAGTTTCCTTCCAGCAGGGAGCGCGCCATACGGTTCAGGCTGCTCACGGAGAGCACTGCCGGGCGCGGCGGACTGGGAAAGGTATCCTGGGCAGGGACGAGGTCTGGAAACAAAGCCATGCTTCAAGTCTAACTCAGCTGAACGGCCAGTCCCAGCGACGGTTGAAGTTCCCTTGACGGGGGCATTCATAGTAACCTGCGCCTAAACCTGCAGTCTTACCGGGTTTCCATCTGCCCCGGCGGTCAGATTGATACTGGACGGGTATGGACTGGTTCTGGTTTAACAGCCTGATAATGGAAAACGACAAGAAACAGGGTATTACTATGAGAACACTGTTAGTTGCTACAGCTATTTCACTGACAATGGTCGCTACGGCCGTATCGGCACTGGACGTTGCACAGCTGAACGCCAAGCTGGCTGGCGATCCACTGCGGCCGGAAGCCGACAAGGCGCGTGATGCCGGCCGAATGCCCGCCCAGGTGCTGGACTTCCTCGGTGTCGAACCGGGCATGGTTGTTATCGATCTCATCGCAGCCGGAGGTTACTACACAGAGGTGTTGTCCAAGGCAGTGGGTCCATCCGGGAAGGTTTACATGCAGAATTCTGCAGCATCACTGACCGGGGATTTCGGCCAGCGAAACGCGGCCGCCATAGAAGATCGGTTGGCCAACAACAGGCTGCGGAATGTGGAGCAGTTGCGCCGCAATCCTGATGACCTCGGATTGCCGGCCAATTCCATCGATGCGGCAGTGATCGCCCTCGAGTTTCATGAGCTCTATCGTCAGGATAATCCCAATGCGGCAGCGGAATTTCTGGCAGAAGTACGGCGGGTTCTGAAACCCGGTGGCGTTCTGGGTATCGTCGAGCATGCCGGCTACCCGGTTTACGATCCGGGTCCCCTGCATCGTGCTCTGGAAGCACAGGTCGTGGCCGATGCTCAGGCGGCAGGATTTTTCGTCTCCGCCAGCAGCCCGCTGCTGGAAAATCCCGATGACGACCGCAGCAAGGCGGTATTCGACGGCAGCATTCGTGGTGCGACTGACCGGTTTGTGTTGCGTCTGGTCAAGACCCGCTGATCATCAAACCTGCCCGGCCAGGCAGTTCGCGTCAGCGGGCTGCGTGGCCGTCTACGGGTCGAGTTTAAATACGTAAAGGGCATTGTGCCCTTCCGGGCTTACCAGTTCGGGCGCAAGGAAACTGCCTATTCGCCAGGGACTGCCACCCTCTCTCCCAGTGGGAACGGCAAGATACTGTTCCCCGTCAATGGCATAGGATACCGGGAAACCCTGTACCGAAGTTGCCAGCCGTGTACGCCACAGCTCTACGCCGGTCTCCACATCCAGGGCATGCACATAACGGTCGTAATCGCCGATGAATACCAGCCCCCCGGCAGTGGTCAGGGCGGCAGTGAGAAACGGCGCGCGTTGTTCGATACTCCAGGTTTCTTCCAGGGTTTCCACGTCAAAAGCGGCCAGCTTGCCGAACTGTCCATTGGTGCCAGGCATTTCCCTCCAGACGCGATCGCCCTGATTACCACCGGATCCGATTTCAAAAGTCGTGGCCCGTGGTGACATCTCCATACAGGACTGGCTCAGGGGAATAACCAGCTGGCGGGTGGGAGGATGGTAGCCACTGGACTGCCAGTTATGGCCCCCGGCGGTGGAAGGACAGACAGACAACCATTCACCAATCCGCATCGTGCGGATATCCTCGCGATACCGGACCTCGCCGGTTTCAATATTGACCTGATCGAAGACGTTCTGAAACACTGTCTGTTTGAGGCCGAGAAATCGACCACTGCGACGGTCGAGTTTCCACAGAATTCCGCTCTTGCCGATAGTAAGCAGGAAAGGTTGGTCGGCTACATCCACCAGAACCTGCTCGAATGCCTCGTCCATATCCAGCGATTCGCCAGGTACATGCTGGCGATACCAGACCAGACGCCCGTCTTTCGGATCAAGCGCCAGGGTGGAGTTGGAGAACAGGGCGGCATTCTCGGTGGTCAGTCCGCGGCTGGCCGCCATCCAGGGCTTGGCCTGAGCCGTTCCGAAGAAAACCAGCCCCAGATCCGGGTCCCAGCTTCCGGTCAGCCAGACATCGACTCCGCCGCGAAAGGCCACCGGGAGACCACCCCAGGACTCATCGCCAGGCTGTCCCGGCTGGGCCACCGTGAAAGTACGCCACAGCTCCTTGCCGGTGCGGGCGTCGTGGCCGGAAATGAAGCAGCTTTCCGGGTAGAACTGTTGACATCCGTTGATGCCGTTGACAACCACTCCGTCGGCAACGATCGGGCCGCTGCTGTTGGAGTAGCCATGGCTGTCGTCGGCGAGCTCGGCATCCCAGCGTACCGCGCCTGTACGGGCATCCAGCGCTACCAGATGGGCATCCGTCGTGGCGACAAAAAGCAGGTCTTCCCACAAGGCCAGGGTCCTGAGGTTACCACCCTGGCGACCGTCCTGAGGAAACTGTCGACGGTATTCCCAGAGCAGGTTGCCGTCACGCCCGTCCAGTGCCTGGATGACATTGCCGAAATTGGGAATGAAAATCACTCCGTCCCGAACCAGCGGTGCCGGTTGGCTGCGCCCCGGCTCCATGCCCCATACCCAGGCCAGTTGCAGATCCTTCACGTTTTGACGGTTGATCTGAAAAAGTGGACTGTAGCCCTGGCTTTGAGGCGTGCGCCGCCAGTAGATCCAGTCTTCCGCGGGCGGATTGGCCAGTTCGGCATCCGATACATCCCGATAGCGCTCGAGAGGCTGGAACGAACGCACTAGCGCCGAATCTGAGCGATAAACGGCAGTGATATCCGGAGACCGGTTCCGGGCGTCAGGCGATGGCTGGGTGCCGGGTATCCCTGGAACCGGAAAACGAACCAGGTCGGATTCCGGTGTTGCTGCCGGGGCTGTTGCCACCATTGCTCCGGGGGTTGTAAACTCGAGACTGATTGCGGCGGCAGCAATGCCATTTGCCGACAGAATATACGCGGTGATGGCGGCGTATTCGGCGTCTGACAACGAACCCGCGGCCCGGGGTGGCATGGATTCCCGCAGGTAGACAAGGAACTCGCCGGCCTGTCGCGGACCCCAGCTGTTGACAAAGTTGTTGCCGACCAGAGCGGGAGCTTCGAAAGCACCCTGGAGAGTTGGCAGATGGCAGCTCGCGCATCGATCCTGATAGAGCCGGCTGCCATCCTCGACCTGGGATGCCAGAAATGGTGCCTGGGATTGGCCGTAAGACGGATTTGTGAACCAGCACCAAAGTGCTGCGATCAGGGTCAGGTTCCGGGATACGCTGCTGTTCATGTGGTGGTACCCGGGCACCGAGTATCCTGCCTGGCCGCAAACTGATTGCGGATTGCGCGGTTGAACTGTTCCTCATTCATTTGCATTTGCCATTCCGCTCCTACCACACTGTCTGGTCAGGGGCCGCTTCACCATTGGCGCGAATCGCCGTGGCCGTCGGAACCGGGCCCTTGTCGAGGCCCGCCCGTCACTCCTGATTGCAATTATTCTGAGGTTTCTTAAATATATCTTATATCTATTTGAAATATAACATTTTATTATGATTTTCTTGTAGGTGCGGCAGGGCTGTAGCCAGCTTTGGTTCGATAGTAATCGATGGCTGCAGGTTTGTCATGCCTGGTCGGGTTGCCGGGCCGAACCGTGCCTGTGATAGACTGCCGGCAGCCTGATTTTTCCTTGGCCTGTTCATACTGAAACCAAAGTCGTGTGAACAGGCCCTGACAACAACAGTGACTGCGACCATGCCAACCCTCCTCAGAAGTGTTTTTCTTGCCGCCGCAGGTCTGCTCTTGCTGACCACGGTTCAGGCCGTTGCGCAGCAGGGAGCGCCCGACGGTGAATGGCCCACCTACGGTGGCGATCTCGGACATACCCGCTACGCGCCATTGCGGCAGATAACCGGCGACAATTTCAATGAATTGGATATCGCCTGGCGATTCAGGACCGACAACCTGGGGCCGAGTCCGGAGTACCGGTTCCAGTCAACACCCCTGATGGTTGGCGGAGTCCTTTACAGCACCGGTGGGACCAGGCGGGCGGTTTTTGCTCTGGACGCCAGAACCGGTGAGCTTAAATGGGTATTCAGTCTGGATGAAGGAGCTCGCGCTGCCAATGCACCGCGGCAGTTATCCGGACGCGGCCTCGCGTTCTGGGAGGAAGGTGCGGATCGACGGGTAGTGTACGTGACCCCCGGCTACCAGATGATAGCTCTCGATGCAGAAACCGGCCGGCCCATCATGGAATTCGGCAACAACGGTATCGTCGATCTCAAGCAGGGAGCCGACCAACTGATTGATCCGATTACCGGCGAGATTGGGCTGCATGCCACTCCTTCCATTGCCGCGGATGTGATTATCGTTGGCGCCGCCCACCGTACCGGAGGTAATCCTCGCAGTCGCGAAAATGTGAAAGGTTTCGTCAGGGGTTTCGACGTTCGCAGCGGAGAGCGATTGTGGATTTTTCATACCATTCCGTTTCGTGGCGAGTACGGCTACGAGTCCTGGTTCGAGGGCTCAGCGGAATACACGGGAAACACCGGCGTGTGGGCGCAGATTTCAGTTGATGAGGAGCTGGAGATGGTTTACCTGCCGGTTGAGGCAGGAACCGGTGATTATTTCGGCGCCTACCGCCCCGGCGACAATCTGTTTGCTGAATCCCTGGTGGCCGTGGATCTCCATACCGGCGAGCGGAAGTGGCACTATCAACTGGTGCACCACGGCATCTGGGACAATGACATACCCTGTGCGCCCATACTTGTGGACATTCAGGTAGATGGACGACTGGTCAAGGCAGTGGCCCAGCCCACCAAACAGGCTTTCCTCTATGTTTTTGACCGGGCTACCGGTGAGCCGATCTGGCCGATTGAAGAGCGTCCAGTGGCGCCTGGCGATGTTCCCGGTGAGTGGTACTCGCCCACTCAGCCATTCCCCACCCGGCCACCTGCATACGACCGACAGGGTGTGACAGTCAACGATCTCATAGACTTTACCCCTGAGTTGCGACAACAAGCAGAGGTCATAGCGAGCTGGCACAAAATGGGTCCGCTGTTCACGCCACCGGTGATCAGCAACATCGACGGTCCGCTGGGCACTCTGATGGCACCGTCTACCGGTGGCGGAACCAATTGGCCTGGAGGTTCGTTTGATCCGGAGACCGGCATTCTCTACGTTTCCTCCAGCAGTTCCGTTGCCAGCCTGGGGCTCGTGGCCCCTTATCCCGGGCAATCGGATATGGCCTTTATTCAGGGTAATGCACTTTCAGGCCCTCGCACTTCGGGAGGGGCAGGGTCCAGTGCCGGTGGAGGGAGAACCGAATTCAATTCCACCAGTCGTAATAGACCGGAATCGAGCAGGGGCGATCCACCCCGAAGCCTGCTGGTGGACGGCCTGCCACTGCTCAAGCCACCTTACGGTGTCATCAGCGCCATCGATCTGAACCGCGGGGAATTGCTGTGGCGGATTCCCCACGGAGCAACGCCGGACAACGTGAAAAACCACCCGGCTCTGCAAGGACTGGACATTCCCCGGACCGGGCAAAGCGCTTCCGTAGGCACGTTGGTGACGGGGTCTCATTGCTGATTAGCAGGAGAGGCACAGGAAACTACCGGAGAGGACGGTCGCCGGAGCGCCTGGTTGCGGGCCTATGACAAGGCAAGTGGCGAAGAAGTGGCGGCCATCAGGCTGCCGGCGCCGCAGACCGGGTCACCCATGACTTACAGCCTGGACGGTGAGCAGTACCTGGTGATCGCCGTCAGCGGCCGCGGCCACCCGGGTGAATTGGTTGCCTACAAATTACCCTGATTCTGTTGATCACACGTATTGAGGTACACGGCATGAAAACTTTCCCCGCATTGGTGGCCACATCGCTCTGTGTTTCTCTGGTCCATGCCGACAGCTTTCCGGGAGCGGAAAGCGACATTGAAATCACGCCGCTGATCCACTCCAGTGTCCAGTTGGAATACCAGGGCAGGGTGATCCAGGTCGACCCCTGGAACCGGCTAGGTCTGGCCGGAGGCCAAAAGCGCCGATCTGATACTTATAACCGACAACGTGGGGCATCACCTGGATCTCGAGGCAGTTCAAAAACTGCGCAAGCCGACCACACTTGTTGTAATCGCCGCCAATGGCAGCGACCAGATCCCGGATGGTGTCGTTATGGCCAACGGCGAAGTGCGCACGATTGCGGGCATAGTGGTTGAGGCGGTGGCCGCCTATGACATTATTCAGGGTGAGCCATCCCACCCCAAGGGTGAAGCCAACGGCTATGTAGTGGAATTTGGAGGCCGGCGTTTCTATTTTGCCGGTGTGACAGAATGCGTTGACGAGGTCAGGGCACTGAGAAATATCGATGTGGCTTTTCTCCCCATGAACGTACCACTGGGAAGGATGACGCCTGCAGCCGTCGCCGACTGTGCACGAATTTTCGCACCTGGCATCCTTTATCCGTATCACTACGATCAGGACTATGCACGCCGCGCGCTGAGCCCCGATTACGTGGGCCCCGGACTGCCAGGGAATCTGACTGTGGACCAGTCATTGCAGCGTCTGGCGACTGAAATTTCGGGCAGCGGAATCGAAGTCAGGTTTGGCGAATTTTACCCATCACTGGACTGACACCGGCTTCCAACCTTTTACTTCGCCTCCATGGCATGAAGAACCCGTTCGACACAACTCTCCACAGAGAGTTCACCGGTGCGGAGGATCAGTTCTGCTGCCTCGGGTGGTTCATAAGCACTGTCTATTCCCGTGAAATTTGGCAATTTACCCATGCGGGCCTTCTTGTACAGTCCCTTTGGATCCCGCTGTTCAGCGATATCCAGGGGTACATCGACGTGGATTTCCAGGAATTCACCAGCTCCGAACAGGGACCGGGCCATATCGCGCTCGGAACGAAATGGTGAAATGAAGGCGGTCAGCACGACCAGTCCGGCATCCACCATCAGCTTCGCCACTTCGGCGATGCGGCGGATATTTTCTATCCGGTCGGCATCTGTGAATCCGAGATCTTTGTTCAGTCCCTGGCGAACGTTATCTCCATCGAGGATGTAAGTGCGGACGCCTTTTCTGTGCAACGCCTGCTCCACGGCATTGGCGACTGTTGACTTGCCCGAACCGCTGAGTCCGGTAAACCACAGGACCAGAGGGCGGTGCCCATTCAGCCTGGCGCGTGCTTCCCTGTCGACGCTAAGAGCCTGTCGATGCACATTCTGGGCCCGGCGCAGCGAGTAATTGATCATGCCCGCCCCTACCGTGGCAAAGCTGTATCGGTCAACGAGAACATAGGCTCCCAGCTCCCTGCAGCTTTTGTAGGGTTCGAAAGGAACTGGCTGATCGAGGCTGATTGTAACCTCGCCGATGTCATTGAGTTCCAGAGACCGTGACTGCAGTTTTTCAAAAGTGTTGATATTGTGTTTGTACTTGATATCCGTGATTGTGGCGTTAACGCGACCTGTGCCGATCAATAGCCAGTAGGATCGACCAATAAACCCCGGTTCGGTGTCCATCCAGACCAGGGAGGTTTCAAACTGATCGGATACTTCGCAGGGAGAATTCGCCGCAACCAGGATGTCACCCCGGCTGATATCGATTTCCCGATCCAGGGTCAGGGTAATGGATTGGTCGGCAACCGCATGTTCCAGTTCGGATTGAAAAAGCGTAATAGTTGCCACGCTGGCAATCTCCCCGGAAGGCAGCACCCTGATTGCGTCACCCGGCCTGATGCTGCCGCTGACGACTTTACCGCAGTACCCACGAAAATCGGCGTTTGGCCGATTAACCCACTGGACTGGAAAACGGAAGGGGTCGGAGATTCTGGAATGGGAAGTATCAATAGATTCCAGGTAGCCAAGCAAGGTAGGTCCCTGGTACCAGGCGGTTCTGGCGGAACGCTCTACCACGTTGTCACCCTTCAGTGCAGAGACTGGAATAGGAGTGATCGACTCGAATTCCAGGCTTTGGGTAAACGCCCGGAAATCTTCGACAATGTGGTCGAATACACTCTGCTGAAACTCCACCAGGTCCATTTTGTTCACTGCCAGGACCACTTGCCTGATGCCTAGTAGTGACGTGATGAATGAATGACGACGCGTCTGAGTCAACACGCCCTGGGTAGCGTCGATGAGGATTATCGCCACATCGGCGTGTGAGGCGCCAGTAACCATATTGCGAGTGAACTGTTCGTGGCCTGGTGTGTCGGCGACGATGAATTTACGCCTGTCGGTATTGAAGTAGCGATAAGCAACGTCAATGGTGATTCCCTGTTCGCGTTCGGCTGCCAGACCGTCCACCAGCAGTGCAAAATCGATCTCATCCCCCTGGGTGCCGAGCTTTTTTGAATCCGATTCCAGTGCCGCGATCTGATCGTCGAAAATGGACTTTGCTTCATATAGCATTCGTCCGATCAAGGTACTCTTGCCGTCATCGACACTGCCGCAGGTAATGAAACGCAGTTGATCCAAATTTGTCTGCTCTTCGATAAGAGCCCGGACTTTTTCGAGGGAAGAATGTCTGTTGTCGACAGGCAGCATCAGAAATAGCCCTCCTGCTTCTTTTTCTCCATGGAGGCATTGGCGTCATTGTCGATGGCTCTGCCCTGGCGCTCACTACTCCGGCTTAAAAGGAGTTCCCGAACGATGGATGGCAGATCACTTGCATCCGATTCGATCGCGCCGGTGAGAGGATAGCAACCCAGGGTTCTGAAACGAACCTTCCTGATTTCAATTTTCTCGTTTTCGAAAAGTTTCGTGCGATCATCGTCCACCAGCATTAACATACCATCCCGTTTGACTACCGGACGATAAGCCGCAAAATACAGAGGGATGATTGGGATCTGTTCGCGATAGATATATTGCCAGATATCCAGCTCGGTCCAGTCCGATAGCGGGAAGGCGCGGATGCTTTCACCTTGCGCCTTATAGCCATTGTACAGATTCCAGAGTTCCGGGCGCTGGCGCTTGGGATCCCAGCGATGACTGTTATTGCGTATGGAGAATACCCGTTCCTTGGCGCGACTTTTCTCTTCATCGCGGCGGGCCCCTCCCAGCGACACATCGATCCGGTACTGATTCAGAACTTGCTTCAGGCCCTCGGTTTTGGTGATATGCGTGTGCAACTCACTGCCATGATCGAATGGGTTGATGTTTTTTTCCACGGCCTCCGGATTGACATGGACGATCATGTCCATGCCGCTGGCCCTGGCCACGTCATCCCGAAACTCATACATGGCTTTGAACTTCCAGCGGGTGTCCACATGTATCAATGGGAAAGGGGGTGAAGCGGGAAAAAATGCCTTTCTGGCAAGATGCAGCATCACGCAGGAGTCCTTGCCGAGGGAAAAGAGCATGGCAGGGTTTTTTGCCTGGGCAACTACTTCTCTGAGAATGTAGATGCTTTCTGCCTCCAGCCGGTCAAGATTGCTGAGTGACTGCCCTGCTTTGACGTTGGAGGGAGTGACGCTCCAGGTGTGACTGACCATGGGCTCATGGTAGGCGGGAAGTCCGAATCGTACGGCTTTTCCAGGTGACAGGTAGAGTGTTGGGCTGTCCAGTTGTTGCTGCAGACTTCTGACTCTGGCCGTAACTCCGCCACTGGGGAGCAGCAGAACATTGCGTTCCTCGGCGAGCGCCTTGATCGCTTCCATGAATTCCTGCGGATTGTCGCTCGAATTTAAATAAACCCAGCGGCGCCCACCACGAAGATCATTGCTGAACAGTACCCGAAGGCCCTGTTCATTCTTGCTTTCCTGCAATATGAGCGTGACCCACCGTTTGGCTCTGGCGACCCGTTGCTGGGCTTCCAGAACCCGTTGCCGCGGTTCTCGGCCAAACTCGTCCACCAGGCTCTCAATTTCCAGCGAATCAGGAAGCAGACCTGAAGATTCCAGCAAGCGCTCGGTAGTTCGGAGTGATCCGGTGCTGGACAGCCCCAGCAGCAGGTCATGTACCGACCTGGTGTCCCAGGGCAGCAGGGCACCGCTAGGGCCATAGCGATTGTTGAGTATCCCGGCAGGCAGAGTCATGTCGCAGAAACCGCTTTTCACTAAGAGTCTGCTAAAATATCAATTTGACTTGCTGAGTCAACTAAATGATTCCGTAATACCTGCAAAATGCGACATGGCAATATAAAAAAAATGCCGACTGCGACATTTTATTGAACCTCTGATTAAGAGGCTGGAATCAAGCCCGCGAGTGATTGCGGTATGGCCTAGAAGTGTCCTGAAAGCACTTGGGCTGCCTTTTCCCAATAGTCTGAAGTAAACTCTTGCTGATCGTTCCGGTGCAGGCCTCGCGGCCGCACCTGACATCGCTGACGAATCAATCGGAACGAACAAGGGGGACTATGAATTTCACTCTGCAGATCAGTCTGATAATGGCGAGCCTGTTGGCCGGCATGCAGGCCCTGGCCCAGTCTGCTCCGTCAGTGGCCCACGGTGTCCGTAACGACCTGCCACGTCCTTATGTGACACAGCGGGATTGGGGGGAATTGCCACCGGGGATGGAATGGGCAGCGGTGACGGCAGTCGAGCCATCGCCTGATGGCCGCTTCATCTACGTGGTACACCGTTGTGTGGCAAATTCCTGCGACGGACGCAGCGAGGATCCGATTCTGAAATACGATTACCAGGGCAGGCTGCTGGACAGCTTCGGCGGCGGGTTGTTCGTCTTCCCTCATGGCGCCACGGTGGATGGTGACGGCAATCTTTGGGTTACCGATGCCCGGGATAATGACACGGCTGGACATCAGGTGTTCAAGTTCAGTCCGGAGGGGAAGGTGCTCATGACCCTGGGTCGGCCTGGAATCGGTGGTTCGGAGCCCGGCCTGTTGTACTGGCCCAACGACGTAGTGGTTGATCCCCGCGACGGCGACATTTTTATTGCCGAAAGCCACCGCAACGGGCGCAACAATCGTATCGTGCAATTTGCTGCGGACGGTTCTTTTGTCAGGGCGTTCGGACATCAGGGGTCCGGACCGGGAGAGTTGAGTGAACCGCACACTATCGCCATGGATTCACAGGGACGCCTGTTTGTTGGGGATCGTGAAAACAACCGCATCCAGATATTCAGTCAGGAGGGTGAGTTCCTGGATGAATGGCGACAATTCGGCCGGCCCAGTGGAATATACATCACTCCCGACGATACTCTTTATGTGGCTGATTCGGAGTCCGGACCGGACACCGGGGCCGGGGAGTTAAGCGGAATCATGAAAGGAATTCGCATTGGCTCCGCCGTGGATGGCACAGTGACAGCGTTTATCGAGGACATGGAGCCGTTGACCGACCCACACTCCGGTGCGGAAGGCGTTGGCGTCGATGCCTTGGGCAACGTGTATGGGGCGGTGGTGAGGCGGCAAATGCTGGAGCGCCACGTTCCCAGGTGAATCCCGGAGATTCAGACCGGCGTCGGCAAACAGAAGTAACTTGGAAGCGACATTTCCGATATTGCGGATGTCGTGGGGCCTGCTTAGAGGTTTCCCAGTCCTAACAATACCAGGAGGTTTCCGACATGAAGGTAAAATTGAAGGATCTGTTGAAAAGAGTACTGCCTGCGCTGGTGGGAACTCTGGTTTTTCTCGGGTTTGGCACCAATGCCGCCCAGGACCAGGGGTTGACCGTGGCGCAGATCATGAATGCCATTGTTGCTCCGATGACCAGTACGTTGTGGGGTGCCTATGACATTCAGACCGACACCCAGTGGCAGGAACTGGAGAACGCGGCCCTGACCGTGGTTGCAGCCGGGTCGCTGCTGAAGGATGCCGGTGAAAATGCCGCCAATCAGGACTGGCAGGACTACAACCAACAGATGATCGCCGCGGCGCGCGCCGCCCTCGATGCCATTACTGATCATGACGAGGAAGCCTTGTTCAATGCCGGGAACGATCTGCTGTACCCGCCCTGTGAGAGCTGTCATCAGCAGTACATGTCCCAGTAGGCACTCAACTAACCCGAGCTACCTTATCCTGGCAACAGCCCGGGCAAGCGGTCCAGGAACCAGTAGGTGGAGATTCCGCCCAGCCCATAGGCGAGGGAGGTTTCCAGGCGCGGCAGTCGCTGCATCAAGTGTTTGCCCAGCAGGTTGTTGGCAAACAAGACGGCAGCGATGAATCCGAGCTGACCAAGCTCGACACCGGCATTGAAAAACAGCAATGCAAGCGGGATGTCGGCAGGACGCAGCCCGAGTTCCCCCAGCGCCCCTGCAAATCCGAGGCCATGGAACAGACCAAAAAGGAAAGCGATCAGCCATGGCTCCCGGTGTACCAGGCTGTGGCTGCCCCGATGGCCCATAATGATTTCCCGGGCCAGCAACACGATCGACAGTGCTATGACAATCTCCACGGGAGCGGAGGGAACCCGGATTACTCCCAGCACCGCCAGCCCCAGAGTGATGCTGTGAGCCACAGTGAAGGCGGTGACAGTTTTCACCAGCGGCCATATACCCCGCAACAGCAACAGAAGTCCCAACACAAACAACAGATGATCAAAGCCGAACAGGATGTGTTCGGCGCCACTTGCCAGGAAGGTGGAGGCCAGGGCGAGGATCGATGAGGTTCCGGCCTGCAAATCAGCAAGCGATACCGGTACCTGCGCTCCGTTACCTCGAAAATAGCCGGAACCCTCAGTGCCATCGTCCCACCGGGCGACTACCACCAGACCCTCGAGCGACCAGGGCAGGGTCAGCCGATCCGACTGACCGAGACGGGGATCGCACCGAAAGCGCACCGCCCGGGTGTCTTCAAGTGCCGTGCACCGTGACGGAACGACATTGCGCAGGTTGAGAAGTGGCGGTACCTGGCGGTCGACTACCGAAAGCCGGTACGAGCCGGGTTCCACCTCGTCAAGGAACATTCGTGCGACGCCGGTTACGTCCACATCGTGAGCGAGGAGTGGCCCCGCTGCTGTAAGCAGCAGGAAAGCAAGCCAGTTACGCCGGGCCGTTGATGAAAGCAATGTCATAGCGATCTCGCAAGCGGTCGATTTCTTCCTGAAGACGCGCTTCTTCTTCCGTGGCGATCCAGTCCAGACGAACCCGTTCGATTATCTCATCAAGAGCGGAAGTCTGGGCCGGGTACCGCTGCTCAACCTGCAGCCAGTGCTGACCTCTGTTGCTGATATAGGGACCGACCCAGCCACTGGATGCCGGATCAAACGCGCGGGAGGCTATCTGTTCGTCGAAAATCCTCTCAAGGTCGGTGCGGGTCACACGAGGCAGAATGCCTGTAATTCGGCTCATGTCGGTGACCAGAGCCTGCTCCGGGACCCCTGAGGCAAGCTGGTCTGCCACGGCTGCCGGCAGCGGATCGGTGGAGCTGAAGACAAGTTCCGTGGCCGTGATTCGCGCTGCCTGCTGATATCGGGAAATATTCTGCTGATAGAAGGCATCAAGTTCCTGCACAGTCGGCTGGATCACATTGCCGCTGAGTACATGGCGCATTTTCTGGGCCAGGATGTCATTGATACGCGCGTCATTGTGCAAGCCCATGTCGTAGGCTTCCATTACCAGAATATAATCGTCGATCAGCAGGTTCTCTATCTCCTGCTGCTGTTGCGCCGTGGCGGGATATCCCTGGGCCTGTTCCGTTCGTGCGACACGCGCTTCAACTTCCTGCCAGTCGACGAGTAAAGGGGGGGAACCGTCATTATTGAATAACCAGTAAACAAGCGAAATGGCGGCGGCCAGTGCCAGGAAATGAAAAGTTGGTTCCCGAAGGATTCGCAATTGCATGTGGATCTGTTCGGTCTGATGCCTTATTCGATGTTGTCGGCGGCGCATGACATTGTAATGTCTCCCTGGAAATAGGGGCAAGTCGAGTTGAGGCAGCTATCCTTACTTGCGTCCAGGCTTCCTGGCCCCTATGAAACCGTTTCATCGTCACCAGCCCCGCCGGGGCGTCGGTCTTCCAGTCCGGCAGTTCAGGGGCATCAAGCCCGAAATCAGCGGTGTGGTTCGCTATCATGGCAGCAGCCGGTTGCGGCCTTCAGCTTGCTGCATTGCAGAGTGAGATCGAGGCGTGAATGCGCCCTGGCGAGTCCGTCGCGGTGGTCGGGCAGGACGCTAGAAGCCGGGACGGCTCTCGGTACTGGCTCCGCAAATGCATCCGGCCCGTCCTCCTGGTTCCGGCGTTCTTCACAATTGCCAGCCCCCTCTGTATAATGCGCTTTTGCGGAAAGTGAAATCTTATGTTACGTATTGCTGAAGAAGCCCTAACATTTGATGATGTTTTGCTTGTGCCCGCCCACTCAACGGTTCTGCCCAAGAACGTCGAGCTGAAGACTTCACTGACCCGGCACATCTCCCTGAATATCCCTTTGATTTCGGCCGCTATGGACACGGTGACCGAAGCACGTCTGGCTATTGCCATGGCGCAGGAAGGTGGACTGGGCGTCATTCACAAAAGCATGACCGTGGAGCGGCAGGCACGGGAAGTTCGCATCGTCAAAAAATATGAAAGCGTAGTGGTCAAGGATCCGATTACCATTTCCCCGAAAGCCACGATCCGGGAACTCATTGCGCAGATGAAGGAGAATAATATTTCCGGCCTTCCGGTGGTCAATGGCTCGGACCTTGTCGGTATCGTGACCAGTCGGGACGTGCGTTTCGAGGCAAATCTCGATGCCGCGCTGGAGTCCATCATGACGCCGAAAGAAAGGCTGGTGACCGTCAAGGAGAATCCCGACATGGAAGAGGTCAAAATGCTCCTGCATCGGCACCGGATCGAGAAAATACTTGTTGTCAACGACCGCTACGAACTGTGTGGCCTGATAACTCTCAAAGACATTCGCAAGTCCGAAGATTTCCCCAACGCATGCAAGGACGAATTGGGACGCCTGCGGGTTGCCGCGGCAGTGGGCACCAGCCCCGACACCATGGATCGAGTCGATGCCATCGTAGAGGCTGGAGTAGATGTCATTGTAGTCGACACGGCCCATGGTCATTCTCAGGGTGTAATCGATCAGGTCAAAAGGATCAAGTCGCGATACCCGGATCTGGCAGTTGTGGGTGGCAATATCGCCACCGCTGATGCCGCCAGGGATCTGGCAAGGGCCGGGGCGGATGCCGTTAAAGTGGGGATAGGCCCCGGGTCGATCTGCACCACCCGTATCGTGACCGGTGTCGGGGTTCCGCAGATTATCAGCGGTGTCGAACGTTGTCGATGCGCTCAAGGACACCGGGGTATGTGTTATTTCCGACGGCGGCATCCGGTTTTCCGGGGATATCGCCAAGGTATTGGCAGCAGGTGCTCATGTGGTGATGGTAGGCAGTCTGCTGGCGGGCTCCGAAGAAGCCCCCGGCGAGGTGGAGTTGTACCAGGGGCGCAGTTACAAGGCTTACCGGGGCATGGGTTCCATGGGCGCCATGTCGCATTCCCAGGGTTCCAGTGATCGTTATTTTCAGGATTCCGAATCGGGAGCTGACAAGTTGGTGCCGGAGGGTATCGAGGGGCGCGTTCCCTACAAGGGCAGTATGTCGGCAATCGTTCATCAACTCATGGGTGGCCTGCGGTCCTCCATGGGCTATACCGGTTGGAACAATATAGCTGACATGCGTACCAAGACCCAGTTTGTGAAGATCACGGCCTCGGTATGAGCGAAAGCCATGTTCACGATGTTTCCATAACCAAGGAAGCACCCAATTACCGGGTTAGCTGAGGCCTGGCTATTTGAAATTCCCCGGCCGTGATAAGCAGCGCTATTGAGTTGCCGACTGTCCTGGCTGGCAACAGATAGCCGCCGGGGAGGCGGCAGTATTTTCAAATAACCTGCCATTCCAGAATAACGCGACGGAACAGGCTTCTTTGCCTGACTTACCCTAAAATTCACCGACAACGGCGATAATGCCGAAACTCCAGAGTAGCAGTGTCAATTTCAATGTCAGCCAGCAATATACACAGCCAGAAAATTCTGATTCTTGACTTCGGGTCCCAATACACTCAGCTGATTGCGCGCCGTATCCGGGAGCTGGGTGTTTATTGCGAAATATGGAACTACGATTGTGATCAGCAGCGGGTGCAGGAATTCGATCCTCAGGGTATCGTTTTTTCCGGTGGCCCCGAAACCGCGACTGGTCAGGATTCGCCCCGGGCTCCGGAGTTTCTGTTTACAGCAGGCAAGCCGATACTCGGCATCTGCTACGGGCTGCAGACCATGGCGGAGCAGCTGGGCGGTAAGGTGCAGGCTTCCGACAAATCAGAATTCGGCTATGCCGAAGTAGAGATAAGAAGTCCCGTCAAGCTGTTTTCCGGTATCGAAGATCGAGTCAACGGTGAAGGTGTTGCCCTGCTCGATGTATGGATGAGTCACGGCGATAAAGTTGTCAGGGTCCCCGATGGATTCAACATCGTGGCGGTGACCGAAAGTGCGCCGGTAGCGGCGATGGCTGATGAATCCCGGCAATTTTACGGGCTGCAATTTCATCCTGAAGTAACCCACACGTTGCAGGGGCAGCGGATTCTGGAACGATTTGTTCGTGACATCTGTGGCTGTGACGCGCTCTGGACTCCAGCCAGCATTATCCAGGATGCGATCGAGCGGATTCGTGCAGCAGTCGGCGGCGATCCCGCTCTGCTGGGCCTGTCGGGCGGTGTCGATTCCTCGGTTGTAGCGGCCTTGATGCACCGTGCTATCGGGGATCAGCTGACCTGCGTGTTCGTGGACAATGGATTATTGCGGTTGGAGGAAGGGGTGCAGGTCATGGCCACTTTCCAGAAAAACATGGGTGTCAGGGTTATTCGTGTTGATGCACAGCAACGATTTTTCCATAAGTTGCGTGGAGTTGCCGATCCGGAGCAGAAACGCAAGATCATTGGTAATACATTCATTGAAATTTTCGATGAAGAGGCTGAAAAGCTGCGTAATGTACGCTGGCTCGCTCAGGGAACAATCTACCCGGACGTGATTGAGTCGGCCGGTTCTAAAACCGGCAAGGCTCATGTTATCAAGTCCCATCATAACGTGGGCGGTTTGCCCGAGAACATGTCGCTGCAGTTATTGGAGCCGCTGCGGGAGTTGTTCAAGGACGAGGTGCGCCGAATCGGCCTGGAACTCGGGCTGCCTTACGCCATGGTGTATCGGCATCCGTTCCCGGGGCCGGGGCTGGGAGTCAGAGTTCTGGGGGAGGTGCGCGAGGAGTACTGTGAGATCCTTCGGCGCGCCGATGCCATATTCATCGAGGAACTGCACAAGGCGGATTACTACGACAAGGTCAGCCAGGCCTTCGCAGTGTTTTTGCCGGTGAAATCGGTCGGTGTTGTCGGCGACGCCCGGCGTTATTCCTATGTGATCAATCTGCGGGCAGTGGAGACGGTGGATTTCATGACCGCACGCTGGGCCCGGCTTCCCTATGAACTGCTGGAGACCGTATCCAGCCGCATTATCAACGAGATACAGGAGATCTCCCGGGTTGGCTACGACATCAGTTCCAAGCCGCCTGCCACTATAGAGTGGGAGTGACCGGCACTGACAGGCAATGTCTGGCACTGGCTGGCAACAACAGGCACTTCATTTGAATGCCCGATTGTTCAGTCAGGTAGGAAATAAGTAATGATATCCATCTCCTTGTGCGGGATGCCGATAATATCAATGCCTTTATCTCCAATCAGGTAGAAGACAACATGCTCGCCCTGTGGAAAGCTGTATTAGCCTTTCAGCCACATCCGCGCGGTGTTTGCCCGATTGCGGATTTTCGGCTAACCAGCCAAAGCGTTTTTCGAGTGCTTTCAGGTAGGCATTACGTTGCCCCATTCCATTGTCGCTCTGGGAGACGGCCGATGTTTTTCAAGTCATCCTGAGCTCTCGGGGTGACTCTGAATCCGGGCATCAGGCTTCGTTATCCAGATCGTTGATCAGTGTGTCCATGGTGAAATTATCTATGAACTCATTGGCTCTGGCCTGTTCAGCGCCCTGGGCCAAATGACTCCGTAAAGCATCGAGTTTGCTTTTCCGCTCCTCCATTGCGCGGAGAGCATCACGAACTACTTCACTGGCGGAGCCGTACCGCCCACTGGCAATTTCGTTCTTGATATAGACTTCCCAGTGCTCACCCAGGCTAAGACTTGTCGTTGCCATATCGCACCTCGAATATTCATAATTAACAAAAATGAATATAAATCAGGGTAAAAAGAAAGGCAATCAGTTTTTAAGTCTTACGTCTATCTATATGAGCAAACGAGAGCAATTTCTGAGCATGGTATTTTTCATGGTATTTATTGCGGGGTAGCAAGTCACTAGGCATCTATACTATGAGATAAAAAACTGTGCTTGGCAATGCATTTGTGAGCTTGATGTATAGGCGCTTTGTAGCAAACCGATGCCGGCAATTCCGGCACAGTGTTTCAGAAAAACAGTACTGTTTTTCTCCCCGGCGGCCACCCAAAATCCCCCACTGATGGCCACCTCAAAATCCCCCACCTGAGGACCTGATCAAGCCGCCTTTGGCGGCACTCCAACGGCAGGACATCATGGCCCCTTTTCATCAAGCGAGGGGCAAGGAGTGAATGTCTTGAAGCCACACCGAATGGGGGCTGTGATCACGTTGCTGCAGAACGGCGTGTCACAGCGAGAGATCAGTCGCAAGACGGGGGTCGACCGCAAGACCATCCGCAAGGTCGCCCAAGCGATGGCGTTGGATACGCTGACAGACCCGCCAAACTCCCCCGTCCCGGCCACCGACTCCATGAGCGGGACGGCTCAAAATCCCCCACCCCGGCCACCGGGGGCTGGTCCGGCCAAGGGGTACATACCGACGCCTTCAGCCTGCGAACCCCACCGGGAGTGGATTGAGGAACAGGTGCGCCTGGGGCGCAATGCCACCGCAATCTACCAGGAACTGGTCGATGCGCATGGCTTCACCCACGCCTACAACAGCGTGAAGCGCTTCTGCCGGCACCTGCGCACCTCTGAGCCCAGACAGTTCGACCGGCTGGCGTTTCATCCCGGTGAAGAGGCACAGGTGGATTACGGGCAAGGGGCCCTGACCCGTTACGGCCCCACTGGCCGCTATCGGCGACCACGCCTGTTTGTCATGACACTGCGCTACTCCCGTCGCTCGTTCCGCAAGGTTGTGTGGAAGTCCAGCAACGAGGTCTGGGCCCGGTTGCATGAGGAGGCCTTCCGCTACTTCGGCGGTTGCCCGCAATACTGCGTTCTGGATAATCTCAAGGAGGGCGTGATCACCCCGGATATCTACGAGCCGGAACTCAACCGTGTCTATGCCGATATGCTCGCGCATTACGGCGTTGTGGCCGACCCGGCGCGCATTCGAGACCCGAATCGAAAGGGTACCGTCGAGAGCGCGGTTCAGCACACCCAGGCCACCGCCCTCAAGGGCAAACGCTTCGACTCACTGGAAGAGCAGAACGCCTACCTGATGCACTGGGAGGAGAAGTGGGCCGCCCAGCGCATCCACGGTCGCGCCAAGCGCCAGGTCGAGGAGATGTTCCAGGAAGAACGCCCGGCCCTGCAGCCGCTGCCCCTGGAGCGCTTCCGCTACTTCGAAGAGGGCACCCGCACGGTGGGCGATGACACCACCATCCAGGTCGACAACGCCTGGTACGCCGCCCGGCCGGCACGGATCGGCAGCCGTGTCCTGATCCGCCTCTACGAGCACGAACTCGAGATCCGCGATCGTGGAAACACTCGAACTGATCCGCCGGCACCCACGCGCCACCCGCAAGGGCGAGGTCAAACTGCCCGATGCCGAGCGGGTGTTCAATCCCTCGCGGCAAACCCGGCAGATCCTGACCCGGGCCAAGGCCATCGGACCCAACACCCATGCGCTGTGCCAGGCACTGTTCGAGCGGCGTGGACGCGAAGCCCAGAAGAGCATGTGGGGCATTGTCGGCCTCGCCGGACGCTATCCCGACTGCATCCTGGAGCAGGCGGCGGCACCGCACTGACCCAGGGCATCCGCTCCTACAAGCGCGTTCGTGCCCTGGCCGAGCAGCCGCTGAGCGAGGCCATTGGCCAAGTCGAGGCCGGACAGGGGGAACTGCCGTTCGAGTCCCCCACAGCGCCGTCCCTGACCCAGCAACACGACCTCATCCGCAACACCGCCGAGTACGCCGCCTTCTTCGCGCGTGGCACTCAACCTCAACACAACACAGGAGACCCCGAGTCATGAGCATGACCATGATGGAAATCGAAAAAGCCCTCAAGCAGCTGCGCCTGTCCGGTATGCACGCCACCCTGGAAACCCGGGTGCTGGAAGCGCAGGCCGCCGACCTGTCGTTCCTGGAGACCTTCTCCGCGATCCTGCAGGACGAGTTGGATCGCCGCCAATCGCGACAGGCCGAGCTGCGTTATAAGCAATCCGGCCTGGATGAGCGCACTTCCCTGGCCGAGTTCGACTGGGGCTTCAATCCCAAAATCCCCAAACGCACCTGCTTTGAACTCAATACGCTGAAGTTCATCGCCGAGGGGGAAAATGCCATCTTGATCGGTCCGCCCGGCACCGGCAAAAGCCATATCGCCAAAGCGGTTGCCTACTCGGCCGTCCGCGCCGGCTTACGCGTGATGTACGCCGAGGCGGATGAGTTGCTCAGCACCCTCGTGCTCACCCCGACCCTGGGGAAGCAGCAGCGGCTGAAACCCGCCCTTGACGCCGACCTGCTGGTCCTGGACGACCTGTTCATGGCCCGGCGGATCGCCCAGGAGTGTGCGGACGAACTGCAGGCGTTGATCCACAAGCGCTACAAGCTGCGCCGCAGTGTGCTGATCACGTCAAACCGGGTCATCGCCGACTGGGATACTTACCTCGGTGACACGGCACTAGCGACCACCATCCTGGACCGCCTGATGCACCGCAGTGTGCTTGCCGAGTTCCAGGGCCGCAGCTACCGGCTCAGGCGGGCGCCGGGAGACGCCAAGGGAGCAGAACGATTAACAATCAACCCATTCCTGCCGCCGTCCCTGGGGGGGATTTTGACCCGGCCACAGGTGGGGGATTTTAAGGTGGCCACCGGATATTGTCGATACCGTCCCATTCAGTTGTTGAAACTATTTCTCTTTTATTTGGATCAACAAAATATCCTGACCACCTGCAACAACCAAAATAGCTTCACTTTGGGAACACGAAGGACGGTATTATAGGAACTCCAACCACTTTGACTAAATATGCCCACCCACTCGATATATTCTTCGTCAAAGAACTTTACCCACAGAGTGTTTCCAGACTTTGAAAAATTGTGTTCTTCAAAATCTCCTGATAATGGCGGCCTATCAAGTATCTCTGCTTCCATGATATTGCTCAGTGCTCAAATAGGGTTAGCGCTAAGCAACAGCGGTGCGAGCGGAGTGAGTATCCAGCGCCGAAGGCGCGTACTGCTTGCCCTTGTTAGCTGCGGCCCTCCTAAAAGAGCGTTTTTGTGAACTTTTCGACACCACTGATTAGCTCCTCGGCTTCTTGCTCGGTGGGGTCACGATCTTTATTGTGGTCGCACAGGTTGCGGATGTCCCCGAGCCGCTGAATCTGCCTCCACGACGGCGTATCAAGCACCCCATCATTCTTGAGCAAATCATTGAAGTCGCTGATAGTAGGGTGTTTCTTGCGGGTTTTGACGTTGTGGTTGTCGGCTACTTGAGCCAAGTGCTTTTCAAGAACAACGCCAGCGACGGCGCCGCATGCCCTTACAAAGCCTTTCTTAAGAAGTTCTCTCGCTGCTTCAATTTCACAATCAAACAGGTCGGCTTGGACCAGTTGCCTAATGTCGAAAAGGGTACTTTCGAACCGAGCCTGAACGGCTTCAAGAATTGCCAGCTGTTGGCGGAAGTGTGGAATTGCGGCATCCTGACCTACAACCTTCTCCTTTTCCCATCCTCTAGTAACGGTCAGCCCCTGCAGATAATCCTCTATCCGATAATTCTCGTATGAAATGTCTTTACGTGGTTTAGGCTTTTGGTAGTGGCGAACGAAATCATCGAAGCGATCGGGAAGTAGCTGCTTTACTACTGCGGAGGATTCGGAATACCAGGATTGATATTCCTTGCCGAAGCTGGGGAGGCCTTTCAGCAACTTCTTCCCATCCTTGTCTTTGCCGTAGAGTTCCTCTATCCGCTCTGGGAAGCACTCATATTCCATGGCAACCTGGAGGAGCTTGCCCTTGTTCACCAGATTCTCGAGGTCTTCCTTGAACTTGTCTAGGTTGCTTTGCATGGTTTTACCTCGAAGCAGCTAACGCCTGGGCTCAGGGGCGCGCAGCGAAGCGGAGCGTCCCTTGGAGCCCTTTGTTAGCTGATTTTTAACGCATGAATTGAACATATGCTGCGCTAACCACATTGGGTATGCTTGCTGGATCGATTAGGCTAAGCAGCGTTTTGAAGTTGGCTCTATATGAGCCGCCTGCCTGTACACGACGACCAAGCGGATTGGCATTTTGAGTCGCTGACTGAATGAGTGCTGAGATTTCTCTTGGTGAGAAATTCTGGATCATTTGGTCATAGTATCTGACGGCAGCATTAGAAACCCCATAACCATTACCAACTCGGCAACAACCTACAGTTTGAACATATTGCTCCTGTGCGGTTTCTGGAACAGCCCCTTGGCTAGTAAGCTCCAATAACCTTTCCGCAAAGGCCGGTTCATTGTAGAAATTGTTCATACCGTTATGGACATCCCATAACCTACTTATTGCTCGAGTAAAAATGTGGTGTTGCTCAGACTCGTTGAGCAAGCCAAGCAACCCCAATTTCTCAAAAAACTGGAGAGATGCAGCGTGTTTATCTTGATAACCCTTGGCAACATATTCTGTGTGGTTGTTGATTAGTTCTGAACGGATCGATGCATTAAATGAAGGAATCAAGCCTCGACAGATACCTATTGAATTTAGCCGTGCCTGCTCGGGCGTATTGGGATCGCAGTAAATTCCATGCGCCATAGAGACGAGCATTTGCCTCTGGGCATCATGGGTGCTGGCAAGCCTTTGAACCCAAATTCCGCATTGTTGCTCATTAAACCGGGGGCCTTTAACAGCTGAAATAAATGCCCCAATATCTACTCCTTGTGGAGAAGATGAGTCAGCAAGCGCGTATCTGACACAACGGTTCAGAAAAGTTGTAAATTCCCGGTCATTAACTTTACCTAGCGTTGGATGCGCCGCAGAGAAATTGTTTCTGACATTACGACATTGGTCTAAGAAGAAAAAACCATCTTCGTCAACGATATTTAACTTTAGGCAGAGCTCTAAAAGACGACTGTCTTGTTGCTCTAGTAAATGCTTTTCTTCAAAGTCTCTTTGTAATATTTGAGCTACAACAGGCAAACCAAAAGTTCTTATTTTGTCGCGGAGACTGAAGGACTGCTGCATTCCAAATGTAGTTCATTGCCCCGTCGAACAAACCTGTGCTTACAGCAACTCGCGTTCTTGCAATTAGCTCACCTCGCAAATGCTCTGGAATTTCCCGTAGCTCTCTAGGAGAATCTCGCTTATGCATATTCAATCTCTTCTGCGCTTGCGAGAACATTTCTCAGAATCCCAAGTGCTGAAACGAGCTGTTCAATAGCGGGTAGGACTGTAGTGGGGAGAGCGGGTAATGAAGGTGCTTCCCTGACAATTATTTCTTTCATTATGAATTACCGACTCCTCGCTTTTTATCCAGCTAATCGGGATAGGGCGAGCCCTCACGGCCCCGCTCCTCCCACACCACCGAGCATACGGATCACGTACCACGGCGGTTCGTTTACTTACTGTTCATATGCTGCAGCGGGGCAACCCCAAGTCCATAAAGTATCTGTTCGGTAACGCCCTGTACAGCGCCGGACTCCTGCTCAACCGCCGAGGGCCGTGGGCAGACTTGGCTGAATATTCCACGCCAGTTGCCGTTCCACCCCCAGCCGCCTCAGCATCCCAGTAGCCCTTTGGACCCCATTGCTTCCACAGATAACACCGCAACTTCGTCGTATCCACTTGTCCGTGTCTTGCAGCAGGCCCTTCACTTCGGCAATCCCGAAGTAAGCTCTCCAGCCGAGCAGGCTTTCCCTCAAGTCTGCAATCACACGGCCATCCCATGGCCTCGCGTTCGACAGCGCCAAAGCCCGCGTACCGTGTCTTTCAGCTTCTCCAGTGCCTTGTCTGACACAGTCAGCTTATGACCCGCTCGCCGACTAAAACTGAAACCCAGAAATTTCCTGTTCCGGCCCAATCCACGCGCTCTTCTCGTTATTCACCTTGAGCCGAAGGCTTTCTTCGATAAAGTGCTGCACGCTAGCCATCACCCGTTTACCAGCTCGTTCGCTGCCCACATAAATCTGACAGTCGTCCGCGTAGCGAGCAAAATCATGGCCACGTTTCTCCAATTCCCAATCCAGTTCGTTCAGCACAATGTTTGCCAGCAAGGGTGACAGGGGACCGCCTTGCGGCACGCCTTCCCGACTCTTGCTGATTTGCTTGCCAGCCTGCACTGGTGCCTTCAGATAGCGCTTGATTAGTTGCAGCAGTGGCTGCTCTGTTATCTTCTTCCTCAACTTGTGCATGAGCCGATCATGGTTCACGCGGTCGAAGCAGGACTCCAGATCAATGTCCACCACCCAACGCTTGCCGCTTACCATCAGTACCTGTGCATGGCGCACCGCTTGATGTGCACTACGCTTCGGCCGGAAGCCATAGCTGTGCGGGTGGAACTCTGGTTCCCATTGGTGGCTCATCACTTGCGCCAGCGCCTGCTGGATAAGCCGATCAACTACCGTCGGTATACCCAGTTTGCGTTTGCGCCCGTCCGCCTTGGGTATCTCCACCCGCTTTACGGCTTGGGGTTGGTAGCTTCCGTTCTCAAGTTGTTCCTTCAACTCGCGCCAGTGTGCTTTCAGGTATTCCGGCAGCATCGCCACCGTCATCCCGTCCACACCTGCCGCTCCCTTGTTGCGTTTTACTTGATTCAACGCGCGCACCAGATTCTCCGGTTCCAGCACTTGCGCCAATAACGAATCAGCAACCTGTGATTGGTTCCGGGTTTCGTTGACCGGCGTTTCCTCCACCGCTTGCCGCGGTGACCCAACATCAGATTTATCAGAGGCCATACGTCTGTCCTTCGTCCCGACCAATCCCGTAAACGTTCAGACCTTCGGGAATACTGAGGCACTCCCTACTATGTCTTCTGCTGACTTCTGTCTTGCGGTCAGCGCCGGTCGCCCGATGCTCAGTCGTTCCCTCGACACAAGACAGATCTCCCGGGGTAAGACACTTAACTTTCCTCGCGTAGACGCCCGATTTATAAAACGTATCCCATTTGCAGATGGAGGGCTTAATGGTCACGTGCCCACTGGCCCCGGATACGTCACACCTCATATCGGGTTCTTGTTCATCGCCCCGCGATTTCGCGTTGGACTTCCTTCAGACCCCACCTCACGATGATGCCCTTGTCCTTTCGCTAACCTTCGGCTCTGCGAATACCTGGTAAGAGGACTTGCACCCCTCGAGTTAAGTGCCATGCCCGGCACACACGCCCGTATTCACGCGCCATCGCAGCTGGTCGCGTGCAATTGATTGTTAGCTGTGCAATGCATAATTGATTAGCATATCCGTATCCCATACCGTTGTACCTCCAAAATGCGCCTCGCCCGGCCTGAAAACTGTTGGATTGGGCGCCAGACGCCCAGCTTCAGATAGCTCTTGGTATAAATAAAGGACGAGCACATACAGACCAGATACTGCGTTTAGTGCGTTCTTCAAATTTGCCTCATTAAACGAGGTATGCCGATTGTGTTTGACGTTGTTGTGCGCAGTCCACCATATAGGGGACTTTCTGTGTGTAAGCGACCAATGCTCCCAAGGATTCAGTCTCAGCCCAAATCTTGGTAGCTCAACTATGAAATTACCGATGGCTGGAATTGATGGTGCAATCTGGTCTGTGTAGTGCTTTATGTTCTCGGCTTTCTTCCCAGTTTTCAATTTCTTACATAATTGCTTCGCAACTACATCTACTTCGGAAGATGCACCCAATAGAATAGAAGCTAGTTCAATTGAATACGTTGAATAATTCGCATCTGAAAACTCAATGTATCGGGAAATTCTCAACAAATCCTCTTCCAGCCCCAAGAAGTAGCGCCAGTGAATTGGTGACTCGTACTCAGTGTTGTGGATGCCCATATCAGCTAACGCTCAGCATCAGCGGCGGCGCGCAGCGTCGTCCGCTGCATGCTGTTGTTAGACCGCCTAATCAATTTCTCGCGTGACTCTTGGAAGCGGCCTGGCCGACCGTAGCGTTTCCGGAGCTTCGGTGGTCAAACTCAAGGAATGCAACCTGTCGACTTCCGGGCCTGTTCTCAAGCTCTGATAGAAGTTTCGGATGCCGGCACTGACTTGCAGCGAGTAGTCAGTCGTGATGAACTTCTCGCCATCTACGACCTGAATGTGCGATAGACCACGCACCAGGCTAAAGAACTTGTCGAAACTCGCGGCAGGAAACTGACTGGGACGTTGAACCGAAAACAGCGCGAACTCCATAGGCTTGCCAGAATTCACGTTAAGCGGTAGCGCATCGGCAAATGTGCCAGCGCGGCCATGGCATGAGATACACGACGACACCGGATTATCTACTGGACCATTTAGGCGTCCCCCAAGACCGTGGTGACGGACATATGCACGCCCGCCGTACTCCCAGCCGGCTTGCTCTACAAGCGATGAATTGATTCGCGATTCCGAAAGCGCCGTGTTCACGAACACGCCGTCTCGATTCATGAGCTTTCTTTCCCCGGGATCATCTCCCCAGCTAAGCCCGACGGGGATCATGCGGTCCCACAGAGTTGGTCCTGGAGCAGCGCCATCGTAGACGAACGTCCCGAAGACCCACCCGCTTGTAGCAGCAACGCGCGGGTCTTTTACCGCTACGTCGATCTGGAGGAGCCGCATTGTCTTGTCAACGCGGGGCATTTGGTATCTCGTGTCGGGATAGATGTTTGCCATCCACTCCTTGCTTTCTGCAAGAAAGGGAACTTCTGCGACAGAAGCGTCTGTAAAAAGAAGCTTGAAGGTAACGGTGTTGTCAGGAAAGGTAGCTACGGACGGGTCCGGATATCCCGAGGGCGTAAGCCAAACCTTACCAAGTGTGTAGCCACCTCGGTCATTGTAGAAGCCGACCGCCCAGTTTTGAGCGCGCGACTTCTGCAATTGGTGAAGTTCCAACTCTCTGGAGCGGCGCTCACGCGTTAGCCCGTGGTGATACTCGCGGCCAGCTCCGTTCGCTTCTCCGTCATCGTGCATCCACGGAGCATGAAACCACTTTCGGACGGGGTTCTCGGCGACTCGGAAGTCGATATCCAAGTTGCCTTCGAGGCAATAGTCGAGCACAGCCCGCAGGTACTCGTGCGGATGCGCCGCGAAATCGATCTCCATCCAAGGGGAATGTGTCGTCTGCATATGTGGACGGATAGTCCTGGCTGAGCTCGAATGGCTGTGGAAAACCATCCGGTGGCGGGAATCGAGGATCGAAGCTCGGGAAGGGGACTTCGCGGAAGTGGTGCGTTTTGCAGCAGCTTTACCTGCATCTCTTGAAGGGCTCTCGCGTCTTGTGCAACGCCGGTGCTCGTAGCGGACAACCCGAACAAGATCACCACTGCAGCGGCGAGGAGGGATGTAGGCTTGTTGTCAGTGTCCACAGTTCTCTGTCGGTTCGGATCGGCACCGCTGGCGGTCTAACGTCAGCAACAGTGGCGCGAGCGTAGCGAGTGTCCGGCGCCGCCAGGCGCGTACTGCTTGCTCTTGTTATGCGACTGATTGCATCTTGTTTGCATAGTCGTGACCAGAGGTTGCAGGTGGAAGCGGTTTATTGTCGATCTTGTATGTTTGAATAGCTTCTTCAACAATCTGGCAAAGCTCTGCAAACACTGCTTGCTCATCGTCACCGTGACACCCAGCGTAAATTAATCCAGGTGCACTACCTACATAGCATTGGTCTTCTTCAGACCATTCGACGATCTTTACGTATTTGGAACTCTCTTTCATTTTTGGGCCTCCTCAATAGCCTTTGAAACAGCCCGGACTTGATAAAGTTTAGCATCATCTCCCAATCGTCCAGAAATAGTAATTGGTCTCTGAGCATTGGGGTGCGCGTAGTTTCTGTGACTCCCTTTCCCGCCTCGATCCTTGAAGCCCGCACGCTCTAGCTGTGAAATCAAATCCCTGATTTTCGGTGGCATGACATTACTTCGTTAGTTAATGAAGACGCATAACGCCCTGGTTAATAGGTGCGGCATCGGCACGTCCTAAGGCCCGAGGGGCCGATTAAACTGATGGTTATGCGCCGACATGCACATACTCCACACGACTGCTTGGTTCCGGAATCGTAATTCCATCTTCTCGCATACCGTCGATGTGAAACTTGATGGCTTCACGAATTTCGCGCTCCACATCCTCTACGCTTTTACCTGTCGCAATGCACCCTGGAAGATCAGGAACGTATGCGGAAAAGTTTCCCTCGGCTTTCTCTATTACAATCGCATATTTCATAGTCGGATCTCGCTACTTAAGGCCGGCTTGCTTCAGTATACTAATTAGGGTGCCAGCAGCTATATCATCCCCTAATTTACCAGGTACAGTGACGCGGCCCGGTTTTGAGATGTGCTTATATTGACGATGGCTTCCTCTAGTAGCTACCAGATTCCATTCGTCGTCCTCTAACATCTTAATCACATCCCTGACCTTCATATCCTTTTCTTCGGTAGAATATTTCTCGATATATATTTAGCTGCATAACGCCGCATTATGGGGCGGCTGGAACGCAGTGGAAGCCGTCCCAGCCAGCTTGCTGGCGACATATCCTTATTTGTTATCTGTTATTTCCACTGAAGCTTCAAGTCACGTTGTTCTTGGGCACAATCCCTCAGATACAAATTAATTGGGCTCTGAAATGGAATCCCCTTTGCTTCAGCTAGTTCCTTAAAATACCCGATTGTATCTTCATCGAGTCGAATCGTAATTTGCCTCTTCAGTTTTTTCGAGTAAGGGTTCTTTACCGAATCTGAAAAATCATAACTTTTACGCATTTCTAAATCCCTCATATACCTTTCTTTCCTGCTTCAGTGCCTTGCGAGCAGAAATGATGCGAATGGTGTCTCCAGAACGAACGCAATGGCAAACAACTAAGAGTCGAGAGCTGATACTGGTTCCTAGGGAGTGAGCCATGGGATTTAGTGTACCTACATTGTATGTATAGTCAAGGGCGGCACTGTGCTAGATCGTACAGATAATCGGGATAGGGCGAGACCTCACGGCACCGATAGAGCAGTGTCGTTTCAAGCTGATGGCGCCGGTAGTGGTGCGGCGATCCGGCCGCAAGGAGCCCGCCGGGCGAGGGAATTGGCAGCAGCACGTCGAAGTCCTTTTCGACCCGGTGTTACTGTCAGCGTAGTACAGCGTAAGGAGGACTTCTTAACTCAGGGTCCTATTCGCAATTAGAGCGTAGCTTTCTCCGTATGTGGTATCTGACTCGGTTATTGTATTTGACTTCCAGCCGACAGTCCATTATGAATCAAAGGCAGTAAAGTGCTCACCCGAAACACACTTTTGTAAAGACAAGACCATTGGTTGTGCCCTCATCACCCCTGAACCCAAGTATCAGCTCGATTCTTCCATCCCCCAGTTCGATGCGCTCTATTTCCCTGAGACCAGAAGCCCGCTTGTAAAACTCGCCGGTGCCGAGTACATCTACCGCTCCAACCCGTGCCGCCATAAATGACACATCCGCCTGCACCTGCACGACCGGTGCAGCTCAAAGGATCAGTATCATGACCATTAATAGGTTCCTTTTCTTCTTCCTATCGCCTCTGATTGATCGGGGCCTGCTCCATCGCCATTGTGTAATCGTACCAATCGACAATCTTTCCGTTCCTGATGAAAAAGACCCCGACGCCGTGCCAGGACTTGATGGCGAAATCAGAGAAGTAATCAATTCGTTCATTGATTACCATCGGCCCTCGCGCGAAGGTATCGAGCACCTCGAAGCGCTCGACATTGTCGAGGATCGCCTGAATTCGCGCTGATACGGCGTCACGACCATCGGCAAGTTCCGCGGTCTCGGTCATCCGGTAGGCGCTGTCTTCGGCAAAAAAAGCCATTATTCTGTCAAGATCATGGCTTGGCCAGGCTGCACAGAAGTCGTTGACGAGCTGAACATTGGCCCGCTCTTCATTTGTCAGCTCCGCAGCTTCAAGCGCCCGGGCCGCTACCCGCTAGAGCCACCGCCCCGGCCGCCTGCTGCCAGAAACCCGCAACGATCCAAAGCCAGCCCTTTTTTGCCATGCTCTTCCCTCCAATTCACTCATGTTTTCTGCACCCCGGAAACGGAAATGGGGTAACTGCTAGTCACCGTGTCAGTTCGTATCCTGTTTCAGTTCATTCTGAATGTCTTCAACCCGTGCTCCTGTCAGAGATCCCACAAAGGAAAAATTACCCTCGTGGCAGGCATACTCGTAGAGCACCTGTCCTGAAGGCATTCTTGTGAATGGAATCTGCGCAGTAAAAGGCTGCCTGTATAAACCCGGGTCGGTCACCGTGTATTCGTAGAGTATGACATTGTCTTCGGCAAGTGACAGTCGTTCAACGATTTCGGTCTGTTCACTTGAAAGGATCGGTGGGAATGATTGTTCTCTACGGAATTTTTCAGTGTGAATCACCAGGGTTTCACCTTCCCAGTGCGCAATCGAATCCCCCATCCACTTGGGAAATCCCTGTTCCGGATGGCCCCCATCGATTCTTATAATCCGGGCATCATAGGGATATTCCCCTAATATCATCAGGTAATCTTCTGTCTGCACAATCTGGGTATAAGGAGAAAGTCCACGCTGGTACAGCATGGATAATTGGGGGCCCGCCGTAAGGCACCGTTCAGCCGCAAAGGCGGCCTCGGGCCCGTCAAAACGCTGTCCCGTTGCCCTTAATGAAAAAAAGAACTCAAGACCCGGGCGTAATGGCCATTCGAGGTAGGGAATCTGCCCGTCTGGCGGATCGACTATCAGAGAAGTGCGGAATTCACCGTTCACAATGGCGATATCGATGGGAAATTCATCGTAGTCGTCATCGGCCTTATTGGTAACTCTGCCTTCCTGCGGGGCGCCGCGCCCGGGATCGAGCGCCGCATTTTTCTCGATGAGGCCGGTGTTGGCGTGCTGAATCAGCCCTGCAGCCTCTTTGTCTGTGTAGGCTCGTCTGCCCCCGAGCTCTACGGGCCTTTCCAGCGGTGTCTGATGCAGGTTCTGCCAGAATCCCTGAAAATCGGGATAGCCGTACTCAGTCCTGGGAGGGCTGGAAATCGAAGCGCTCTGGGCCAGAACCGAGGACGATACTAACGCACAAAGTGCACAGAACATGCGGAATGGGAGGAACATGGCGGCACTCCTTGTTTTTGTTTTGATCGGGCAACTCTAGCACAAAGCCCTGCAATTAATACCCTTTCTCGTGGACTGCAGTGGCACCCGGGCGAATCTTCCTCAATTCCTGGAATTGCTAGAGATCACTCGGTGCCGGGTTCCAATTTAGGGGACCTCTGAATGATTAGCCAAGAGGTCATAGCTGTCCCAAATTTTAGGGAATCTCTGATTAACTACCGCAATGCTCCGGCTTTCAGGGCATTTTTCTGAGTGAGGGTGCCCCGGAGGGGCGCGGTCCGCAGTTGGCTGCCGGCTACGCCCTGGTTGTGTGCGGGATTCCTCAAGCAGTGACCTCGATTCCTGCAATCAGCTTTTTCATGATGCAGCCCTGGCAGGCAGTATGCGGATTGGCAATCTGTATTCTGTTTTCGGGGCAAGGGAGTGTACTCTGCGGGCTGCCTCCTGCGAAAGCCAGGGTGCCTTTGATTAAGCCCACAATGCTCCGCGGGACTTAATCAGCCGTTCCCGGCACTATCAGGCCCTGCTTTCAAAATTTCATTAGTGCGCGAGAGTCCTGCACACTACCACTTAGACAACGTTAGGGAGTTTCAGATGAGTCGAACCAAGTTGTTACCCTTTATCCTTTCGCTGGGCGTATTGCTGACCCCGGTGTTGGCCAACAGCCAGCAGCCTGGCGACATGGACACCCTGAAGAGCCAGCTGATCGGCAGCTACAGCCTGGTTTTCTACAATGGCATCGACGAAAACGGCAATACTGTTCGACAACCCTACTCGGTGGGACGAATCAGCTACGACAGCGTAGGTCGGATGACTGCGCAATTGATGGCCGACGGTGGCCCGGGAGCGGGTTTTATTTCCTATTTTGGCGCCTATTCCATCGACACGGCACGACAGGCAGTAATCCACCATGTAGAAGGTACCAACATCGAAAACCTGCTGGGCCAATCCCTGGTGCGATACCTTGAGTTTTCTGCCGATGGCAGTTCCCTTTTCCTTGAAACCCGCAATGGCGACAGGGTAACGGGCAGACTGCGCTGGGACAGGATAACCGCGGAGGATTAGGGAATCAGGAAGATGCCGGAATGCCGGGTTTACAGGTTGACAACAAATTCGCCCGGCGTTGAAATAGAAAGGAAACGAAACAACCTCAACCTTTAACGACGTTAACAGTTGGGATCATGCCGCTTGCACGCGGGAGTGTTCCTGCCACTTTTCACAGATCGGAGGCACCAGAATGAAAAAATCAAACCGCCGTGCGATTTGGTCGCTCCTGGGAGCGGTATCCGGCCTGCTTGGCGCTGCCAACCTGGTCGCAGCGGATTTCGAGGTCGGGCGAACCGTGGATGGCCAGCCGGATTTACAGGGGGTCATCGCCAACAATTCGATTACACCAATAGAGCGACCGCGCTATTTTGGTAACCGCGAGTTCATGACCGACGAGGAACTCGAGTTTCTCAATTCAAGGTTGAACGAAATTTATGACAGCGCGGGGGATGCACTGTTTGGCGACAGTGTGCTGGAAGCGGCATTCGGGGGTAATGAGTCGTCCCGTGATGAAGGCACCGGCAATTACGATCAGCAGTGGATGGTGGAACGCACCCTGCAGAAGCGGACGTCTCAGATAATCGACCCGCCGGACGGCCGTTATCCGGCGATGACCGAAGCTGCCGTCCAGGCAACCAGGGAATTGCGTGAATGGCTCGACGCACATCCCGCAGATTCGTGGCTGGACCGGTCACTGTCCGAACGCTGTGTCCACAGGGGAGTGCCAAACCTGAGGGCCGGCTACAACAGTTACTGGCAGATCGTTCAGTCCCGGGACCATGTTGCCATCATCCAGGAGATGTTTCACGATGTCCGGCTGATACCGCTTACCGGCGTTCCCCCGCTTGATGAAGATATCCGTTTGTGGAACGGTAGTTCCAGAGGGTACTTTGAAGGTGACACTCTGGTCGTTCAGACGCAGAACTTCAATGAAAAAAGCGATCCCGGACTGGATACAGCCGCGCGTGTCTACGAAGAGCGATTCACCCGTCTGAATGAAGACGAGCTGCAGTACGACATACGGGTGCATGACCCTGGCACGTATACGGACGACTACACCAGGCGCATTATCTTTGCCTATTCGGATGACCCGATTTACGAATATGCCTGTCACGAGGGAAATTACGGGATCAGAAACATCCTGGCCGGCCATCGGGCCGAGGAGGCCCGTGAAGGCCAATCGCCGGAAGGGTCAGAGAGCCCCTGATTCCTGAAAGGCGGTCGTAACCCAAAGTGGCTTCGGCCGCCTGTCAAGGTGCTTCACAGCGAAAACTGCCTTCCTCTCTTGCGTTCCCCGAACCATCGTACACGGCGAGCTCGGGATACGCGCACAGCGGGCGTGATTCCTCGGTAATCCGATTGCCCTGGACAAACCTTGCAGAAAGCCTCGAAGGGGCATCGCCCGTTTCGACCCAGTTATCCAGTGCTTCGAGGAATCTGACTGAATAGGGGCCTTTGCCACCGGTGCAATGCAATACGCCCGGCATCATAAACAATCGCACATCGTCACCGGCGCTGGCGTCATGTGCCAGTACCTGCTCATAATAGTCGATGGTCCCCAATGCGGTTATGGCCGCATCAGACCAGCCCTGGTAAAGCAGCAGCTTGCCGCCCCGGGCGCGAAAGGCCGAGAGATCGGGATCCGTGGCGCTTAGAGTTGAATCCGCGTAGCGGGAATCGATTTCATAGCCTGCCAGGTCATAGCCTGAATACTGAAAATCCGGGTTATGAAAATACAGGTATTTCATAGTCTCCACAGCAAAGTAGAACTGCAGATTGGGATAGCCGGTCGCCTGCTCTGACTCCAGCCCTCCGGCTATCCAGACTTCCCATCCGCCAACGTCGGGTTCTCCTCCGAAAGGAAACCCTGAAAAAAGCTTTTCCCCGGATGACGTGATAGGTCCTTCATAAACCGTACGGGCGGCGTTTATTTCCTGCTCGGTGAAACAACTGTCGTTGTCCACGCCGCTGCAGACGGGAAGTTGTCCGATGTCATAGCTGCAATTTCCCGGATCGTTCAATATACCGTCCACGAGACCGTCATCGGCATCACAGTGGGCGAGAACTTCCCGTTCAATAACCTGCAATTCACCAGGGGACAGCAGCGCTTCAGTAAGATTCTCCGGGTCAGGAAACATGGCTTGCGTATTGGAGAGAAACCCCGCCACCAGGCCGCTCCAGTTGTAGGCCGGCGCCCCGGCGATAATGCCGTCAAAATCATCCGGATAACGCTGAGACTCCATCATCGCTTCCCGCCCACCGTTGGAACAGCCATAGAAATAACTGCGCTCAACAGGTTGCTGGTAGTACTCGGAAATCAATGATTTGGAGTTCACGGCGGTACGATGTACCCCCAGGTGACCATAGTTCACAATCCGTTCAAGATTGTTCAGCGCCCAATTCGCCCCTCCGCCAGGGCCGGGCACGTGGCCCACGTCCGTGCTTGCAGTCGCATAGCCGGACAACAGAATATTCTCACCGCCTACAGTGGAAAGGGCGATTGCCTGATTGCTCAATGTACCGGCAAATCCGCCGTCGCCGCCCATGACGAATTTTCCGTTCCAGTCTTCCGGTAATAGCAGCCTGAAATGAATCTCCCTGCCGATGGTCCCCTCGACCCTGCAGTGGGCGACTGGTGACGTCTCAAATTGCGCGGAATCAACAGTCAGGTCAGGCAGACTTTGCAACGCCGCCACATTACAGGCGGATTGCGCTGACGCTGACAGGGAAGCCAGAAACAACATCAGGAAAACCAAGGGGTTGGGAAAGCGATTACGAAGTTTCATTTCAATCTCCAGGTCAGGTTTCTGAAGAGCAACCGAACAGGAATCAACCTGTTGGTTGAGGCTTATCCTGCTTGGTCTGACAGGGAATCCAGGAACAACTATCTTCTGGCGCAGGAGTAATTATTCAAAAGTCCCTGAAGAATTATAACAGGACTTTAGGGAACCTGAGGTATGACCCTGGGCCACTGTGACTTTCCGTATTCTGCTCGAGGACCGCTGCGGACCCTGCCGGAAAGGACACTTTACCAGACCACTGCCGGCGTTTGCTCAGGGATCACTGTGCACTGGTTCTGGCCACTGAGCGCCTCAGGCGGGAGTATCCATGCCGTACCTTTTCAAGAACCCGGAACAGTGTGGGAGGAAGGAACTCCAGGCGCGTAATCTGAAATGTGGTGCCGTCGGCGGTTTGAAACGTCAACGGTAATAAGCCTTTACCGGATTTGACCGGTCGTATACGTGTCACCCGATAGCAGGAGCCCTCCAGGCAAACGCTGATTGCAAGGAACGCCCGCAGTCGCCGCTGCAATTCATCGCCACTGTAAAGGCCCGGATCTTCAATGCCCGTGATCTGCTGCAGGTCTTTTTTCGTGTAGTTTCTCACCGATCCCTCCTGGCTCCGGCCGGGATCACCCTGCAGTGCCAGATCGATCACCCGGGACAGGAACTGCATGGCTGCCTCCGCTTTCTGAATCTCCACCTCATTGGTATTCTTGGTTGGATCAACGACAATAGAATCCTGAAAAAGTACCGGCCCATCATCGATTTTCTCGTTCATGCGGTGGAATGCAAATCCGGTTCTTTCATCCCCGTTGTAAAGTGACCAGGCAGTGGCCTTGAACCCCCGGTACCGGGGCAACAGGCCATTGTGATAGTTCACTGTCTGGTTGCATACCTGTAGCAGTTCCCGGCTGAATTTCTGTAGGCAATACAGAGAAATTGCCAGGGTGGGCCGTAAACTGTTTTTAAGCAGTGCAATGAATTCCGGGTCGTTTATATCGCCGTTTCGGGGAACGAGAATCTCGAACCCGTAAAGTCTTGACAGCCTCTTCAGGCTGACCGGCCTCGAAAGGCCGGTCACACCAGGCCTGGGTTTTCCAATCAGAAGCCTCAGTGCGGACGACAGCTTTCTCAGCCCCCAAACGGAAAGATTGGCAAGATGCTCAGGTTGTTCAGGGAGAATTACTGCGACGATGCGCAAGTCTGTGCGACCGTCAAGCTGCGCTATTGCCCTTCTGACCAGCAGTTCAGGCACTCCCGAACTCCGGGCGCTGAAAATAACGATTCGCTGCATCGGATCCACGTTCAGGAGCCACTCTGAATATCTGTCAGACCGGTGTCAGCATGGGCACCCGGCGCGCAATTCAGTTCTCAACCTGCGCAGCTTGTCGTTCCAGAACCCGGGAACCTCTCAAGATAGCCGGCATCGCGTAGTTACCCTCGTGGCAGGCATACTCATAAATGGGATCTTCGGAATGCGAGAAGATGACCTCGCGGGTGTACGGTGCCGTATAACTGTAAGGATTGTAGGAAGTGAGCTGGTAACGGAGTGAATTCTCGCCGACACGGGTGAAACGTTCCACGTTCAGAACGGCATTGTTGTGCGCCCATGAGCTCTTGTCCGAGTAGTTACGCGTCTCAACCACCAGGGTGTTTCCATCCCAGTAGCCTCGAGAGTCACCATGCCAGAGCGTAATGGCTTCGGGGGCATGGGGTTTGTCTGTTAGCGGCACTATACGGGCATCGTGCATCATCTCCTGCAGAATCACCACGTGCTCTTTCGATTGCACAATCTGCCAATAGCTGTTGTAACCGGAATTAAGGTAAGGAGCACCGTAGCTGATGCACCGTTCATCCGCGGGCAGATCCAGATAGGTACTGACAATGAAACCTGGCTGTCGGTATGCCAGGTAACGGTTCTGTTTGGCCCTCGCTGCTTCTGTCATCCGGGGGTATTTTCCAGTGGGTGGATCGATAATCTGAGACGTGCGGTTATGAACACTTCGGTCCGACATCCAGAACTGGTCATAGTTGCCTGTAGTGGGGTCTCCCGACTCCAGGTTTCCGGAAAAGGCGGCATAAAACAGCTGTTCACCAAACAGGGCATCGTCTGCCTCTGCCTGGATCTCACCCAGTCGTCGCTTCAGAAAATCCAGTTCCTCTTCATTGAGGAAGGCCCGGTCTTCGAACATGTCCGGACGCTCTACCGGGGTGATACTGTTGTTGGCCCAAACACCCTGCAGATCCGGCTGACCGTCAATGGTGTGAGAAACCTGATACTCGCTCTGGGCCACTGCATCCGTCAGAGCAAGCAGTGCAAAGAGGCAGCAGCACAGGCCACCTGAGGCACGATAAAAATTGTTCATGTTAAAACCTCCTTGACAGTAAGGAACGACTCTCAGCTTAACAGGTAATTTAGCGGCGACAAAGTGGAAGGAAATCCGTTGATTCAATAGACGCCTGCCGCCGGGATGTGGTTAAAATACTGACTCTCGGCACCGGCGTTGCGGGATTGGCGGATAAAGCCTGGACCGACCGGCGGTCACAGCTTGGAAAAATTTGTGCGCTACTCTGGACATTGCCATTGCAAAGCAGTCAGGTTCGAGGTGGGCTCTGTCCGGAAACTGCGGTGCGCGCGGCGCAGCTGGATCAGGGTGCGGGTGAACTCCATCAGGCGCTCGTTCCCGGCCACCGGCGACCAGTCGTGCCAGGAAATCTCGTTGTCCTGGCAGTAGGCATTGTTGCTCCCCTGCTGGGTGCGGCCGCGCTCATCGCCCGCCAGCAGCATCGGCACGCCCTGCGACAGCAGCACCGTCGCGAGCAGGTTGCGCTTCTGCCGCTCGCGCAGGGCCATGATCTCCGGGTCGTCGGTCGGACCCTCGACGCCGTGGTTCCACGACAGGTTGTGGTCGTGGCCGTCGCGGTTGTCCTCGCCGTTGGCCTCGTTGTGCTTGTCGTTGTAGGAGACCACGTCGTGCAGCGCAAAGCCGTCGTGCGCGGCGATGAAATTGACGCTGGCGAAGGGGTTGCGTCCGCCGCGCCCGTAGAGGTCGGACGAGCCGGTCAGACGTTGCGCGAACTCGCCGATGATGCCCCCGTCGCCACGCCAGTAGGCGCGCATCGCGTCCCGGTAGCGGTCGTTCCATTCGGCCCAGCCCAGGGGAAAATTGCCCACCTGGTAGCCGCCGTCGCCGATGTCCCAGGGCTCGGCAATCAGCTTGACCCGGTTGAGGACCGGGTCCTGGCGCACCACGCTGAAAAACCCGCCGAGTTGCTCCACCGCGCCACCCTCGCGCGCCAGCGCCGGGGCCAGGTCGAAGCGGAACCCGTCGACGTGCATCACTTCCACCCAGTAGCGCAGCGAATCCATCACCAGCTGCAGCACCCGCGGGTGCTCGAGGTTGAGCGTATTGCCGCAGCCCGTGTAGTCCATGTAGTGGCGCCGGTCGCCGTCCACCAGCCGGTAGTAGGAGGCGTTGTCCACGCCGCGAAAGCACAGCGTCGGCCCGAGCTGGTTGCCCTCGCAGGTGTGGTTGTAGACCACGTCGATGATGACTTCGATGCCGGCCGCATGCAGGCTGCGCACCATGGTCTTGAATTCCTTCGACCTTGCCCGAGGCCGAGTAGCGGGTCTCCGGCGCGAAGAAGCCGAGCGTGTTGTAGCCCCAGTAGTTGCGCAGGCCGCGCTCCGCAAGATGCCGGTCGTCGATGAATGCGTGCACCGGCATCAGCTCGACCGAAGTGACGCCCAGCCTCTGGAAGTAGTCCAGCACCGGCGCCGACGACAGCCCGGCGTAGGTGCCGCGCTGCGCTTCGGACAGCCCCGGGTGGCGCATGGTGAAACCGCGCACGTGCAGCTCGAAAATCACTGTGTCATGCCACGGGATGGCGGGCCTGCGGTCGTCGCCCCAGGTGAACGCCTGGTCCACGACACGGCACTTGGGCACGTAGGGCGCGCTGTCGCGGGAATCGAACGAGAGATCGGCCTGCGCATCGCCGATGGTGTAGCCGTAGAGCGCGTCGTCCCAGCGCACTTCGCCCGCCAGTTCGCGCGCATAGGGATCGACCAGCAGCTTGTTCCCGTTGAAGCGGTGGCCATCTTCGGGACGGTAGTCCCCGTGCACGCGGTAGCCGTACACCAGCCCCGGATGCGCTTCCGGCAGGTAGCAGTGCCAGATGTCGTCCGTGCGCTCGCGGATCTCAATGCGCTGCAGTTCGACCTCGCCCTTGTCGTCGAATACGCACAGCTCGACTTTCCCGGCATTCGCGGAGAACAGGGCGAAGTTCACGCCCTCGCCGTCCCAGGTCGCGCCCCGCGGATGAGGCGCGCCGCGCCAGACGGCGCTGAACGGCCTGGCGTCGCTCAAGATGCCGCGTTCCGGCCGGAGTATCATGTGCTTGTCTTTCCGGTCTTCCCTGGGCCACCAGCGCTCGAGCAGTCCCGCCGCCCAGTCCTTGCCGCCGATCCCGAAGGCGAGCGCCAGGGCAAAAACGGTACCCGCGAGCAGTATGAGGAAGCTCTGGCGGACGATGTCCCCGCCGACGCTCATCTGGTCGAGAGCAATCAGCACCACGAAAACCACCAGGGCGTATTGCGCAACCTTGCCGAGCAGGTCGCCGTCGCGCACGCCGACATTGCGGCAATAGGCAATCACAGTGTTGCCGATGAATCGCGCGAAATAGCTGCCGAATGCGAGGATCAGCAGGGCGACGATGACTTTCGGCACGAACAGCATCACCTTGCCGAGCAAATCCGTGATGTAGGTGAGGCCCAGACCATTGAACGCGATGACGAGCACCGCGAGTATCACCAGCCAGTACACCAGGATCGCGAATATCCCGGTCGTATCGGTTTTCAGGCCGCCCTGCGCGAGAAAACCGTCGATCCCGGCACGCTCGGTCAGGACGTTGAAATTTACCGCCCGGAGCCCGCGTTCGACTGCGAAACGCACTGCCTTTGCGAACAACCAGCCGGCAATCATGACCACCGCGGCCAGCGCAAGCCGCGGCAGGAATCCCCCCATCTGGTGAAGCAGCGCGCGCAGGGGCTCGATCAGCAAATCAACGTTCATGGCATTCTCCCGTCGTGTTCATCCCGGCCCAGGCGATCCGCCGGCTCAGCCGGCAAGGACGCGCAGCCCGGCCAGCGGAATTCCCGTCCAGGTCGGTCGGTTGTCCAGTTCGTACCGCAGTTCATAGAGCGCTTTCTCGAATTCGAACAACCTCAGCAAGCCCGCCGCGGCGGCGAACGAGCCGAACAGTCCCGCATCTGCCACGCCTTCGGCGTAGCCCTCGAGGAATGTCGCACGCGCCTCGCGAAGCCAGGCTTCTGCCAGCGGCGCGCAGTGCGCCTCCTCTTCCGGATTCTGCGCCGCGCGTCGCAGGGCACTCCAGCGCGCGTAGTCGAAGGAACGCAGCATGCCCGCCACGTCGCGCAGCGGCGAATGCTTGGCGCGCCGCTCTTCCAGCGTTCGCGCCGGCTCGCCTTCGAAATCGATGATCAGGAAGTCGTTGTCGCGCAGCAGGACCTGTCCAAGATGGTAGTCCCCATGGTAGCGCAGCTTGCGCGCACCGCTCGTGTCGAAACCGATAGCCGCGATCCGGGTGGGGATGAGCCCGGGGCTGTCCAGCAGGACGGCCGCATCTTCACCGGCCCTGCCCTGGAGCTGCGACGCCCTGCGCGAAAGCAGTTCGAGCGTCGTCTTCGCCTCGGCCAGCACGCCGGCCTTCCAGCCGGACACGTCGCCATCAAGCACCGGTTCTGGATCGAAATCCCCGCCGCCGCCGGGCGTGGCAAGCGCGCGATGCAGCTCGGCCGTGCGCTGGCCAAGCGTGCGCGCGAGGGTACTCTAGGTTCCGTGCACATCCTCAGGAACGGACTCAGCCGGCTTGCCTGCATGCACGAAGTGCCGGTCGAGGTACTCGAGCGTGTAGGTCCAGCCGTCGCCCTGGTTGGAGACATAGGCCTGCAGCAGCGCAAGCGCCATGACCGTATTGTCCGCGGCAACGAACTCCATCGCGCCCGCAACCGGCACGCAATTCGGGAATTTCGCCACGTCGGTGAGGAAGCGCCCGATTTCGAATTCCGGGTTGGTTCCGCGACGCAGGCGTCGGTACCCCTTGAGGAACAGGCGCTCGCCAAGTGCGACCGCGGTATTCGAGCTTTGCGCAAGCGGCGTGCCGACGACCAGCTTGTCGATGTCGGTGCCCGCGAGCGACGCGAACGCGGCACCCGGAACGAAACGCAGCCTGCCCTGCCCCATTGCCACATCGCCGCCCTCGCCGATCGCTTTGACCAGCGCGCGGCAGAACGCCGGGTCGGAAAACGCGTCGCTCATGACCCCGACGCTGGCCTGCTGGCGCGTCTTTGCAATGGTAGCGGGCGAACGCTCCATGGCGCGCGCGTCCTTCGCGTCGTCCTCCCACTGCAGCGCGAGCGGCACGAAATACGACACCGGTTCGGGCGAAGATTTGTCTTCGTCCCCGATCTCGAAGCGCGCGATCATCCACTGTTGCCGATCGTGCTCCCAGAGCGCGTGGTCGGCCAGCCTCGCCCGCTTGACCGGGCTGCCCTTGGCCGCATACCAGCGCTGCAGCTCGATGTATCCGGGCAGCACGGCCTCTTCGAGCTGGGTGCGCGTCTTGGTCGCCATCGCGATGCGCCACGGCACCACCCGGTCGCGGAAAAAGCTCGTCCAGCCGTCGAACAGCACGACCACCGGCAGGTCGTCCCGTGCCTGCCACTCCTCGTGCCAGGACGGCACTTCGGCATCCTTGGACAGGCGGAACCAGTAGAAACCCGATCCGGGTAGCGTCAGCAGGTACGGCAGCTCGCCGATCGGCGGGAACGCCACGCGGCCGAACATTTCCACCGGCACACGTCCCTTGAACGCACGCAGGTCGAGTTCGACGGGCTGGGCCGAGCGGCCGAGGTTCGCCACGCACAGTATCGTCTCCTCCCCCAGCTCCCTCACGTAGGCGAGGATCTTGCGGTTGCCGGGCTTCAGGAAGGCAAGCGTGCCGCGACCGAACGCCCGGCTCGTCTTCCTCGCCGCGAGCACCCGCCGCATCCAGTTGAGCAGCGAATGCGGCTCGCGCGTCTGCGCCTCCACGTTGACCGACTGGAACCCGTAGATCGGGTCCTGGACCGGGGGCAGGTAAAGGCGTTGCGGATCCGCGCGCGAAAACCCGGCGTTGCGATCCGGGCTCCATTGCATCGGGGTGCGAACGCCATTTCGATCGCCAAGGTAGATGTTGTCTCCCATGCCGATTTCGTCGCCGTAGTAGATGATCGGCGAACCGGGCATCGAGAACAGCAGGCTGTTCATGAGCTTGATGCGGTCGATGTCGTTTTCCATCAGGGGCGCCAGCCGCCGGCGGATCCCCAGGTTGATCCGCGCGCGCGGATCGGCGGCGTACATGCGGTACATGTAGTCGCGTTCGCTGCTGGTGACCATTTCGAGTGTCAGTTCGTCGTGGTTGCGAAGAAAGATCGCCCACTGGTTCGACACCGGGATCTCCGGCGTCTGCTGCATGATCTCGACCACCGGGCGCCGATCCTCCTGCGCCATGGCCATGTACATGCGCGGCATCAACGGGAAGTGATACGCCATGTGGCATTCGTCCTCGTTGCCGAAATACTCGCGCACGTCCTCGGGCCACATGTTGGCCTCGGCCAGCAGCAGACGATCCTTGTAGTTCGCGTCGATGACAGCGCGGATCTTGCGGATCACCGCGTGCGTCTCGGGAAGATTCTCGTTCGACGTCCCCTCGCGCTCGATCAGGTAGGGCACGGCATCGAGCCGGAACCCGTCCACGCCCATGTCGAGCCAGAAGCGCATCGTGCGGATGATCGCCTTGAGCACGTTCGGGTTGTCGAAGTTGAGGTCCGGTTGATGGCTGAAAAACCGGTGCCAGAAGTACGCCTTCGCCTCAGGATCCCAGGTCCAGTTGGACTTTTCGGTGTCGGTGAAGATGATCCGCGTGCCCTTGTACTTCTGGTCGCTGTCGCTCCAGACGTAGTAGTCGCGCTTGGCGGATCCGGCCGGCGCGCGCCGGGCCGCCTGGAACCAGGGGTGCGCATCCGAGGTGTGGTTCATGACGAGCTCGGTAATCACGCGCAGGCCGCGACGGTGCGCTTCGCGCACGAAATTGCGGAACTCGTCCAGGGTGCCGTACTGCGGGGTGGACGTTGTGGTAGTCGGAAACGTCGTAGCCGTCATCCTTCAGCGGCGAGGGATAGAACGGCAGCAGCCAGATCGTGTTGACGCCCAGTTCCTGCACGTAGTCGAGCTTCGCGGCGAGTCCCTTGAAATCGCCGATGCCGTCCTCGTTGGCGTCGAAGAAGGTCTTGATATGCAGCTGGTACACCACGGCGTCCTTGTACCAGAGCGGATCCCCGGCGAGGATGGCCTGCGGGTCCCGTACGATGCCCTCTGCATCAGCGGCACTGGTCCGAGTCGATTTCCGGTTTATTCATGGTCGTCAAAGGAAGTAGTCGAAATCCTGCTCGCTGTGCACGCGGCGGCGCATCGGAACACATGGGCCGGGACCCGTGCCGGATCGAGCTGGACGAAGTTGCGCGCGCCCTGCCAGAGATAGCGCGCGCCGGTGAGCAGGTCGTGCATCTGGACCCTGGCATCCGGTTCGAGGCCGAGGGCCGCCGGGTCCAGATCGATCCATGCCGGACTGCACGTTCCACGGATCGAGGTTGACCGCGACGATGATCTGGTTGGCGCGGTCGGGGGTCTGCTTGCCGTAACAGATGACCTGATCGTTGTCGGTCGGGTAGAAGCGCAGGCTCGAATCCGAGTGCAGCGCCGGATTGTCCTTGCGAATACGGTTCAGGAGCGCGATGAAATGGCGCAGGCTGTCGGGGCGCTCCAGGTCCCAGTGGCGCAGCTGGTACTTTTCCGAATCGAGGTACTCTTCCGACCCGGGATTGCGGGGCACCGCCTCCATGAGTTCGTAAGCCGGCCCGTAAATGCCGTAGTTTGCAGACAGCGTGGCCGCGAGAACCACGCGCGACATGAATACCGGCCGGCCGCCGAACTGCAGCGCCTCGGTCAGGATATCGGGCGTGTTGGGCCAGACGTTCGGCCGGAAGTACTCCCGCCCGGGCCCTGCGTGAGTTCGGTAAAGTATTCGGTCAGTTCCGCCTTGGTATTGCGCCACGCGAAGTAGGTATAGGACTGCGAAAATCCGATCTTTGCGAGCCTGTGCATCACCTTCGGCCGGGTGAACGCCTCGGCAAGGAACAGAACGTCCGGATGGGCGAGGGTCAGCTCGTTGATCGCCCACTCCCAGAACGCGAACGCCTTGGTATGCGGATTGTCGACCCGAAAAATCCTCACGCCTTCGCCGATCCAGAAATCGAAAATGCTCTTCAGTTCGACCCAGAGCGCCTTCCAGTCCGCGCTCTCGAAATCGAACGGAAGGATGTCCTGGTACTTTTTTGGTGGATTCTCGGCGTACTGGATGCTGCCGTCCGGGCGCGCGCGGAACCACTCCGGATGCGTCCTGACATACGGATGGTCGGGGGCGCACTGGAACGCGATATCGAGCGCAATCTCGATGTCGCGCTTTTGCGCGGCGGCGACGAGGCTGCGGAAATCCCCGATGGTGCCGAGCGCGGGCAGGATCGACTTGTGGCCGCCCTCGGCGGCGCCGATCGCCCAGGGGCTGCCGACATCGCCGGGTTCGGTCGCCAGCGCGTTGTTTCTGCCCTTGCGCTTCTCCCTGCCGACCGGATGGATCGGCGGCAGGTAGAGAACGTCGAATCCGAGCCCGGCGACATAGTCGAGGCGCTTCTCCACGTCACGCAACGTGCCGTGTCGACCGGGTTCGCCTGCGGCCGAGCGCGGGAACAACTCGTACCAGGCGCTGAACCTGGCGCGTGCTCGCCCGACGTCCAAGGGCATCTCCCGCGGCCATTCGGCGGCAAGGCGGCGATCGGGATATTGCATCGCGATTGCCGCCAGTTCCTCGTCGAGTCCGAGCGCCTTCATCTCTTCGGGCACGATCGCCGACCCGAGCCGCGCCGCCCAGGTGGTGAGTCGCTTGCGATCCCTTGCCCCGGCACGCGCCGCTGACGCTTCGACGATCGCAGCGCCCACCCGTAAGGCAATCGCCACATCGTCGGCGTCTTCGCGCCGCGAAAACTCCTGCCGCCACGACTGGAACGCGTCGACCCAGGCATGCACCGTGTAACGGTAACGGCCCGGCTTTCCCGCGGTGAAACCGCCCGACCAGACATCGTTGCCCAGCGGCGCCATTTCGGCTTCCTGCCATGTACCCGCCTGTTCGGCGCGCCAGCGCAGCATCACGCGCAGCGCGTCATGCCCATCGGTAAAGCAGTGCGCTTCGATGCGTACCTCATCGCCTTCGATGCGCTTGATCGGAAAACGGCCTGCGTCGACACCCGGCAGGACCGCGTCGATTACCGCGCGGATGCGACCGTCGTGCTTCGCCGGGGGGGTGGCGCGCTCAGGCATGCGAGGTGCTCCTGAAATAGACCGTCGACAGCGGCGGCAGCGTCACGTTGAGCGAATACGGCCGCCCGTGCGCGCCGACGGGCGAGGCTTCGACCTTGCCGAAGTTGCCCCAACCCGACCCGCCGTAAAGATCGGCGTCGCTGTTGAGCGCTTCGGTCCACGTGCCGCGACGCGGCACACCCAGCGCATAGTTCTCGCGCGGCACCGGCGTCAGGTTGCACACCGCAACCACCAGCGGCCCCTCGCCCCTGGGCTTGCGCAGGAACGCGATGGTGCTGTTATGCGCATCGTCGGCCTGGATCCATTCGAATCCCTCGGCCGAAAAATCCACCTGCCAGAGCGCGGGCTCGTCCCGGTACAGCCGGTTGAGGTCCGCGATCCAGCGCTGCATGCCGGCGTGCGCCGGCTGCGCCGCGAGCGCCCAGTCCAACTCGCCTTCGTGCGCCCACTCGCTGCGCTGGGCGAACTCGCAGCCCATGAACAGGAGCTTCTTGCCCGGATGCGCCCACATGTAGCCATACAGCGCACGCAGGTTGGCGAACTGCTGCCAGCTGTCGCCCGGCATCTTGTTGAGCAGCGAGCCCTTGCCATACACCACCTCGTCATGCGACAAGGGGAGCAGGAAATTCTCGTTGAACGCGTAGATGAGCGAAAACGTCAGCCGGCCGTGGTGATACTTGCGGTTGATCGGGTCTTCTTTCATGTAAGAGAGCGTGTCGTGCATCCAGCCCATGTTCCACTTCATGCCGAAACCCAGGCCGCCGAGGTAGGTCGGGCGCGAGACCATCGGCCAGGCCGTGGATTCCTCGGCCACCGTCATCGTGTCCGGAAACTCCCGATAAGCCGCCTGGTTCAGCACGCGCAGGAATTCGATCGCTTCGAGATTCTCCCTGCCGCCATGACGGTTCGGAATCCACTCGCCATCCTTGCGCGCATAGTCGAGATAGAGCATGGAGGCCACCGCATCAACGCGCAGACCATCGATATGGTATCGGTCGAGCCAGAACAGGCCCGAAGACAGCAGAAACGAGCGGACTTCGTTGCGACCATAGTTGAAGATGCTCGAATTCCATTCCGGATGGAAACCCTGCCTCGGATCCTCGTGTTCGAACAGGTGCGTCCCGTCGAACGTGGCGAGGCCATGCGCGTCGGCCGGGAAATGCGAGGGCACCCAGTCGAGCAGCACCCCGATGCCGTTCTGGTGCAAATGGTCGATCAGGTACATGAAGTCCTGCGGCGTTCCGTAGCGCGCGGTCGGCGCGAAGTAACCCGTGGTCTGGTAGCCCCAGGAGCCGTAGAACGGGTGTTCCGTCAACGGCATCAACTCGACGTGGGTGAATCCCGTCTCCAGAATATGCTTTGCCAGCTGGTGGGCGAACTCGCGATAGCCGAGGAACGCGCCATCCTTGCGACGCCAGGAACCCAGGTGCACTTCATACACCGACACCGGCGCGTCCAGCCGGTTGTGCGCCTCGCGCTTTTTCATCCACTCGGCATCGTTCCAGTCGTAGTCGAGTGACCACGCCCGCGACGCCGTCGCCGGTGGACATTCCGCGCATACGGCGAAGGGATCGGCCTTCTCCAGCACCGCGCCTTCCGCGGAATCGATACGGAACTTGTAGGCATTGCCTTGTTTCACGCCTCGGATGGCGCCCTCCCAGATTCCCGAAGAATCCCCGCGCGCCTGCAGCGCGTGCCGTCCTGCGGACCAGGAATTCCAGTCACCGATCACCGAGACAGCGCGCGCATTGGGCGCCCAGACGGAGAATCGCGCCCCATCGGAATCGAGGTGACAACCAAGACTGCGGTACAGTCCTGTGTGCGTGCCTTCCGAAAAATAGTAGATATCGTGTTCGGTCATCATCGCTCTTATTGTGTAATAGATTCCGGCCGCCCATGGCGCCGAACTACCGAGTGATGATGCTGACGTGCTGAACGAGAATACCGTCCAAGCAGTGGTTGGACCTCGGCACAAATGAAGACTGACCGGAATTAAAATACAAGCGCTCGGTCTATGCTTGGAGTATACCAGAAAAGGAAAATACTCGCTCCACGCCAGGGAGGAATCGTGCGGAATGAAACCAGAAAAAAAGGCAAAAGCGGCGAACAACGGCTGATCGTCGTATCGAATCGCCTGCCGTTCCAATTCAAGCGCGATGACACCGGCACATGGCGGGCCGAGCCCGGTGGCGGCGGGCTCATCACCGCATTGTTGCCCGTGCTGCGCAACCGGGGAGGCGTCTGGATAGGCTGGACCGGTGCAACCGGCGATCCGCGCAAGCTCACCACTGCACTGCGCGAAAGCGGCCAGGATGCAGGGTACTCGTTCGCCGCCGTGGATCTTTCCGCAGAAGAGGTCGAAAAATTCTATCTGGGATTCTCCAACGAAATCATCTGGCCGCTTTTTCACGACATGCAGTCGCTGTGCAATTTCGATCCCGAGTACTGGCGAACCTACTGCAAGGTCAACCACAAGTACGCCGAAGTGATCCGCGCGCAGGCCCGGCCCGACGATTTCATCTGGGTCCACGATTACCACCTGATGAATACGGCGGACGAACTACGCCGCATGGGTGTCACCTCGCGCCTGGGATTTTTCCTTCACATCCCGTTTCCGTCGCCGGATCTTTTTCTCAGCCTGCCTTGGCGGGAGTCCCTGATTCGCTCGCTTCTCGAATTCGACTTGATCGGTTTCCAGACGTCGCGCGACCGTCGTAATTTCGTGCGCTGTGCAAGAAGACTGATCCACGGCTTCGAAGTCGAAGGACGTGGACATGTCCTGATCACACGCGTCGGAAAACGCGAAGTCCGCCTTGGACATTTCCCGATCAGCATTGACTATCAGGCGTTCAGGGAACGCGCCGAAGCGCCTGACGTAACCGAGAAAACCCGGGAACTGCACAGCCTGTTTCCCAATCGCAAGCTGATCGTCGGCATCGATCGCCTGGACTACTCGAAAGGCATACCGCTGCGGTTGAAGGCGTTCCAGAATCTGCTCACCCGCTATCCCGAGATGCGCAAGAAGGTCTCGTTCATGCAGGTCGTGGTCCCGAGCAGGCGAGGACATTCCCGAATACCACCGGCTGCGCACCGAGATCGAGCAACTGGTCGGGCAGATCAACGGCAGCTACGTCCGCCCGGGAGGGTGGGTGCCAGTATGGTACGAGTACCGCAGCCTGTCGCGCGTGGAACTGCTCGCCTACTACCGCGTGGCCGACGTCGCCCTGATCACCCCGCTGAAAGACGGGATGAACCTCGTGGCCAAGGAATACTGCGCGTGCAGCATCGAGGAGGACTGCGTACTGATACTTTCCGAGTTTGCGGGGGCTGCATCGCAACTCGCGCGTGGCGCGCTGCTGGTCAACCCGTATGACGTCGAGGGCGTGGCGGACATGATCCACACCGCGATCGACATGAAACCGGAGGAACGGCGCTCTCGCATGCATCGCATGCGCACCTCGATTCGCGACCATGATGTCTTCTGGTGGGTCGACGCCTTCCTGCGGGCCGCAATCACCAAGGATCTGCGCGCGTTTCCCCATCCGCAAGGAACGCCGCCCCTGCCCCAGCCCGAGTACCAGTTGCCGTTCTGAAGGACGGGCCAGGCATGGCGAACCGATGAGCGTGCAGGCGACGGGCGGCCTGGTCTCGACCGGGATCCCTGCACGGCTCGACCGCCTGCCCTGGTGCGCCTTCCACTGGCGCGTGGTGGCGGCGCTTGGCATCACTTGGATACTCGACGGCCTCGAGGTCACGTTCAAGGGTGCCGTCAGCGGCGTGCTGCAACTTCCCGAGACCCTGCATTTTTCGGCCGGGCAGATCGGCATGCTCGCCTCGAGCTACCTCGCCGGGGCGGTCATCGGCGCGCTGGTGTTCGGCCGGCTGACTGACCGCTACGGCCGCAAGAAACTGTTCTTCATCACGCTGTCGGTCTATCTCGCCGGTGTCGCCCTGAGCGCCTTTTCCTGGGATTTCGGCAGCTTCCTCGTGTTCCGCTTCATCACCGGCTGCGGCATCGGCGGCGAGTACGCGGCCATCAACTCGGCGATCGACGAGCTGATACCCGCGCGCTACCGCGGGCGCGCAGGATTGATGATCAACGGCAGCTTCTGGATCGGCGCGGCCCTCGGTTCGGGTGCGACCCTGGTGTTGCTGGATCCGAAACTGTTCGCGCCTGACATCGGATGGAGGCTGGGCTTCGGCATCGGCGCGGCGTTGGGCCTCGCGATCCTGTTTCTTCGCAGGCTGATCCCGGAGAGCCCGCGCTGGCTGCTGACGCACGGCCGCGAAGCCGAAGCCGAGCGCATCGTGGCCGCGGTCGAAAAGGAGTTCGAATCCGCATCCGGACGCGCCCTGCCCGCCCCGGACGGGACGCCGCTCAGGTTGCGCACGCGCTCTCACTTCAGCCTCGGTCATGTCGCGCGGGTGATGCTCAAGCACTATCCGGAACGATCCACCTTGTGCCTCGCCTTGATGATGTCGCAGGCGTTTCTGTATAACGCCATCTTCTTCACCTATGCCCTGGTCCTCACCCGCTTCTACGGCGTTCCGGCCGGCGATGTCGGCCTGTACCTGCTGCCGTTTGCGATCGGCAACTTCCTCGGCCCCGTATTTCTGGGCAGCTGGTTCGATACCTACGGGCGCCGGCAGATGATCGCCATCACCTACGCTACCTCCGCACTGCTTCTGGCGCTCACGGGAACCCTTTTTGTGAGCGATCTCCTGACTGCCGCGACACAGACTGCAATGTGGTGCGCGGTGTTCTTTTTCGCCTCGGCTGCCGCCAGCTCGGCGTATCTCACGGCAAGTGAGGTCTTTCCGCTGGAAATCAGGGGGCTGGCAATCGCGATTTTCTTTGCGGTCGGCACCGGCACGGGCGGCGTGCTGGCGCCGTGGCTGTTCGCCGCGCTGATCGGGACCGGTTCGCGGGTCGCGGTTTTCTACGGCTACCTTGCCGGCGCCGGCCTCATGCTGGTCGCGGTTGCCGCGGTCCTCGTGTTCGGCGTGCGCGCCGAGCGCAAGTCACTGGAGGAAATTTCGCGACCGCTCAGCGCCGAGGACGCCGGCGCCTGAGTCGCCCGCGCCCTCGGCGCTGAAGGCTCGCGGCGGCGGCTTATTTCAGGCAAAGTGCCGTCTGCAGTTCCTTAAGCCAACCAGCCGCGGCGAAGCCGCGCACGCCCGATGATCTTTCCGGACTTGCCGAACGCGCATGCGATTGCGGTAATGCTTCTGACCGTGCTCGCGCTGGCGCTTTTCATGCGCGACACGATTCCGCTGGAAACCTCGAGCATGGCCGTGCTCGCCGCCCTCGCCCTCGGTTTCGAGTTGTTCCCCTACGTGTCGGATGGCGAGTTGATCCGCGCAGCGGATTTCTTTCACGGTTTCGGCCACGAAGCCCTGATCGCAGTCTGCGCCCTGATGATTGTCGGCCACGGGCTGATCCGTACCGGGGCGCTCGAGCCCTTGGGCGGTGTGCTGGCCCGCCTCTGGCGCGCGAGCCCCATGCTGTCGCTGCTTCTGACACTGACGGTCGCCGCCGTGCTGAGCGCGTTCGTCAACAACACCCCGATCGTGGTCCTGATGATGCCGATCCTGGTCAGCGTGTCGATGCGCAACAAGAAATCGCCCTCGGGCGTCCTGATGCCGATGGGGCTGGCAACGCTGATCGGCGGCACGGCCACGACCATCGGCACGTCGACCAATCTGCTGGTGGTTTCGGTCGCCGCCGACATGGGCCTGCGTCCGATCGGCATGTTCGATTTCATCGTTCCTGCCACGGCGGCGGGAGCGATCGGGATCCTGTTCCTGTGGCTGGTCGCGCCAAGGCTGCTGCCGGAACGCGATACCCCGTTGACCGACGTGTCGCCGCGCGTGTTTACCGCGCACCTGCGGATCAAGGAAGACAGCTTCGCCGACGGGAAAACCCTGTCCGATGCGGTCACCAAGGCCGGCGGCGACATGAGCGTGGTCCGGATCGGCCGCGGCGAGGGACTGTTCGTGACCACCTTTCCGGATACCAGGCTCAAGGCAGGCGACCGGCTGCTGATTACCGATACGCCCCAGAACCTGAAGAAATACGAGCAGGCGCTGGGTGGAACACTGTTCTCAGGTGATGTCGAAGTCGACGATGAGCATCCCCTGACGGCCGAGGACCAGCAGATCTCCGAAATCGTCGTGGTCGACGGCTCGCCGATCGAAGGCGTCAACCTGAAGGCCGCGCGTTTCATCGACCGGTACCAGCTCGTTGTGCTTGCGCTGCACCGGGCAGGAAGATCCATCGCCTCCCTGGGCACCGGTATGGGCGACGTGGTGCTCGAGTCCGGGGATGTGCTCCTGGTGCAGGGGCCGGCCGAACAGATCGCGGCGCTCAAGCGGGACGACCAGATCCTGGTTCTGGATGCGACCGCGGACCTGCCGCACACCAGCAAGTCGCCCACCGCCGTCCTGATCACCGCGGGGGTGATTCTTGCCGCGGCATTGGGCTTGTTGCCGATCGCCGTCAGCGCCGTTTGCGGGGTACTGCTGATGGTAGCGACGCGTTGCCTGAACTGGAAGGAAGCATCCGGCGCGCTGAATTCCCAGGTCATCCTGATTGTCGTTGCCAGCCTCGGGCTGGGTCTGGCCATGCTGAAAACCGGCGGCGCGGAGTATCTGGCCCAGGTGTTCGTCGCCACCACATTCGGGGCATCACCGATCGTCGTACTGGGAGGACTGACACTGCTGATGGGGATACTCACCAACGTCGTCTCGAGCAATGCCGCGGCGGTGATCGGCACGCCGATCGCCGTAAGCATCGCGCACCAGCTCGGTCAGCCGCCCGAGCCGTTCGTGCTCGCGGTCATCTTCGGCTCCAACCTCTGCTACGCAACACCGCTCGCGCACAAGATCAACGTGCTGGTGATGTCGGCGGGCGGCTATACGTTCGGCGACTTTGCGCGGGTCGGACTCCCGCTCGCGGTGATCATGTGGATTTCGTACACCCTGCTGCTGGGAAAGCTCTACGGGCTGTAGTTTCCCCGAAGTCCCATTGCTGCCACTTTTGGCTTGACCCCCAGCACTGGCGCGGCTTCCCAGTCAAATTGCTGCCATCACCTTCGGGCAAAAAACAGCCTCCACCGAACCTATTCGCCCCGCCCGGTGAATGCCAGCAGGTCACTCAGCAGGTCGTCGGTACGCAGCAGTTCCCGGCGCTCGCGACCGTGGCGGGATTCGGCGGCGCGTTGCGCCATGCCCACGATCTATCTTGCCAGCCAGCCCGGCAGGGGCTTACCCCGTTGCCGGAACAGCTTGGCCCAGCCACTGCGTGCGCCCTTTGAAATATTCATGGACGACTTCGTCCTCCAGCGACATGACGACCTGAAAGCTGCCCGGATCGCCCTGCCGTCCGCAGCGCCCGAACAACTGCCGGTCGATGCGGCGGGCATCGTGGCGCTCGGTGGCGAGTACATGCAGCCCGCCGATCTCGTCCATCGCCGGAGCCAGCCGGATGTCGGTGCCCCGGCCCGCCATGTTGGTGGCCACCGTGATGCGGCCGCGCTCGCCCGCCCGGGTGACCACCTCGGCTTCCTCCTGGTCCTGGCGCGCATTCAGCACCTGATGCGCGAGGCCCGCGATCGAAAGCAGCTCGCTCAGGTGTTCCGACGCCGCCACCGAACGGGTGCCCACGAGCACCGGGCGGCCCTCCTCCTGCAGCTGGCGCAGGATATCGACGATCGCGGCCCACTTCTCTGTCCGCCGTGACATAAACGAGGTCGGGCAGGCGCGGCGCTGCGGGGGACGGTTGGTCGGTATCGACACCACCGGCAGGCGGTAGACCGCCCAGAGTTCGCGCGCCACTTCCCTCGCCGTGCCGGTCATCCCGGCGACGCGCAGGTAGCGACGGAAGAACCGCTGGTAGCTGATCCGCGCGAGTGTCTCCTGCTGGCCCGTGATCGCGCAGCCCTCCTTCGCCTCGATCATCTGGTGCAGACCGCGCTCCCATGAGCGGTCGGCCATGACCCGGCCGGTATATTCGTCGACGATCTGCACCTTGCCGCCGCGTCACGAGATACTGCTTGTCGCGCTGAAACAGGTACAGCGCCGAGAGCGCGCGGCGATCAGTTCCTCGCGCCGGCGCGGCCCCATCCAGACGCCCGCCGTATGGCTCGGCCAGCGTGGTCGCGCGCCGCTTTCCGGCCTCGCTCAATTCAACGTCGTGTTCGCGCGGGCGGATGAGGAATTCCGTTCCGGTGTCGAGCTGGCGGGCAATCGTTATGGCTTCGGCGTAAATCTGCTCCTCGTGGCTCGAGTCCCCCGCACTCGCGATGATCAGCGGCGTGCGCGCTTCGTCGACCAGCACGCTATCGGCTTCATCCACGATCACGAAGCACAGGCCGCGCAGGAGCGGTCGTCGCGCGCGCGCCTCATCCGCATGCATGCGCGCAAGCTGCAGGCTCATGGGCCTGGCTTCCCGTCCGAGCATGAGGCGGTCCTTCAGGTAATCGAACACCACCTGCTTGTTGGTGCCGTAGGTGATGTCGCAACCATAGGCGGCGCGCCTGTCCTCCGGCGACATCCCCTCCGTGATGGTTCCCACGCTCAGGCCCAGAAACCTGTACACGGGCGTCATCCAGGCGGCGTCGCGCATGACGAGAAAGTCGTTGATCGTCACGATATGCACGGGTATGCCGGCAAGCGCGGCAGCGCAGGCGGGAAGCGTGGCGGTGAGCGTCTTGCCCTCCCCCGTCTCCATCTCGGCAATCTTGCCATCGAGCATCACCCGGCCACCCAGCAGCTGTACGTCGAAGGGCCGCATCCCCAGGCGCC
>CALOEW010000069.1:0-44663 GCA_942492445.1 uncultured Gammaproteobacteria bacterium
AATCGATTACGGAATAGCACTTTGATAGATTTCTTCGCAAAGAATATTGAAAAAGACGATAGTGAGCGTCACTTTGTAAGTAATCACCTGATAAGTGGAGACAGCAAGAGCGCCTATCACACTTGTTACTACCAGGTAATCTCCAAAAGAGCCAATAACATCAAGGCAACCGGAATCTATGAAGACCACCTGGTAAAAGTGGCAGGGGCGTGGAAATTTCAGCAGCGCCGAGTCATTCCAGACCAGGGCTACAGCAAATTTCGCAACGCTCCGCGACGTCTATGCCGCCGCGGATGATACCCGTGTGCTATTCCCCTTCTTCAGCAGCCCGTTGCTCTTCGACACGCGCACCGCGCAGGATATTGGCGAGACCGTAGTTACCCTCGTGACAGGCATACTCGTAAATCGGATCGGGTGTGCCATCGAAGATGATTTCCCGGGTATAGGGTGCCTTGAAAGCCCCCGGGTCATCGAAGGTAATCTGGTAGCGCAGTTCATCGTCACTGATGCGGGTCAGGCGCTCGGTGTACGTCTTTGCTGATGCCTTGGGCTCGTAGTCGTTGTCGGCAAAATTTCCGGTCTCAATGACCAGGGTGTCACCGTCCCAGTAGCCGCGGGAATCCCCATTCCACATACGGATCTTCTCATCCAGCGGCGGCTTGTCCACCAATTTCACAATGCGGGTGTCGTGAATCATCTCCTGGGCGATCACCACGTGATCTTTCGACTGGACGATCTGCCAGTAACTGTTATAGCCGGGATCAAGGTAGGGCAGCCCATAGGAAATGCACCGCTCGGAGAGCAGGCGGTCGGTGTAGGAATCCGGCGTGCCATAAAGGCGGTCTTGAAAATCCGTCATGAAAGCCATTCCTGCCTCGGTACGAGGCGGAAATTTACCATCGGGCGGATCGATGATCTGGGAGGTGCGGTTGTGAATGCGCCGCTCCACCAGCCAGGCTTGATCGTAGTTTCCGGTGGATGGCTCGAAAGACCTGACTTCACCGGTAAAAGCCGCTTCGAAGGCACCGTCCCCGAACAGGGCGTCGCCATCCTGGGCGGTGATCTCGGAAATTCGCTGGCGCAGAAAGGCGATGTCTTCCTCGGTGAGGAAGGCCTGGTCACCGAAGACATCGGGCCGCTCGATGGGGGTGATGGTGTTGTTGGCCCAGACACCCTGCAGATCGGGCTGGCCATTAATGGTCCGCGGTACTTGATAGCCGTCCTGAGCGAAGGTGGCTGTGGCGTACAGCCCCAGCGCAGCCGCCAGGCCGCCTGAGACGAGATATTTCAGGTATTTCATTGTGGCGATTGATTTCATGTCTTGAAAACTCCCACTTTCATTCAAACTGGTGGAATTGTGGGCCCGGAAATTACCAGCCAGGGACAATCGGCAGGTCCGGGTGCCCGAGGGCGCGGCCCGCCAGAGCGGACTCCGCAACCCAGTGAATTTCCATTTTAGCCAGAATCACGCCTGACCTCCAGCCTGAGGGCATCCGCCAGCCGGGATTGACCGGAATTCTGAAAGTGGATCAATCAATAATTCAAACTGGCCACTGAACCAAATAACCGTCTTCAGCGTTTTATCATTTTCTATCTACCTATCAATACACTGTTCTAGAGGTTACGACATGCATGTATTTCGCAATTTGAAGGGCACGATGCTGGGACTGTTTATCGCTTTCAGTGCAACGACGGCAGTCGCCGAGGATAACGGGACGATCGTGGATCGACTGAGTGCTGTTGACGGTACGCAGGCGCTGATCGCCGCCGTTTTAGTAGTCGACGAATCGATGGCGCTGGACTTCAGCATTGCTGAAGCTCTGGCCACCGTTGACGGTATCGTCCTGCTGGCACCGGTCAACTCGGCCTTCGAGGCACTGCTTGGACTCGAGCCCGGCTTTCTTGACGGCCTGAGTGTCGACGATGTCAAGGCGGCCCTGCCCTCCGTGCTCAGCGGCCTCGGCCTGACAGTCGAGGATGTGATCAATATTTTATTGCTTCATGTGGGGCAGCTTGACGATGTCGACGAGTCAACCGCCGGCGCCGGGGCGCTGCTGGCGAACGGAGGAGTCGGCGTCGCGGGTTCAAACGAACCGCTGCCGGTCAGCCTCGGCAGCAAGGGCGTCCGGATCAATTACGAAGCAAACGTAATCAGACCCGACGTCTTCGCTGACAACGGCGTGATCCACTACATCGACACCGTGCTGGTCGACAACCTGCTGAGCCAGTGACGCCCTGTCAGGCTCCACAATCGAGCCCGGCTTCGGCCGGGCACTAAAGGCCTGTAACCGCGAGGGCTTTCCGTATGGGGAGGGGCGATCTGCAGCCCGACTCCGGCCCAGGTCATACCCCATTGAGATACAGCAGGGTGAATCTCCGCCTCAGCCAAGGGGGGGGGAACGACAGGAAAGGACGGCGACGACCACGGAGCCGGAAGGGACGGCCGGCGGGCGACAGAAAACAGGCGGGCAGCCGACGCGGGAGGGGACAAAAGGGGGGAAGGAACGGGCAGCGAAGACAGAGACACGGGGGGACCCCAAAGAAGCCGGAAGTCAGCAACAGCGGCAAATCAGAAACAGGACGCAGCAGGAAGAACCGAGCACGAGGGGGGGGGGATGGAAAGGCACCGGGCCAGTGGTTTGCCACGCCTAATTCAACCCGGCAGCTCTTTTTTCCTCTTCCCGGGCGCCGCGAAGAATATTGATCAAGCCATAGTTCCCCTCATGGCAGGCGTATTCGTAAATCAGACCGGAAATCTTGGTCAGAGGAATGATCGCTTCGATCCTGTCTGTGTAGGCCTTCGGGTCTTCGATAGTGAATTCATACTGAACCGTGTCGTACCCAAGCCGGGTAAACCGCTCGGTGAGAAACTTTGTTTCGCCGGTTCCTGCCGGGCCGAATGTTTGTGTCAATCCATTGAAGTTGGTGGTTTCCACGACCAGGTATCGCCATCCCAGTAACCCCTCGAATCGCCTGCCCACAACCCGATCTTTTCTGGAAGCCTGGGGCGGTCAACCAGCGGCACGATGCGCGCTTCGTGGATAACCTCTGTCAGGATAACGAAGTGATCGCGGTTCTGGATAAACTGCACGTTATTATTGTACAGGCTGGGCGTGAACGGAGGGCCCGTGTTGTAGCCGTGCACACACCGCTCGGTAAGGCCGCGGTCCTCCGGACCATCTGTGCCGATGCCTCCTCCAGCGAACCGTACCGGGCGCTCACCATCGACATCGGGTGCTAAGCGACCGTAAACAATTTCAGCGTCCTCTGCGAAAGGCGGTAATCTGCCGTCGGGTGGGTAAACAATCAACGAGGTTCGGGTGACCTCACCGATACCTTTGGATTCCACCCAGAAGTCGTTGTAGGCCTCGTTCAGCCCTCCGTTGGGAATCGCGGCATCGGAGCTGCCATCTCTTTGTGCGCGGGCGGAAGCGAGATCCGCTATTTCCTCTTCGGTTAAAAACTCCCTGGTGCCAAATCGCTCAGGGCGATCATCGGCACATCAGAGGAAAAGTTCCAGACACCCTGGAAGTCAGGATGCCCCCACTGAGTTCTCGGCACTTCATACTCGTCTGCAGCCGTCAGCATGGTCGTAAAGCTGAATCCTGCAATGAGCAAATATAAACTTGAAAAAGATTTCATCTTTACCTCTCTCAGACTTTCGGATCGGGCTACATTGGTGTTACTACTCCTGTGGCAATGCGGCTGAAGTTAAACTTTAGGGCGACCCTCCAGAAAAGTAAAGCTATTCAGGCAACCCTGGCGAGACGATTCGAAACACATTCCGGCTCGGATTCACCCCCTTCATTGACCTATGCAATACGACAGACAGGACATTGAATTTATCGGGGTGGATCCAGTGGTTGGGCCGAATGAAGGATTATGCGCTGTCCAATTGGTGAATTGCCATCGGCATTGATAATAATGTCAGTACCCTGTTGTAGGACCTGAGCCGCGTTGGCACCTCCCCCTCTGATCATGAAGACGCCACTTTGCCCTACATTTCCAACACTCAATGTGGTGGGTTGCTATTGCTGGAACTGATCGAATGCGGCGAGTTCTTCATCGGTAAGGTCATAGGCCCAGGTGTCCATCACCGCACCCAGGTCCATGATGTCCCGCAGCTGGCGAGCGATCTCTTGAGGTTCCAGGCCCTGGCTCATCACGACCTCCCGTGCCTGTGCCTGGCTGAGACTGATGTCCACCAGGGCCTTGGCAATTCGGTCCTTGTGCTCAAGATCCGTGTCGAGGGAATCGAGAAATCCACCGAATCGCGCCTGCACGTTAAATAGCGCCATTCGCTCCTGGTTACTGAGTCCGGCCAATTGCGCAATTACCGACACCACCGTAGGCGGTGGCTCGGCAACCTCGGCCGTAACTCTCGCTAAACGTTGCTGATATTCACTTTCCAGTCTATCCCTCAGGCGATTTTCCATCTGCTTGAAATCGGGATCGACCTGTTCGCGGGCAACAACCAGCTGCTGGTCAAGTATCTCGATGCGCGCTTGTGATCTGGCCAGGTCGCTATTGAGCTGATCAATTCGGTTTTGATCAGCAAGGCGTTGTCTGGCGTTGCCTCGATTTCCTCCAGCAGGCGTTCCACCTGCCGGTTCAGGTGTGCCGCCTGTTGTGCCTGATCGCGAACGTCCAGGCGAAAGGCGTAGGCCAGGGCAGCGGTGCCGAATACCGCAATCGAAAGGACTAGCAACATGAACCGCATGAGACTGTTTCCTTTGTTCTTATCAGCCATATTCTTATCACCCAGTTTGGACAGTTACCAGTATCGTCTGATGCCGATGGATTGTCTATTTTGTCGCTTACAGGATTGTTCTGAAATCAAGAGGTTGTCCAGGCTCCTGGGGTGATAGGTCAGCAAGTACCGGATTTGAAAATCAGATTGCGTACAGTTTTTGTTTCCAGGGTTCGAGGGAAGTCAGTTGTATTCGTGGAGCCATGTTTTTGTGGCTTCCGAGCGGCATGGCCCGCAGGGAGTTCCGGGAGGGAGGGGGGGGGGCGCCCGAGGGGGGGGGGGAAGGGAGGGGGGGGGATATATATGGGATCATAATTCAGTTATGATACTGAATAATGCACTTGTCACTTCATTGATCACCTAGCAGGCTGTTGAAACACTATTGCGCTTGCCAGTGCTTCGTTAAAAACTGGCTAAAAATGCTCATTTACACCCGGTGTACTGCGCTTTTTCGCCTTTTTTTGCCTCGCCCTGGCTGCGCTCTTTACGTTTTTCAACAGCCTGCTAGAAGCACAACCACGTTCAAAACCGGAAGGCTTGTTGCGACGCATTCTGAAACGCACCCCTCACTGTCACTTAACAGTCACAATTATTTCACCAAATTGTCAACTGAGAGTCATCATCGGCAAGTAACTTCCCGTTGATTCATTCCCAATGAAATTCAGGAGTGTTCTGAGTGAACGACCATCAAGAAGAGTTTCCAAGTAATGCCTCCGGCAATCGTCCTTTCGAAGACGTTCTGCGTGTCAACATGGGAAGGCGAAAGCTGCTCAAAAGTGGCGCTGCAGTAACAGCGGGTACGGCGGTGATGGCCGCAACCGGCGCAGCAGATGCCGGCTGGTTAATCAATCGCTGGGGCCAATGGGAACTGGCACCGCTGATCGGTTTTGAACCAGTAGCGGTAGCGGACGGGCAGGGTCCGGAACCCGCGATCTCACCAGACTATGAATACCAGGTAATCCTGCCCTGGTGCGATCCCATTGTGCCAGGCGGGCCCCCATGCAATATTCCTCCGAGTTCGGCTGAGCAGGCCCAACAGGTGGGCATAGGCCACGATGGTATGTGGTTTTTCCCCATGTTCGATGCTGAAAAGACCCGGTGGGGCTGGGACGACGTTGACAGTGGCATGGATGACAAAGGTTATCTCAATCCCTGGCTGGCGATGCAACGGGTGGGACAGACACAAGCGCGGATGACTGATCAACCAGTTTGGCACTAATTCACATGTTCTGGGTAAGTCGACCCCCGAATCACTTGAAGATGTCAGGACGTCACAACATGCCCACGGAGTAACCGTGGTTGAGTTAAGGCGTCGGTGGAGATACTGGAGAAGCCTGCTGGAGCTTGGTAGCAGCAGTTGGGAGACAGTTGACAGCCCGTATGCGCGACGTATCCATGTCAATACGCCTGTAGCTTTCTCAGGTCCAGTTGGCGAACTGGATCCCAGTGACCCTGACAGCCCCCTCTACAACAGTGCTGAAAATGAATCGATGGGCACAGTAAACAATTGCGCCATGGGATATACCCCCTGGGGAACCTACCTGACTTGCGAGGAGAACTTCAACGGTTATTTCGGTACCGAAGACAGCTCGTGGAGCGCGGACGAGGGGCAGGAACGTCTCGGCTTGAACTCCGGTGGCTTTGGTTACGGCTGGCATCTCTTTGACGAGCGCTTCGATCTGGCAAACCCCAACTACGCCAATGAACACAAACGCTTTGGGTGGATCGTGGAAATCGACCCGTTCGATCAGGAAGCCAGACCGATCAAGCGCACCGCGCTGGGCCGTAAGAAAGAGCGCTTTCTGCCGTTGGCCGAGGACGGCCGCGTCGTTGTTTACAACGGCGATGATGAGAGCTTTGATTACGTCTACAAGTTCGTATCAGCTGCACCGTGGCGGGACATGCGCGCCAACGGTGAAAGTCCATTGGACCGGGGAACTTTGTATGTCGGCAAGTTCAATGACGATGGCACTGGTGACTGGTTGGAATTATCGATGAACGTACCGGCGCTGGCAGAAAAATTCGACAGCCTGTCCGATATTCTGATAGATGCCCGGATCGCCGGTGACATTGTCGGTGCGACTCCCATGGACCGCCCGGAGTGGACTGCGGTGGGGCCCGACGGCAAAGTCTATCTGGCGCTCACCAACAACAAGCCGGACATCACCGGTCGCCTTCGCCCTGTTCGAATCGAGACCAGTCACATTGTCTGCTGGACTGAGAATGATGGGCACGGCGGCACTTCGTTCGACTGGCAGATCTTCCAGGTTGCCGCGGACACACGGTACGGAGGAGGAGCTGCCAGACGGATGTGATCTGGGGTGGATCCTGATGGACGCCTGTTTATACAGACAGACGGCGGCCAGAAGAGTGGATTACAGAATCAGATGCTGGTAGCGGACGCCACGGGTCTGGAGCCGGATGGTACTGCGCCGAAGATCAAACGGCTGTTCACCGGTGTACCCGGTTGCGGAAATAACCGGCATCGCCGTGACACCTGACCGCCGGACGATGTTTATCAACATCCAGCACCCCGGCAATGGAATTCCGGAGGTCAGCCCCTGGCCCGCGCCTTATGGCAGCTCCGACATTCCCCGCGATGCCACGGTTGTAATCACAAGAAAAGACGGGGGCGTAATCGGATCCTAGTCTGTAACGCCATAGCAATTGTTTCAAGTAGGCCCCAAGGCCCCGGCACCAGCCGGGGCCTTGGGGCGTCGCTGCTTCCGTTGCCGTGCCTGGCAAGGGAGTGGACCATGGTGGCAGTAACACTGTCTTCACGCACAGCTGCTTCATTGCCGTGCCTGGCAAGGGAGTGACTATTCCCGGCGCACTGCGCCTCACAGCAACACCCGTCAGACTCCCCCGGAGCCATTGTGGGGCTTGATGAGAGGCTTCCTAGCAGGCTGTTGATAAACTATTGCGCTTGCCAGTGCTTCGTTAAAAACTGGCTCAAAATGCTCACTTACACCCGGTAAACTGCACTTTTTCGCCAGTTGTTGCCTCGCCCTGGCCGCCCTGGCTGCGCTCATGACGTTTTTCAACAGCCTGCTAGTCTGCCGGAACCAGCTGGTCACCCAAGGGCGTTGAAAAAATTTCCATTCCCGGAGGCACGTCTTCGGGATCGATTCGCCTCGGCGCAAAAGGAGCACCCTGAGTGGCGACTCGCGACTGCATTGAACCGCTCTCCTGCTGGATCTGATTGCGCAAACCGGTGTTCGAATTACTGGTGGGCGTGCTGGTGGGCGCAAGGTCCCGTTCCGGCTGCTCGTCCTCATTGGGCTCTGAGTTGAGACGTCGGCTTATGATGCCCCGTGCAACAGGATTACCGGGTGTTAGCTTCAGAGTGGCAACGCCGCCACCACGGCAGCTTACTCCCCACGTCGGCAAACTCCACGCACGGCGTATCCGCAGGGTAGCGGACTGCGACGCGGCCTGATTCCACCCGGAGCACGGCATACTGTTCAAAGCCTTCTATCCTGATTTCGCTTTCGCCTCTGCTGACGATGACTACCTCGGCTCCGCCACGGTGCCTTAAAATGGCACTGTAACGGTCTCCGATACGCGAAGTACCCAACAGGGTAAATTCCGGTTCCCCCGCAGTGGCGGCTTGTCCACGGCGGCTTACGTCCCTTTCCGCTCCGCCAAATGCCGACTCGGGGACTTCGATTTCTTCAAACAGGGAGAACGACGACGAATCAGGTGGTGAATCGATTTCACCAGCCTCCTGGCCTTGAGTTGGCCCCGTACACAGCAAAGCGGCGATCCCCAGAACCCACCGGGCTGGAGATCGGCGCAGATATTTATATTGATCACTGGAAACACTCACAATCAGCGATATTAGCATAGATAATTACGCACAGTGAGCGCCAGCGGTTTCTGGCACAAATGGTTTTGAAAGGTTAAGGAACCTCTGTTGAATTACCGTTCTGTTTATTGAATTACCGCTCAGTGAATGAAAGGATCTATCCAGATCAACCTGCGCCGGCCTTCACACAGAGCTTCCCCTGGTGAGAAACCTGCGCTTGAATTTGCTCGCCGCATTGCGCCCCTTTCTTCCGAATTCGAGGAACAGCTTTCGTCTGAATTCCGGATTTGCGATTGTTACCGATTCCTTGTTACGAAAGCCTGCTGAATCAGCGAGCTCCAGGCTGCGAAGTGCGCCAACATGCAGCAGTAAGTGTTTTGCAATGGAGTGCCGGCCGACATGTTTCGGCCACGCCTGCACCGAGCTCAAGCCTTACAAGACAATTTTCGCACCAGGACGGATTATAAACCCCACAATCCCGCGAATCGTCCAGTTCATTGAATATCTTCATGAACAGCAGGCTGCGCTTCCGGTCGTCAAGGTCAAGTTTCTCACCCCGCGCCTGTTTATCAAGCAGAGCCAGCCAGTCGAAACTGTCATAGTCAAAAACAAGGGACTCGGCCGATGCACCGATAACCGTGCGCACTGCCCGGCGGTTTGCAGTGGATGCCCCCGCTTTCAATCTGCCGAATTCACCCTGTGCGTAGGCCGCGTGTGCAAAGCTGGCGAGAACCTCGACAACATCACTGCCATGAATCAGGGCGAGGCCAGCGGTACCGGCCAGATGATTGATAAAAGGCCGGCCGGAGCCGCGATAGCGCCCCGAAAACAATCGGGCCAGCATGTCGTGCGTACGCCAGAGGGAGTCAATCTCGGCCCCTGGAAAATTTTTCCGGCGGGCGATGAAGTCAAGTTCCACAATGGACTGTGGCCAGTCAAACGTTGAATTAGTCACTTCCAGCATGTACCCTTGCGACGGTCTGGTTTTCAGTCGGGCGGGAATCCCGCGACATTGTATCGCTTTATGAAAACGCAAGTCCTGCCACGGTCACCCTGAATGGGATTTTATCTTCTGTTAATTACGCGCACCCTGGACGCGCTGATACATCCGAAGGCGTACCCCGGGCGCAGCCGCAGAAAACTGCTGCGTTATCTCAAGCAGGGGTTGAGGTTTCGCTTGCAACAACGTCTGGCACGCAAACATTCCTTTCCTGACCGCCCTCCTCTCCACGTCTTCCTCACAAGCTTCAAACGCGAAGCCAATATGCGCTACCTGTTGGAACCGTTATTGATCCTGCCATACACAACAAAGGTCACGATCACCAATAACAACCCGGAAACCCGGGTAAATCTTGGCCGAAACAAAGCCGATCCCCGTGTCGAACTCATTGACCAGCCCGTAGCCCGGTCCTGTGGCTTTCGTTTTGACGTTGCCAGGCACAGTCCCGGGAACAACCTGCTGTTTATCGACGATGACATCTTTCTTACTCCGCAGCAGGTGGACCGGCTCTATGAAAATTTTCTGGCAAACCCCGATTCTCCTCGCGGAATGCGGGGACAGATCTGGCGGAAAGTTGACGGAGCCGGTTTTCTGCAGGCTGTCAGTGGAGACCAGGAGGTCGACGTATTGAATCGGGTCTATCTTGTCAATCGGCCCACACTGGAGACAATGTTCTCCCTGCTGGAAAAATTCGGACTTGATGAATGCGACCAGCTTCACAATGCCGACGACATTTTTGTCAGCTTCGGTGGCAATGACAAACCCCGGATTCACGACATCGGCGGCTACCTGGACTGCCCGACAAGTTACAAAGAAGACACCGCGATACACATGAACCGACCGGCATTTCGTGATGAGCGCCAGCTGATTTTTGAGAAACTGATGGCTTTCAGCCGAGAGCCGGACATCGACATCGATGACCTGAAACAGACTCTTGCTGTTGTGCGTCAGTCCTCGTTTGCGCAGGACCGGGGAAACCCTGATCATAGCCATGGCGTTTTCCTTGGGAGCCTGCCGGTCGCTGTCGTGATGCATCGCACCAAGGGGCGGTCGCTCCCTGGCCAGAATGACCATGTGGTTCTGGTACCGGGCGGCTCGCCGGGGGCCCACGCGGGCGGATTGCCGCCGGCATGCGCAGGCCTGTCAAGACAGTGCAATGAAGCCAGCCGGCTTGTCTGACTCTGTGGGACTTAATCAGAGGCTCCATAATTCCCACAATGCCAATCAGTCACGCCCGCCCGACAACAGCTCAGTCATTTCACTGCTCTGATTTTTTCCGGCAGACATGCCGTCCCACCGATCCACAGTTTTCACCAGCAGATTGGCAACTCTGACTCCGGCGAATCGCGTTACCTGTTGATGCAGGGACTGGTAAACCTTACGCCGATGCCGGGCAGCAAAATTAACAACCCGATCGTGCGACTGCAGATTCCATTTTTGAAACAGGTGTCTCTCCGAGTGCTCTACCCAGGCCCGGCTCCAGCGCAGGAAAAGTACTTCCCGGTCTTCCCGGGTTACAGGCGGAGGGCGCAGGTAGGAGACCCTGGAGTCGGGCGCGAACCACATGGAACCATTGGCACGCTGGACGACAAGTGCGAAATCCAGATGCTCGGAAGTTGCCAGATAGTTGGCATCGAACAGGCCGATCTGTCTCACAAATTCCGTCCGCATCAGGACACAATGGAACTCCGCCATCTGGGTCGGCTCTTCGATCAATTGGCCGGCTACTTGGTCGAACGATACACCCAGAAAACGCTGTACTTCCCTGAGCTGCCTGGTGCCATCCTGTTCGACTATTTCCACTGTACCGCCAGCGGTATGTATGATCTCTTCTTCCAGTTCACCCTGTTGGATTAGAGGAGACACCACGTCGGCGCGGTGTTTGCGGGCGCATTCGAGCATGGCGTGTAACCAGCCCGGCCCGAACAACACGTCATTGTCGACAAATGCCACATACTCTGTGTTCACCAGTGGCACGACAGAATTGCGGGAGTACAGCGGGCTTTCGTAACGTTCACGGCGTAGGAGCTGTATTCCGTTGTGCTCCGCTTTCTGCCTCAGGTACTCCCGCAGAGAGGGTGGCGAGGCATTGTCCACGTAGATGATGGGGCAGCCCTGCGGGATTGTCTGCAGTAAGGATTCCAGGGAACGTTGCGATGGACTGAAGCGCTCCCGCTGGACTACGACGATGGTGGTGTCGAGCTTGTCATCCGTTGTCGACATGGCGTGCAATCTCCTTTTCCCGGGTTATCTGCGGCATGCGCAGGCGGTGCGCAAAAAGCGCAGAGCCCTGCTAGTCCGTATAGATCGTTGTGTCAGACATTGCCACGCTCAATTCCCTGCCTTACCAGAGTTTTTGCTGTCTGCAACGCATTGAGCCTGTTGCGCTGAAGCGTGTGTTGCGATGTCCCCGGTTCAGATTTCAACAAGGCTTTTTCGACCCTGGTTGCCAATTCCGTCAGTGTGCTCAACGCTACCTGTAGATCGTTAAAAGCCACAGCCACAGCCCCACCCTCATTAAGCAGCAGAGAGGCAATCTGTAAAGCCATTATGTTCTTCTTCAGCATGGTATGCTGCCATGTTCCCGGAGTGAGCTTCTGACAGGCTTTCTCCGACTTGCTGAGAAGCGACTTTATCGGACGCAGTGCTTCCTGAGTCTCAGCAATTGACGGCCTGATCACTGCCACACCTGAGGAACCCGCGGCGAATGCCGCGCCCGTCGCCGCAGGCTTGCAATTGTCAGATCTGCCAGGAGCGGTCCCCCTGCCCTGTTTATCTCCATTGCTTCTTTTGCTGATCCCGTGTACATCAGTTGCGGTTGTATGCTTTTAATCGTTTTGTAACCTCAGAAAGGATCTGGCGCCAGACGCCACGCCCCCCAGAACGCCAGATGAATGCCTCGGCTGCATAGAGTTTCAGACACGCGCATCCGATCGATCAAAGGCTCTGTTCGCTCGGAACAGGCAGGCCCGGCTTCTTTGCCACTACCGAGAAAACATGCCAATCATGCTGATCTCCAGCGGGGGTAACCCCCGAAGACCTGTGAACACTGAAACGAAGGATCTCAAAGTCTGTAAATAGCGCCTGCACCTCCTCTGCCTCAAAAGCGGTCACTTCTGGCCAGTAATCTGCAGCGCGATAATCTGGTCCTGCCATCGTATCCTGCAGCCCCAGGAAGGAGCCGCAGAAAACGCCGTTCGGATACAGACACTCGCAGACATTCCGCCACACGCCTTCGAATTCTGACTTTGGGCAGAAAAACAGGCTCGCATCAGCCACAACCAAAGAGGCTTCTGGGTAATGGAACGAGCTGAAAGAAGACCTTGATAAGACCACACTATCAACATCTTTAAAGCGGGCCCTGCATCTCGATATTGACTCCTCTTCCACGTCAAATCCATGCACGAAAAAGCCCTGTGAGGCGAGGAAAGCAATATCTGCTCCAGCGCCACATCCGCAATCTATTGCAATCCTGGGCTCATCCACGACTCCGACTGCGAACAGCAGGTCGTCGCGAACCTTTCGATTCTCAGTTGCATCAAAGTACTTGCTGACGGCTTCGCCTGGCATGGTTGATTGAACCCTAAGGAACCTCTGATCAAGCCCCACAATGGTCGGCGGGAGTCTGTCGGGCACGCCGGTCGAAGCCACGAAACCCTAAACCCAGGTGAAACTGACTGCCCTCTCAAACCCCTGGAACCGCAGGTCAGGCTGGTTCCAGGCTGATTTCGAAAGTCACGCCCCCACTGCTGGAACCGGTACTGCCGCGCTGCGAGCTGAAATACAATCGTCGATAAGCGGGGTCGAAGGCGGGACCGGTTATTTCCGAGCGTGGGTGACCCGGGATCTGCAACAGTGGAACAGGTCGGCCCTCCGGCGTAATTACCACCAGCTGCATATCACCGCCGTCTTCGGCAACAAGCACCTCGCCGGCAGGCGTGATCGTAAGGTTATCGACGCCACTCAGAATCGGATTGCTGCTGGTCGCCAGGTCATAAACCACGGAAAGCTCATGGGTGGTCACATCATAACACCAGATCCGGTTGTCTCTCTTGGTGGAGAAGAAGACCAGGCCGTCCTGAAAGACCAGCCCTTCGCCGCCACGGAATGGTGTACAGTCAGGCACCTGATACCGGGTCGGGACTGAATGGGCACCTGGATCCTTTACTGCCACCCAACTGAGTTGTTGCCTGCCATTATTTTCCTGTACCCGCGCTATCTCCAGCACACCGCTCGAAAGTTCCGGCAACGGGCGGGCCGGACGAAACCGGTAGAACCCACCATCCGGTTCATCTTCGGTCAGATACAGAACCTGGTTGATCGGGTCAACAGCAACCGCCTCATGCTGGAAACGCCCCAGTGCCGGCCTTACCTCGGCCTCCCTGAAGCCAAAAGGATCGCATTCATAGACCTGCCCGCCTTCGAATTCCTCGCAGGACAACCACGTCTGCCAGGGAGTTTTTCCCCCGGCGCAGTTGATCGACGTTCCCTGTAGCACAGGATAGGCATCGGCAGGACGTCCGGACCGGTTGAATCTCAGAGCGCCCACTCCACCGCGGTTACCGGCCAGCTCGGCATTGGAAACATAAATCCAGCCGCCGTCGCCGGTGGCAAAGACAGCACCGCCATCCGGCGCATCGTGCCAGACATAATCGGATGAGGCAACCGGCCGCTCACCGGAGCGTGCGACGATACGCGACTTGAACCCCGGGGGCAGCATTACACCGTTTTCGTCAGGTTCGCGGAGACTGCCAATTGTGCCCAGGTTCTCCATAGAAACCGGCCCCGGGGCCCCGGCACGAGCGACCCGTTTGGATGCGAACAGTATGAAGCCTGCCGCACCAGCCTGCAGGAATTGTCGACGTTTGATCAGTTGCGCATTCATAGTCTTAACTTTAGCACCGTTTTCATTACTGGAACCTGACAGATAACCTTTTCGTTCAGTGGCGGCCTGCCCGTTACACTGATACGCCCCCGGGCGCCTGTTGATGAGAAATGGCCCGTGTAATTTGTTTCGTACGTGATGGGCAGGATTGAATCGCCGTAAAGCGGGCGTGGTATGACTATTGTTGTTTCATGGTTGCGCAGTCGCGCGTATGTGTCTAGTACTCGAGGTGATGGAGGTGCAAGTTTGTGTAGTTTTGAGTTGTGGGAGTCGCCTAGATAGAGTTGGATGGATTGAGTAGGGTGGGGCCCCAGGCAACTCCATTCTCTCATGGGGGTAACCATCCCAGATACCCATAGGCCACAGCTCTTCATTGTCCGGCCCAAGGGAACAGGTGGATATGATTGTTGGAGAATTAGGTGGATGGAGTGACAGATATAAAAAATTTCTTTGGGCGTAGAGGGACGATGGATGGTATTTGAAATGGTCGACGTGAAGGATGGTGTTGATATGGGTATCCAGCAATGATCTAGAGGTTTCAAATAGGGAGGTGATGGTGTCGGACCCGCGTCTAGGAGAGATGAATTATAAGTGATATGAGGGAGGGGAAGGAAGGAAGTTGATGTCTAGGAAATGGCATAGTTATCCATCATGGTGTAGGCAAAAGGGGGGAGAGGGGAAGAGTGATGGGATTCTGTTGATCCTGCATGGATTGGGTGGTGGTTACAGTGGAATATGTTCTTGCAGTACCAAGTATCACAATTTCTGCAACTGCTCCTGATCTGCATCGGATTGTGCGCTAGCCGTGCCGGATGCTCCTGTCAGTACAAGCGCAATGGCGGTAGAAAGACAGGATCCCAGGGTCGTGGGGTGGAGGTCAGGGGCAGGCCTGAGTACTGGATCAGGGAGACACCCAGGCCCTGTCGAAGGCGTTGGTGAGTACGCCGCATTGATGGTTGTTTCCAAAGGACTCCATCAGGTCATTGATGCCATCATTGTCCAGGTCGACCCCCGCGATGGCGGTTTGACCGGCTCTTGAATTGATCATGATCACGGCCTGGACACCGTAAGGAAACTCCATCCAGCAGGAGCCCTGCCCTTTGCTGCCGTTGTAAGGCAGGTCACCGCCATGGTTGCGGTAGAGCCCCCAGGCGCCGTTCCCCCAGGCGCCCAGATCCGCCGGGTCCAGCCATCCAAGGAAATTGGAGTCCATAAGATTGCGCGCCTGCTGTGTGAGAATCTTATTCGTAAAACGCCGGTAGGCAAGGATTGCCACGAGTTCTCGAGCGGAGAGATACCAGCCGCCAGCGCCGCAGATGTCCGTCCAGTCACCCGGGTCGACGCCAGGAGTTCCATCGTCGGGGAAAGTGTAGAAGAAGGTAGGGTTGCTATCGCTCTGATTGCAGTCTCCCTGGACGACCCCCGTTCTGTCGAATACGCGCAACTGAACGACATGTTGATAAAGTGCCTGGGAGATTGCATCCAGGCCACCGAGTGAGGGGAAACCATCGGCAAGGGCGTCGATCGTATCGCGGCCGAAATGCAGGTTCGGGAGGATGACCCTGAATAGTGCAAAGTTCGCATTCTGATAGGCATAGCACTTCTGAGCGTTCACACCCGTCATGATGTAGCCCTGCAGGCTGCTGAAATCGCTGTTGCTCGGGCACAAGGTCTGACCACAGGCACAACCGCCATTGTTGTTCAACCCACTTCGATGAGTCAGCAGATTGCGGAAGGTCAGGTTCTGTATCGTGCCGTCCTGGGTCCATGACGACGGGAGATAAGAAGAAATCGAAGAGTCCACGGAGATGTTATTCTCGACCAGAAGCTGCACGGCGGTCATGGCCGTGAGCGTCTTGGAGATGCTCGCGATATTCATCTCCTTGTCAACATTCTGGAACACAGGACCTCCATCCGCACCGGTGCGTGCCAGTCCGTCGTCACCCGCGGCTACCAGGACCCCATTCTGCGCGATGGCATAGGTATAGCCAACGGTCTGCGGGCTCAAGCTGTCCCGGATGTTCTGCTCGAAGAGGTCGAGGTCAAGCACGGGCACAATACCCGCCAGGTTTCCCGTATTGAAGAGCGGGATGGCGGCACTGTAGTTCCCCTCCAGGGCGAGAAGCAGCGCTTCATCGAGTGCAACCTCCGCCTCTGCAACGACAGCAGGATCGATCTCGGCGGCTTCGGCGCGAGATATGCCTTCAGTTGCCAGCAACAGGGCCGACTCGGAGAGACCGTCGAGCGCCTCCATAGCGAACTCTGCCTCCGCGGAATCCCGCGACAGCCTCCAGGCGATTTCCATCAGGTGTACGCTCTGTCCGAGATGTCGCATTGCGCCGGCAAAGTCCGTGTCCAGCCCCACAAGGTTCTCGAGGGCACGCCTTGCCTGCCGGAGAGAGCCGAGGCCCAACGCCGTGAAGGGTGCATTCACGTTCACCGGCTCGGTCCTAAGAAACTCCTCCAGTTTGCCAACAGTCCGTTCAAGTGCCAGCCATGAGATTGGGCCTGCCACCCCTCCCGCCGGGGGTGCCGTCAGGACCGTCTGGTCGCCCGCGGACCCGTTCGGGTCCGGCTTAAGGTGCTGGAGCTCTTCTACCAGCGCGGCGAGTCTCTCGAGAGTGGGTGCGCGGCCTATAGTCTGCCCCCATCCCATAATCGGTGCGGTGAGAAGCAGGGCCAGAGTGACAATAACGTGCGTTCGCAGTCTCATAATCTCGAACCTCCGTCTTGCTCTTGCTCTTTTCCAGCGAACCGCTGATTAATTACCGCGATGCTCTGGGGTAATTAAGCAGCGGTTACTTGGAATGCAAAACAAAAGGTATCGCCGAATCCGGGGATTGTCCAGTTACGTGAGTCCAGCCTCAGATGATGCCCTGCCAATCCGCAGCGAAACTTACCCCGGCAATGTCATCCAGGAACCTGGACATCGGTTGAATACCGCAAAATCAGAAGATTACAGCGGGGTCAAACAAGGATGCAATGCAACAGAACCTGCCGGGGTGAGCAATTAATCGGCGGGCGGACCCGGTTGTGGAACTCCCTCAAATTTTCTGGTTTACTGGCAGGGCTGTATCAGAAACGGGCGTAGGAGACATACAGATACGGAGTTGATTGCAGTGGTGGCGCCATCAGGGAATCCCTGATTAATCACCGCAATGCTCCGGTAATTAAACAGAGGTTACCCAGTCAGGTGTTTTGACGCTTGAAGTTGCCAGGAAGAAGAGCAACCCGGGACGCTTTCATCGCCCGGAAAAAATCGATCAGTCCGTTGTCAGATCGCCCTGTTCACTCAGGATAGCAGTAAACACGAATTCTTACAGGTAACAGGGATTACGGCTCATGCCGCAACTCCGTAACGCAACGCTGGCTCTTCTACTGTCTGTATTTTTCCTGGATGGCCAGTCCTTTGCTGCCGACCAGAACAACCCGGAAAAGCCGCAGAGAAATGCCATTATCAATGGCTCAGCCACTCAGACAGTTCGTCCGTGGATGGCCGGCCTGATCCGAAAGGATGCAAACGGTGAGCACTCGCGCTCGGAATTGTTGTTTTGCGGCGGGTCGCTGATCAGAGAGAATTGGATATTGACTGCCGCACACTGCGTGGTCTCGCTCGAGCCCACGGATCTTCAGGTGCTGCTTGGAACCAACGACCTGGAAGATCCCGAGGCAGACATGGTCAATGTGGAAGAGATCGTAGTGCATCCCTTTTTTCCACACAGTCTGTCAGGCAATGACATCGCCCTGTTGCGGCTGGACAGAGTCGTTGAGCAAATCCCCGTCCAACTTCACGACGGGACTGTTGATACGGAATTGAGCACCCTGTCGGCAAGAGTTTTTGGTTGGGGGGCTACGCAAGACAAACCTGATGAGACCTGTGAGCTTGAATTTGATTCCAGCACTGTAACCGAATCCGATTATCTGTGTAATGTGAAAGTTTTTGCTGGGGGCGACGATAATCAGCAGATTTTACTGCAGGCTCGACAAACTGTTATTGAAGACTCGGAATGCGAACTGCTGTTCCGGCAGTTAAACCCGAATTTCCCTATCGATATCTCGCCCCTGGGAGACTCCTCAAACGCCTCGCAGAACCTTTGCACGTCAGCCCCTGAAGAGTCAGAAAACCCCTGTTATGGTGATAGCGGCGGCCCACTGGTAGCGATATTAGGTGGAGAAGAGCGACAGGTAGGAATTATGAGCCGGGGCGGTTCAACCAATTGCTCCGCACAGATTGACGTGAATATTTATACTAAAGTCGCGTTTTACCGCGATTTTATAGAGGAAGTTACCGGTCGTGACACTGCCATGACTTTTGAAAATTTTTGTCCCAAGGGGACGGAGCTTGAGGTCAGGTACGGTGAACTGAGCACCGGCGTGGTAGAAGTCACCTTGTACTGGCAAGAAATTCAAGGTGCCTCCAGTTACGTATTGCGCTATCTCGATCCTTCAGCACCGGATGCCTTGGGGAAGGTCGAAGTTGACTCTGCAGTCACTGAAATTTCGGCTTATTTGCCTACCGGGTTCGATGTTCTGGTTTCGGTTCAGGCCAGAGGTATCGATTGCGACGGCCCTGCCTCGAATATACTCAGTGTTAAGGGGTAATGGTGGAGTGAAAAAACGGCTCAGAACACTTCTGGCACTTTCATTCTGCATGCTTGGGGGATTGTTTACTGGCCCCCACCATGCACTGGTCAATCCAACGGCGTCCGAGTCCGGTCACACAGCCTGGTTGGCGTTTATTTCTATCAAGGATGAATTATTTGGGGACTACTATGTGGTCTGTAGTGGTGTGCTGGTGGATCCCGAATGGGTGCTTTCCAGCCAGGGTTGTCTCGTGGACCCATTTGAATCCATTGAAGCAATATCCTCCCAGAACGAGATTACCTACTATATAGAACTGTGGGGTCAGTATGGTCTGTTTGAAGTCGTAGATTCGATAGTCAGCCCGGACGGTCGTCTGGTGATGCACAAGCTCAATCGACCGGCGGTGGTCAGTCCGATAAAACGCTCAACTTTGGATAATCGGAACCTACTCGGTGCCCGCGTAGAGGTACCGGGGCTTTACGAATCCGAGAGTCTGGGAAACACCTGGTACAATCCCCCCGGAAAAATAGAGGTCAGCTGCCGGGTGCGCGGAGAACTGTTTTTTGCAGGCAACAGCTATTGCTTTATTATTTCACCCATTTACCTTCTCTTTCCTATCGGCGGAAATTATGGAACTGTGATTGATCCTGAAACAGCTGGTTCCCTGTCTTCGCCTCTCGATGATGAATTGAATCTTAAGCTGACTGACGACGAGATCTTTATTGATTTCGAGGATGGAGGCTTTCCCTGTCATGAAGACATCGGTTCACCAGTCGTCTCCAGGATTCAAGGAGAAATACAGTTGGTCGGCCTGGTGACCAGTGTGGGTATTGCCGCCAGGTTGCCGGTTTGTGCGAATAGCCTTTACAACATCTATTCAGCATCGCACCACTATGAAGAATTTATCCGGCAGACCCTGGTTCGGGATGTCTTCGATTCCGATTGCCCTGCAACTGCGAAGATTCACCTGGACGAACTGGGTGACAACAGAATTAGGCTCTCCTGGACGCGACTGGAATCTGCCCATGGATACAAGATTCTTTTCACACCCCGCCTGGGGTATGAACCGATTCAGACTGTTGACGTGGGTGATGTCACGGAATTGAGTGCCACCATCGATCCAGATTCCACCTACTATGTTTCGGTGTTGGCGTACAATCAGAATTGCACCAGCCAACCAGCCAATCCGCTGACCATACTCATCAACAAACCATGAACTTGATTGTCAGTCTGGCAGGCTGTTAATCAAAGGTCCCTTAATTCGATTCACCACTCAGGTTGCCGAGCTTACCCTGGTAGCGGACCTGGATCATCACATGAGATTACACAAAAGAGACCCTGACAGCGGAAACACCAGGGAACGGCAATAGACGGATAAGAGTCCGCAGTGTTCGCGGTGAAATCCAACTCGATTTCACCGCGAACACAACAGCCACTACTATGGCCAATCAGTCAGGACCAGGCTTTCGTCGAGGCCAACCTGAAACTAATCAGGGCCTGTGCCAGGGTGTTTATCTACTCTCAGCCAACTGTTCTTCCACACGATGTCCGCGAAGAATATTCGTCATACCATAATTGCCTTCGTGGCAGGCGTATTCGTATATCTCATCACTGGAGTGATCGAGAATAATCTCGCGTGTGTAAGGTGCAGTGTAACTGCCGGGATCATTGGAAGTAATGATGTATTGCAGGGAATCGTCGCCGGTCCGGGTGAGCCGCTCGACATTGACTATCCGTGAAGCTTCGGGCCCTTCGCTGCTTTTGTCAGCATAGTTGCTGGTTTCAATCACCAGGGTGTCACCATCCCAGTAACCTCTCGAGTCGCCGTGCCACAGTTTTATGTCGGCATCGATGTGAGGTTTTTCCTCCAGGGGAATGATGCGCACATCGTGAATCATCTCCTGCACGATAACGACCGTGTCCTTGCCTTGCACGATCTGCCAGTAGCTGTTGTACCCGGAATGAAGGGTAGGCGCACCAAAAGAAATACAACGCTCACTCAGCGGGCGATCCAGCCAGGAATCAGCCGGATGTTCTTCGCGATGCTGCGCCAATGCATTTGCTTTGGCGATGGCCTTTTCAGTACGCGGCGGAAACTTGCCGTTGGGAGGATCAATGATCTGCGAGGTGCGACGATGGATTGTCCGGTCTGCCATCCACTGGGAATCGTAATTGCCTGTCGATGGGTCGTAAGAGACGATCTCACCGCTGAATGCCGCCTGCAACACACCATCACCAAACAGCGCATCACCACCGCTGGCTTCGATCTCAGCGATACGTTGATTCAAAAACAACACGTCCTCATCGGTGAGAAACTGCTTGTCGCCAAACACATCGGGGCGCTCCACCGGGGTTATCGTGTTGTTTTCCCACACTCCCTGTAAATCAGGGTGGCCATCGATTGTTCTTGGCATCTGCCAGTCACTGTCAGACTGCGCCAGTAGAGGGCTGCTCATCAGTAGCAGGGATACTGCCAAACTGCCTCCGGTTATAGTTTTTTTCATGCTCCAGCTCCAGATAATTATTGTAAATCCAATTACAAGGTGAATCACTACAGAATTGGTCAGAGGTTTGGTAAGGTTACGATAGCATAGAAAGCTCCTCGCAACGACCAAAAATGGAGCGCTCCGTGGACACGCTTAGAGCCCGGCATACCAGACTGCACCGTTCCAGTCTTCCCACCACCCGCCTCTACCCTCCCCGATCGGCTTCAGGCTGTCCACCACCTCGACCCGCTCCACGAATTTGGCGTGCTTGTAGCCAATCTGGGTTTCGATACGCAGTCTCAGGGGCGCCCCGTTTTTTTCCGGCAGCTCTTCACCGTTCAAGCCGTAGGCAAGGAGAGTCTGCGGGTGACCGGCCGCAAACAGGTCAATACTTTCGTAGTAGGGTAACTGATTGTACTGGGTGTCCATGCAATGAAAGACCACATACCTTGCACCAGGCCTGACCCCTGCCCTGAGCAGCAGGTCGGCGAGCGGCACACCGGTCCAGGCGCCGATAGCACTCCAGCCCTCATCACAGGTGTGCAGCGTGACCTGGGTCCGGGCCGGCAAGGCGCGCAATTCCTCCAGGGACAGCCTGAGTGGATTCTCTACCAGGCCGTCCAGGGTGAACCGCCAGTCTCTAAATCCATTCTCCTTGAACAGCCGGTAACGCTCATCCCTCGGTGAGGTAACCCCGCTGGTCGGGAAATCCAGGGCCACAGCTGCCCGACTGAATTCACGCACCCGCGGTTGCTTCGCCAGAAGCAGATCGTGCACGCTGTAATTCAGTGCATCGGCGATGTCGTGAAGATTTCGAACAGGCCCGGGAAAGCGGCTCACTGCGAGCCCGACGCCACCCAGCGCGGCGCCGGTCAGGGCACCATGCAGCAGTGTTCTGCGACTGTATTTTCGCGCCATTAATCCTGCTCCCCGGTGACTCGGAAGTGCCCGGTAATCATTGCCCTGACATGGTTGACGAAGCCCGCCACCAGAAGCTGAACGACATGTACGAGGATAAAAATCACTGTCAACGAAGCAAACAGAAAATGCAGCGTTCTGGCTGACTGGCGACCGCCAAACAGATCGAAAAGAAACGGCCATGCCGTTGTTATACTGTTCGACATGGTGAGTCCTGTCAGGACAATGAGGGGCAGAAGCACAAACATGACAGACAGGTAGCTGAGCTTCTGCAGCACATTGTAAGTTCCAGCCGCCTCTCCGGTTGCTCTGCGGAACCTGAGGTGATCGACAAGATCCCGTCTCAGGTGACGGACTGTCAATTCTGTCTTTCGCGGCAACCAGTCGTTCCTGAGCCGGCCACTGGCTATCAGGTGGTAAATGTAAATCAGCCAACTTGATACCAGCACCCAGGCTGCCGTGAAGTGCATCGCCCTGTTGGCACCGAACTGAAAGCCTTCAGGAAAGTTGAACAGGCGCACAAAGGGCTGTCGATTTACTCTGCCCATGAAGCCGGTGACATTCAACTCGAAATTTCCGACCCGGATCGCCATCCGGGGTGGTTCGTTTGAAGTGTCCGCCACCATTTCCGCGACAGCGGGTGAGCCGAAATATCCCACCTCCCCCCAGTAGAGCCGCGGATGGATATTGAACACCCAGAATCCACTCCACAGCAGTACCAGGATCGCAGAAGCTGACAGCCAGTGCAGAACCCGGGTACTCAGGGGAAAGCGCAGGTAAGACCCCGTTCCGGACCTGGTTTTTCCGGTATTCTTCTGGATCGAGTGCCGGGGTGTCACCACTTTGGTCCTGGGTCATGAAACAGCCCGGGTGGGGCCGAATACTTTAACGATGAGTAAATAATCCGGAAATCGCACGTGAACGAGCCCGGAAAAATACGCTTCCTGATTCTGATTTCAGTTTCTCTATGAAACACCTGATCTGTCAGAGGTTTCATAAACTTTTCCATTTTCAGCAGCAGCAAGCCTGGACGCTTCGAACAGGGTCGACCGCAACACGGCAATGCGGTCCTCTCGTTCGCGTTCATTGCCGGCGGCAACCCAGTCGATCGCGGCGCGCACGGTTTCGTCGGTCAGGCGCACCAGATTACCCTCGGCATCGTAAAGCTGGCTGAGAATTTCCGTCGTGATACGGGCGGCCTCTCCATCGCCGCAGGCATCGTCCCAGACGATGAAGCGCTGCGCAAACTCATCCTCCGAACCGGCTGGCCCGTAGGTCGTAAGTAAACGCTCGAGCCTGGCAACGTGAATCGGTGTCGTGGCATAGCGGCGCAGAAAAGACTCTTGCAGAACGCTCATGACCTGCCCTGGGCCTGTGATCCCTCTGACTCCCGACTGTCACTGGCGTAGGGCTGCGGCAGGGGCTCCTGAGCCGAGAATCTGCGCAACACGTTTTCCGTAATGCGGGAGACGTTGTTATCGTACCCATTGAAGGACAGGGACCCGCACCACGCAATTGAACTGGTGGAGAATACCGCGCCGCCGTTGGGATACTCCAGGTAAACCATATCGGCCCGCACCAGTGGATTGGCCGTACCGCCGGGATTGGCACCGTTGGACGTATTGATCTGCTCAACCACGTGCTGATAGGCATCAGAGTGCCCGAACGACGAGGCCAGAATCAGCGTATGGGGTGGTGTCCCGATCGCAAAGTCCGCCCGATCCAGTTCGGAGCCGGCGGCGCCAAAGTCGAGCACCAGGGAGGGATGGTTACCGACCAGTTCGTTAGCCTCAATCCCCTCGAAGATGAACGCGGCACGAGGATCAAAGCTGCCCGGCATGCGCCGGTACGGGGAATTGCGGTCGAACCCCTGCGCGGTGAAACCGACGCCGAAATACTGTTGTGGTGCCATACCCCGGAAACGCCAGAGACCCCCCGGTTCGCCGGTAATACTGTGAAAATGCTCGCCGGGTGCACCCTGCCAGTGTTCCGTTCCGTCCCGGCGACGCACTTCGACATAGCGGCCGGTTGGATCCATGGGCGTCACCCAGTAGAAGCCATTTCCGCCCATGTACATCAGCCGGCCCCCGTTGTCGAGGTAGTTACGCACGCCGTCAAGCATTTCCGCCGAATAATATTCAGGATGGGTTGCTGTAAGCACGACCTTATAGGGAGCGAAGACATCTGCGCCTTCGAAATGCAGGTCTTCATCCGAAAACAGATCGACTTCGAAATTTTTCTCATGCAGCCAGTCGATCAGGTGGGTGTCAGCCATGAACTGCCAGGGATTGTTGGTGTTGATTTTCGGCCGCATGTTAGTGATGGGACGCAGTCGGGATGAATAGCACACGCCGCTACCGTCCGAATGCCGTGAATAAATGCTCAACGGGCGAAAAGCGCTGGTACCTGTGCCGCCATAGGCGAGGTAACTGAATGTCGGAATCAGCAGGGCTATCGTGTTTTCTGTCACAGCTCCCTTTGCGGGCCTTACGATGAAAGGAATATAGTCTTCATAGCCCTCGTTGCCGGCGGTCCGCAATCGTGCAGCATAGAGCCCGCTTGCCAGCGAGTCGGGGATGGTATAGCTGAATCCCACCTGCCATTTTGCATCGTCGATGTCGTCGTCGTGAAAGTAGATTGCGCCGTACTGCTCAGGTGCGCGCTTATAGTCCATTTCTCCGGACGTCCAGTTGTACCCGGTAACTGCGCGCATGGGGAGATTGACGGCGGTTCCATGCAGCCGATTGGGGGACAGATCGGTTACCCGATCACTCCCCATGTCGGCACTGAAATCCCACATGCCAGTTGCATCCTGCGGCCCTGACCCGTCTCGAATGGCAGCGATTTCTTCGGCAGTAAGTGCGCGCCTGAAGAGACGCGGCCTGTCCAGCTTGCCATTGTAATGCATCGCCGGCCTGTCCTCTGACTCCCAGGCCGCCGCCATCAACAAGGGGACATTGTTGGTTCCCGGCATCCTGATGGCAAGCTGCCGCCTCGTGGTAAGACGGGTGAGATCGAACGTAAACCTATTGAGAGGGTCCTGGCGCAGGGTTACCCGACCGGACACAGCATCGAAGGACACGGCGATAAAGTACCAGGCGGTGGCAACACCCTGGGGACGTTGATTGATACCAGGAATGGCGGGCACCCAGGGCCGCAACGGCACGTCCGCGGACGCCTTTTCGACCCGCCCGTCGGCATCGGCAAGCCACAGCGCCAATCTGCCGGTCTCGTCGATCACGACGGCGTAGCCGCCGACTCCGGGCAACCACTTGGTCAACAACCCTTCCGCCCCTTTTTGTGCGCCCGCCCCGAGTCGCTGGGTGGTCGGAGCAATCCAGGCGGTGAAGGTCAGACTGCCGGTCACCTTGAGCGCCGGATGGTCAGGCACGGTTACGTAGGAGCCAAGGGGCAGATCCTGGTGAAAGCCGTCATACTCCCCGTTGACCGGCGCATCGATTTCTATTTCCTTGAAACCTGGCCCCCGCGGGTTGGCATCACCATGGATGAGGCGAACGATGTCTGCACGAAAACGGGATTCTTCACTGCTGACCATGAAGCTGATGGTCTGACCGGGCTGAACACGGAGATTATCGGCGTAACCGACAATACCGCGTTTGACCAGATTGTCGGCGACCTCCTGACGGATGTTTACATAACCGGCCGAATCAGCCAGCGCGTCAGCCGTTTCCACCGCCTGCGAAGCCCTGTTACCCGCCCCACTACTTTGTGCCTGCGCTGATAAATGGGGTGGAGCGATCGTTGCCGCCAGGCTGGTGACGCCAACGGTTTTGAGAAAGCTGCGGCGGCTGATTTCGAGCTGGCGGACTTCCTCCAGGGTCGAATCGTTGTTTTTTCGAGAAGTCATGGCGTCCTCGGCGGGGCTCAGGATTTGCTGACCGGCGACTGAGGAGACGGCAAACTTCTATCAGCCTTTGTCAGGAATTCTTACCCAAACTGATAACTGAAGTCAATTGACGCTCACCGGGGCATTGTTGTACGTGGATCACTCCTTTCACGGCCCGTGACTGACAGGTGACACACCCGAGTCGCAATAAACCAGAAGCGACGATGGAGACCGGGATATACAGCGGCCATGCACAAGCGGCGTGTACCCAAAGGGTGCCCGGCCGCCCGGGACGCGTACTTTATGTAATCGCTCTATACGGTTCTCATAATTGCTTGTGCAGTATGCACATCTCCTTCTCCTGGCTGACAAGAAGCCACTCGTTCCTTGCGTACAGGACAGGGACGTCCGTATAAACAAACAGCTCTTTCCCATGGACTGTCATTCGGGCGGTCTTTTCTGCTTCAGTTATCAGTGCTGACGCGATACCTCTGCCACGGTACGATGGTTTGACGTAGAGCGTATTGATCCATAGCGCGACCACTGACGATGCCGGAGCGGGATGCCAGGTAAACGATATGCCGCCGACCAATTTTTCACCGATCATTGCAAGCAGAGGTGATGGTAAGAAAAGAGCCTTTTCCGGCGACTCGAAAGAATGATCGCTGCCCCATTCACGAGACACCCATTGCCGATACAGTTCAAGGTGATTCTCACACCCCTGGGAGTGAACGATGGAAACCATCAGCTACCTTGGCGCATAGCGCGCCCTCAGGAACAGGCACGGCACAAGCCGTATCCTAAAAATTAAGGAACCTGTTACATGGATACCGCCCGTTTGCCAAGTGAATCCTGATGACGAGAGACAGTCGATTGCAGTCTTACACCCGGCTTGTGTATGGAGCTTTTCTCCTGTCCTCAGTGAATTTCGCCGACGAGGCCCTATCTGATTAAAGCGGTTATCGCCTCATGAGGTTCCTCGGGTTTGACTCGTCGCGGTCCGACCTGTTTCGTCATAGCTACACTTGCGCAATCGTTGGATGACCTCCACTACTCGTTATTTCAGGGTTGGCGTAATACGGCACAATCACGCTGGCCGGTTCCTGCCAGAGGATTATGGCTTCCATATCTTCATGAAACTGCTTTTTACGGGTTTTCTTACGATATTATTCGAAACCGTCTGTCAGAGATTGTTGGCTCATAGGAATCGAACCTGGAAATATCAGTGGCAATAGATATGAACTGTATTTCCACCCAATACGGGAATAAACCAGAGATTCCCTAGTAAGGGTAGCCCGGCAGCCTTGGCTCTCCGGGCAGCCATTCTGGCAGCTCCGCCCAATTGTCCCGATTCGGCATCTGGATTTCTGGTAGATTTTCACTGTTCAATGCCGTTCGATCATTGTCGATAACCCCATTCAACCACAGCAGAAAGGCGGTCAGTGAGTACACTTCATCTGCTGTCAACGTACCTTCCTGGCCCAGTGGCATACCACGATTGATGTAATCCCATATCACAGTGGCATAGGGTGCGCGAATCGGTAGAATTCTGCCCCACTGCCAGGGATCGTCCGGTTCGGCAATATCCTGTTTTACCAGTCTGGGTGCCGTCCCGCCGATGCCGTCAGTACCATGACAACCGGCACATCCTTTTGACATGAAAAGTTCCGAACCCTGGTCCGCATTGCCGCTGCCCTGTGGGAGCTCCTCACCGGTACTGGGTGAAATAGATATGTCCCAGGCTGCAATTTCTTCCGCAGTCGGTGGCCGACCTACACCATAGGTAGGCGATTGAGCTTGAACGGAGACGCCAAGCAGCATTACCAGAGGGAGAATTTTAAGCAATTGCATTGTGGACACCCCCGTCGTTATCGATCTTCCAGGGCTGAATTGAATTATCCTGTCCTCTCACCCGTGGCGGTTGATCCGCTGGTTGCTCCCAGAATTCCGCTACCTGCTGTCGTGTAGGTTGAACCTGACCAAGCTCATCGATACATCGTGATTGAAGTTCACAGGGCTGACCGTCCCACGTCCAGTTGAAACTGAATGCAGTATGAGCCATAGGCTGTGGTTCTCCGCGTATATCGGCATCGAACCAGGTCTGACCGCCGTCAGTAGTCACTTCGACTCTGGTTACCCTGCCGCCACCGGACCAGGCCAGACCTCTGACTTCATAGAATCCGGGTCCGGGTAATTTTTGCCCGCCAGACGGAAAGGTAATGACCGATTTAGGACCTATTTGCAGGCTTAACGCGGCATCGGCCGGGTCCTGACGAAGATGGCCATAGTCGTTGTATGTCATATAGAACCGATCAACCACTTTAATACGCCGCAACCACTTCACATGGAGAATTCCTTCCCCTCCGGGCACGATCAGGCGCAGCGGAAAACCCTGCTGCGGGCGAACCGGCTCGCCGTTCATGCCATAACAGACGATGCAGTCGGCCATTGCCTTGGTCATGGGGATGCTGGAGGTGCCTTTCACTTCTTCGACACCTTCGGCGATGATCCAGTTACCCCCTTCCTGCACACCCGCCTCTTCAAGCAGGGTGGACAACAGTACGCCGGTCCATTCGGCGCAGCTGGTCATACCATGAGTTTCCTGCACGGTTACATGCCGACTGTTGGCGCGATTACCGGCGCATTCAATGAAGTGCAGCCGGGTAACTGACGGAAGACGTTTCAGCTCCTCCAGCGTGAACACCAGAGGGTTGTCTACCATGCCATGGATCATCAGCCGGTGTTTTGCCGGATCAATGTCCGGCACAAAGGAACCCCGGGTCGTGCCCACGTAGTGCAAAGAAGTGGGTGTTATCAGTCCTACTTGATCCTGCAATGGCGTTGCGATGTGGAAATCAAGACCGAAAATATCAGGTGAGGGGCGACCGCCATGGGGTATGCGTTTGGAAGTGACAAAGCGGGAGCGTCTGCCATAGGCTACCAGCTCCTCGGTGCCGCGGATTTGTCGTTCCGGCCCCGGAAGTTGACCGGACGCGGACCCGGCCGTGGCGCCCAGTGCAGCGGCACCGGCAAGCGCAGCGCCCTGCTTCAAAAATTCCCTGCGATCAGTTTTTTCGCTGCCCATCGTGCTCTCCTTATTTATTATTGACCTTGTGGTAATTGTTGGTCATGTAATGTAGAGCTGAAAACCGTTGGAGTCGGATTATTACTCCGATCCCAATTTGGAACAAATTTCCTGTCCGTCACTGGAATATACGCCTTGAATTTTGAATTTAAAAGTGATTCGGAAGGATACGATTTCCAGAACCCAGCCCTGTCAGGTGCCGTAGCAGGGTCAGTTTCAACTGCAAATCAGTTGAATGTGTTACGGTTTTTAAGGTAAATCCGCAGCCGCCGATGACTGTATTGTTGCTGACGTTACCAGCCGTCACGCAACCAGTTCAGTCACGGCTCATTCTGGCAAGCTTTAGCCTGATGCTGGAAGAGGTTGAAAAACAGATTATTGAATCAGCCAGATTTGCCATCCCGAGACAAGGAAGCACTTCGATGATCGAATACGGCTGGCCCGACCTGCTAGGAAACCTGGGTGTGGCAATGATTGTGCTGGCTTATTTTGGCCTGCAGGTGGGAAAGCTGGACGGTCGGGCGCTTTCCTACTCGGTAGCCAACGCGCTAGGCGCGGCGCTGGTGCTCGTCTCGCTGCGGTATAACTTCAATCTTTCCTCCGTCATCATCGAGATATTCTGGCTGGCGATCAGCGTGGCAGGCATTGTATTGACTATCAGGCGAAGAATCCGGAGCCGCCAGGATGACTGACCGTACCTTATTATTGCGTGGCCGGACCCTGATACGGGGATCAGTCTTAATGGCAACCAGCGGGGCAATACTCAATGCAAATCAGACCGCTGGTTCTCAATTGCATTCACGCAGCGCTTTGACTTTTACTCGTTCTCGAAATCGGCCATAACTTCCAGACGACGTGCTCCGGCCAGGATGCCCGCCAACGAGTAATTGCCCTCATGGCAGGCATACTCGTAGATGCGCCCATCCATGGCGTGGTAACTCAGTTCGGCGGTCCAGGGCTGGCGATAAATATTGTCATCCTCGACAGTGAACTGGTAGACGATTTCAGTCTCTGAATAGGGAGTGAATCGTTCAATAATTCTACCTTCCTTGGTGATGGGTATCGAACTTTCACTGAGTTGCAGTGGATTGATATTGACTGTTTCCACGATCAGTGAGCCGTCCTCGTACCAGCCGACCGAATCACCGAACCAGGGTTCGTGTACGGCCGGTCTACGATTCTCCCGGGCCTGTGACGGCGTGTCATAGATTGGGATAATACGTGCTTCGTGAATCATCTCCACGTGTATAACCACGTAGTCATCGGTTTGAATGAACTGGTAGGAGCTGTTGTAGAGCGTGCCCATCATGCCAGGGCCTGCCGTATTGCCGAATCCGACCACGCAGCGCTCTGACAGAGGGATGGCTTCCGGTCCCCGCGCATCGCCAACTCCGGTCACATACCTGCCGATCCCGAAATCGGCCCGCTGGAAATCCAGCTGCGGGTCCTCGCGACGGGGAATCTGACCATTAGGCGGATCGACTACCAACGAGGTACGCAGTTCGCCCTTCACGTAAGCCAGGGTCGAGCCGGGATCGGTCCAGAACAGGTTGTAACCTCGCACGCCGAAATCGTCGGCACCGACTGGCGGTGCGCCGGTGGTCTCGTCTATCGCCGGCCCGGCGGCAACGTTTTCGGGGGAAATCAGTGCGATTGACATGTTTGCCACGATCCGCTCAGCTTCCTCGGCATTCACTACCAGTTTTTCGACCCCCTGGGGACGGGTTAAAGGCGTTCGGGACGCATTGGTCCAGGTGCCTTCCAGATCTGGAATGACATTGTCGCGCTGGGCGAAGAGCGGAGCCGACGCCAGTGTCAGGGACAACCCCAGAATCGTAGAGGTGGGCAACAGCTTTTCTGCTTTCGACATGGAATAATCTCCTGTGTTTGACAACCAGCTGATCAGGGTCGGACCCGGTTACATCCGGCAAAAGTGCGAATCAGGCACAAAAGTACCGCTGTCAGTGCGGGATGTAAATAGCAGGCCGTAAGAGCCCGTGATGAATTCACCGGGCCGTTTGTCAAAATCGTTCATTGTGCATGCAAATCACCAGTGAACCCCTTAGACTGGACCAAGGAAGAGGAGAGTATTCATGCGCGCGTTGGTTGTCGGGCTCCTGCTGCTGGTACTGAGCGCCTGCACCGGATTACCGGAAGGCGTGGAACCGGTAGAAAATTTTCAGCTGGGCCGCTATCTGGGAAGCTGGTACGAGATTGCCCGGCTGGACCATTCATTCGAACGCGGCCTGAGCTGTGTGCAGGCGCACTACAGCCTTCGCGAGGATGGCGGTGTACGCGTAATCAATCGCGGCTATGATTCCGGGAACGGTGAATGGCGTGAAGCCGAGGGAAAAGCGTACTTTGTCGGCAGCAGTGATTCAGGTTATCTGAAAGTGTCCTTCTTCGGCCCCTTCTACGGTGCCTATGTAATCATGGCGCTGGACCATGAAGGTTACCGGTACTCGCTGGTGAGCGGCCCAGACCGAAGCTACCTCTGGATACTCTCGCGGACCCCTGAAATGGACCCCGCCACCCTGGAACGGCTGATCGGGCAGGCCCGGGAGGCTGATTACCCGGTAGATAAACTGATTTTTGTGAGCCACTGCTGAATTACCCTCTGCCTGACCCTTTATTACAAATTGTCACAAATTCAAGAGTCCAGTGCATGAACCGACATGGATTAAGCGGCATACTGGCCGACTTAAGGAACCTGTCGCAATAACAATGAGAATTACCGCATGTTCAACGCCTGGAGTGCCTCTCACGTCAGAATCTCGAAGACGATCAAACTGATCGGCCTGCTTGCCTGCCAGTGGCTGGCTTTGACAGTCGGCCAGGCCTCGGGGCAGGAAACTGATTCGGAAGACAGCTCTACGGTGACCTACCCCGCTTCCTATTTTGCGGAATTTCAGCCCTACTCGGTCAATGACATGCTGGACAGAATTCCGGGAATCAGTGTGGCACGCGGTGGCGGACCTGGTGGCGGCGGTGGCCCCGGCAGCTCCGGAGGCTCGAACCGTCGGGGACTGGGCGGCGGTGGCGACCAGGTACTGATCAACGGGCGTCGCATAGCCGGCAAGGGCAACGAGGGAAACAGCCAGTTGAGCCGCATCGCGGCGAATCAGGTGAACTTCATAGAAATTATTCGTGGCACGTCCAGCGAGCTGGACGTTCGCGGTGGCGGCCAGGTAATCAACATTGTCCTGCTGGAGGCGGAATCCAGTTCCAGCATCGCCTATGAACTCAACGCCGATCATTATCACGATGGTAAATACCAGGCCGGCGCCAAACTTTCGCTGAATGGCCAACAGGGCGCATTGAATTATTTCCTCAGTGGCGAGCGGGAACCCCGCTGGGACTTTCGAGACAGCCGTGAGAAAAGTACCCTTGCCGACGGGTCACTCTATGACAGTATTCGCCGGGGTCAGACCCGGGACGCCTGGCCGATCACGCTGACAGCGAATTTCGGCTACGAATTCACTGCCAACGACCTGGTTCATCTCAATCTGCAATGGGTGGATGATGAGCAGGATACCCTGTTAGAGCGAACTACCGTCGACCACAGGTACGACCCGCCACCGGTTTTCCACGAAGAGGAAAATCTGCCTCAGGACAACAAAACCTGGGAGGTCGGTGGTGACTACGAACATCAATTCGGTAACGGCAGCCGTTTTCAAGACACTGTTCATCGTCAACGAACGTGAAAATCTGTATCTTCGGGAGCGCTTTGCCATTGAAGCAGACGAGCGGATTAAGAATCTTTATCTCTCGTCATTCGAACGCAATCAGGAACGCATCCTCCGTTCGTCCTATACCTTTGACCTGTTCAATGCCCAGGCCCTGGAAATCGGGGCCGAAAGGGCGCAGACACTACTGGACAGCTCCCTGCAACTGGGATTGTTGAGCGGCGGCGAGACTTCCGATCTGTTCGGTGGCCTCACCGGCGTGCGCAATGCCGATGGAACGGTCGAGGAAATGCGCTACGAGTATTTTGCGATCCACAACTGGCAACTCAATTCCCGCATGGCGCTGGAAACCACTCTACTTTACGAAGACAGCACCATCTCCCAGAGTGGCGACGTCGATCAGTCCCGCGATTTCGGTTTTTTCCGCCCCAAACTGGATTACCGGTTCGACATTACGCCGTCGCTGCAGTTTCGCACCACTGTCGAACGGGACGTGGCCCAGCTCAGTTTCTCGGATTTTACCGCCAGTGCCCAGATCCAGGGTGGCACCGACGACGACCAGAACGAGTTGCAGGGCAATCCGGACTTGGAACAGGAGAAATCCTGGCGCTATGAAGCCAACCTGGAATACCGGTTGCCCCTGGACGCCGGTGTGATCAATACCAATGTCTTCTACCACGAGATCGAAGATGTTATCGGGCGCGTGGATGTCTCCACCGCGACCCAGGTTTTGTCCGCCAACGGCAATATCGGTGATGCCGAACGCTGGGGCATGAAAATCGACAGCAGCCTGCGTCTGGGTTTTCTCGATCAGCCGAACATGCTGGTGACAGCCGGCGTAGAGGTCGAAGATTCCAGTATTGTGGATCCGTTCACCGGAGAGGATCGCCGGCTTTCACGTCGCGGCAGGGGCAGCCTGAACGTTGGTCTGCGGCACGACATCCCGGAGCGCAATATGAACTGGGGGTTTTCCTTTCTCAACCGGATCAATGGCGCAACGATTTTTTATGATATTGATAAAAATGAAGAATTTCTCGGAGATCCCACGTTGTTCGGCTGGTTCGAAACTCTGGGTTGGGGCGGCCTGACCTATCGCTTCGAGGCACGCGAGACCCGATTCCAGTGCCGGCTGCGAATCCGCTACGATAACCGCGCTATCGGTGATGGCGGATTGAGAGAAACAGAAGACTTGTGCTCCACGGCCGGGGAAGTGCTGGCGATCAAGGTCCGCGGGACCTTCTAGGCCCCCGTCAGCTACTGCAATGCGCCACCCTCGATACCAGTTCGAGAAACATTGCGGCGTCTGCGTTTCAATGAGTCACCAGATTAAGGAACTTCTGGTTAATTTTGACACTGCTCTGCGGGAATCTGCCGGAAATGCCTCCTCCCCGGGAAGAGCCGCATTCAACCAGCGCTGTAGATCTCCAGTGCGAGCCTCAGTACCCCGGCGGCGCGGCTGTATCAGAAACTGCCACGCTGACTGCCCGTGTCCTGGGTCCGTGACCGGGCGGCGGATCGTCGCCGCCAAACAGCCCTGAGATGAGACGGACGCCTCTCGTCTCTCTGGTTATGGCTGAAGCGTATATTGTATAGTTAACCACACAAAACGGGATCTAACGATCAGCAACTATGGCACCTTTAACAGTCACCCGGATCAAGGAGATACTACCCTATGCGTGCATTACTTTTTACCCTGCTTCTGATCTTCAGTGGTACCACCCTGGCCCAGGAAAACCCGGTGGTTGTCATGAATACCAGCAAAGGCACCATCACTATCGAGTTGTTTGCTGACAAAGCGCCCATCTCAGTCGAGAATTTTCTTCGTTACACTGATAACGGCTATTACGACGGGCTGATTTTTCACCGCGTCATCGACGGGTTTATGATTCAGGGTGGCGGCTTCGACCCCGACATGGTGCAGAAGTCCACCTATGACTCTATCAAGAACGAGGCCCGTGCCGACGTGCCGAACCGCCGGGGCACATTGGCCATGGCGCGCACAAGTGTTGTTGACAGTGCAACGTCGCAGTTCTTCATCAACCTGGTGGATAACAACAACCTGAATCACATGGATGAAACACCGCGCGGTTTCGGTTACGCTGTTTTCGGTCAGGTGATCGACGGGATGGACGTGGTCGACGCGATCGCCAAGGTCGATACCGGTATGGTTCGGGGTTATGCCGACGTGCCGAATGAAACCGTGATTATCAATTCGGTAAGCCGCAAGGATTAACCGGCTGTTGTCGAATTACCGGGCGGGCCGGCTGGCGGGCCGCCCCTGTTCCGGGGCAGGTTTTTCCTGGAGTTTCCCCACCCCGTACCTTACCACCCTGGAGCAGTACCTGGAGCCTGAAGCCCTGGGCACCATCACTCCTTGAACAGCGGTGTAACCTTGGCAGCCTGCTGGGTGGCAGCCTGAGACACGACTTCGGCGTTTTCACCGGAAGGTTCCGGTAATAGCAGCCCTTGAACCCGATCAGGCCAGAGCGGGTCCATAATGTCATCCTGGGGTTCGAACCCGTCCACCGCTTCAATTAACAACTCGCGTGTACTTACCAGGTCGGCTCGTTCACAGGCGACTCTAAGGCGTGAGATCAATCCTTCCAGCCTGCTCCAGGCCATAAATTCTTCTTCGGCGCGGAGGATTTTAGGGTGGTCCGTACCGGTGACAGACTCACCAATCAGTAATTCTTCATGCAGTTTTTCACCGGGCCGCAGTCCGGTGTACTCGACGGCAATGTCACCACGGAAAGAATTCTCATCCTTCACGTCATAGCCCATCAGGTGAATCATTTTCTTGGCCAGGTCGACGATCTTGATCGGCTCATGCATATCAAGCACGAACACGTCACCACCCCGGGCCATGGAACCGGCCTGAATCACCAGCTGAGCAGCTTCCTGAACGGTCATGAAATAACGCGTCACCTCGGGATGGGTAACAGTAACAGGCCCTCCCTGGGAAATCTGCTTGCGGAACAACGGCACCACCGATCCGGACGACCCCAGAACATTGCCAAATCTGACCATGCTGAATTTGGTCGCTCCACGATTTCGGGCCATGGCTTGAAGAATCTGCTCGGCAAAGCGTTTGGTAGCCCCCATCACGTTGGTCGGCCGGACCGCTTTATCGGTGGAGATGAAAACGAAGTTCCTTACCCCGAACCGGGTCGCCGCTGTCGCCGCGACCAGGGTTCCGAAAATATTGTTCTGCACGCCTTCGATAATGTTTTTCTCGACCATCGGTACCTGCTTGTAGGCCGCGGCGTGATAAACCGTATCAAGCCTGAACTCGGACATGGCGTTTTCCATTTGCACCCGATTGCACACCGACCCAAGCAGCGAGACAATTTCCACCTGATGGGACGCTTCCAGTCCGGCAAGGGTCTCTTCAAGCTCCCCTTCTATTTCATACAGACCGAACTCGAAATTATCCAGCAACACCAGCCTGGCGGGACGCAAAAGTATAATCTGCCGGCACAACTCAGCCCCGATGGAACCGGCGGCGCCGGTTACCATCACCGATTGCCCGGTGATACAGGCGCCCAGCAATTCCGGATTCGGCGGAACCGTATCTCTCCCCAGCAGGTCCTCAATATCGACGTCCTTTATCTCATCGACGCCCATGCGGCCGGTCACCATGTCGAACAGGTCGGGAACAGTTTTTACATGCACCGGCAAATGTTCGAGACGATTAAGTATTTCTTTGCGTTCCGCATGGGTGGCAGAAGGGATCGCCAGCAGGATCTGGCGGACTGAATAGGATTCAATCAATTCGTAAAGGGAGTTGGGGTTATAAACGCGGATACCGTGAACCGTGCTGCCGACGATCTGCAGGCCGTCATCCACGAATGCTACCGGCAGATACTGATTGCCGCTCTGTAAGGCCGCCACCAGTTGCATCCCGGAACTGCCGGCACCGTATATGATTACCGGTTCCTTGGGCCGAAAATTCTGAATCAACGCCTGCAGAATCAGCTTCGCAGCGAAACGACTGCCACCAATGAACAGCAGGGACATCATCCAGTAGATCCCCAGCAATGGGTAGGATGCATCAAGCGGATGGCCGCTCATGACAATCGCCACCGCAACAAGGGCTGTTGCCGCAGTGATACCCTGCAGCAGCACCAGCACTGACTGCAGGCCCATGTAAAGCACGATGGCCCGGTACAATCCAAGCTTGCCGAACAACAGAATACTGGCCAGGTTGGCCAACAGCAGGCACAGGTAGAACGACTGGTTGAAAGAGAAGAAGTCCTGCCCCAGCATCGCCATGGAAAACGCCAGCGTAACAATCAACAATACGCTGTCGGACAACATCAGCAGGATCTGCTTGACTGATCTGGAGAGTTTTATGCTGTAGGGGTTCATCCTGCGCCTCCCACTGCCTTCGTTGCCCTGCCCTGGAAGGCTGACCCATGCAGACGGCAATGCGCCTTGTCAGTGAACTCGTCTGGATGCTGGAGTAATTCCATGATTAAGCGGAGGTTCCTTACTGCTATGACAGTTATATCGGCCCGAAGTGTCTGCAACTTTCAATCGGATTCACGTCGATTCCATGGCCGGTTTCTGTCGTTACCGCAGCAGGCCGCCAAGCCAGGAGCACTGACGGAGACAATGCTAACACAGTCAGGTGAAAACCGGGCTTCGGGTTGTTACCCACCAACCAGGCCACAGGTGCCCGCCAGGGCCGGGAAACCCATCGCCGCGGCAGCTGTCAGGGACGCCACGCTGACTGTTTCCTGATCTTCTACAGTTATAACCAACAGGCGTGACACCATCGTGACAAACGCAGCTTCGATTGCCTGCAATCCGCTTATCGACTTTATTACCTGAATGTCCGTTTTACCTGAAACAGTTCAATTCTATGCCGAGGCTACCGGTAGTTACAGCAGGAAAAATGACCACAGCGGATCACCGGCCGGGGCTGCCCGGCCCAGGCGCGATCGCCTGAGCTGCGGGGCCCCCGGGGACGGCACCGGGGCAACGGCGTGTCGTCCAACAGCGTGCCTGGACCTACTCGGCTCCCGCCAGGGAAACCGAGATCAGATGCCGGTTTTTGTCCAGAGTTGCCGCCCCTATTCCGTTCACTTCGAGCAACTGCTCAACAGACTGAAACTTTCCGAACTGTTCGCGATACTCGACGATCGCCCGCGCCTTGGCCAGGCCTACGCCATCGAGAACCTGGGCCAGGGTGGTGGCGTCAGCCGAGTTGATATCCACCTGCTGCTGGACGGTAGCCTCCGGCATGGGGTTGTCTGCAGCACTGACTGCGCCGCCGGCAGCCAGGGCCACGCAGAGAAACAAAGCCTGGCAGCAGGAGAAAAGCGTCTTTACTGGTTTCATAGTAACTTCCCTATTACGTTGCGATTCTATTGACTGATTTAGCTGGCAGTGTCGCCACTGCTGACTCATAGTCTAGTCAACGCCGCCAGGAACGCCAGAAACCGCCCGATTAAATGCTTCAAGACTTTGTCGCGGTGAAGCAGCCTGATTGATGGGTCGCCCCACCACCAGATAGGTACTGCCATTGGCTATCGCCTGAGCCGGCCCGAGAAACCGTTTCTGATCGTCTATCGAGTCTTCGGGACGCCTGATACCAGGCGTCACCAGGCAGAACTCCGGTGATACTATTTCTCGCAGCATAGAGGTCTCTGCGGCGGAACAGACGACACCGTCCAGCCCGCAGTCGGCACTGAGCAGGGCCAGACGCCTGACCTGTTCCGCCGGCGAACAATCGACGCCAACTTCCGCCAGGTCTGCGCGGGAAAGGCTGGTCAGTACCGTGACTGCTATCAGCAATGGTGCCTGTGACCCCCGTGCCGAGAGCGTACTTGCTGCCGACTCCATCATCGCGCGACCTCCGGACGCATGAAGGTTCAGCATCCACACTCCAAGATCAGACGCAGCCGCTACAGCTCCCGCTACGGTGTTGGGTATGTCGTGAAACTTGAGGTCCAGAAAGACATCGAAACCCCTGTTCACAATTTTTTGAACCAGTTCGGGACCGCAACGGGTGAAAAGTTGCTTGCCCACCTTTACCCTGCATTGATCCGGATTCAGCTGGTCGATTAATCGATACGCGGCATCGGCTCCGTCGACATCGAGAGCAACGATTATTCGCTTCAGGTCGCGCGTGGCCTGGGCACTGTTCAAATCTGTCTCCTCCTGCTGGACGGTGTTCCGGGCCGGCTTATTCGCCTTCCGGCCCTCTTATCGGATTCAGCTGATCCCACTTCTGGCAGCTTGGACATTGCCAGTATAACTTCCGCGTCTCAAAACCGCAGTGCTCACAGCGATAGCCGGGTTTAGACTCCAGGTAGTTCCGTAAGGTCTCGGTGCTGAGCCTCAGAAAGCGTCGTGACTCGCCCGGAAAATTGTCCAGTTGCAATTGCAGCATGGCCAGACAGGCTTTCAGAGACGGGTGATCAACCAGCCCTTCCGCCAGCCTCTGCTCTGCCGCCTCGTCACCTTCCTGTTGACGAACAATCTGAACAAGCTCCAGCAGCAGCGCCGAACCGGGGTTCTCATTCAACAACTTAAGGAGCACTTTCCTCCACTCGGCAATCAGCTTTTCGTCGCCGTCGGACAGGTAACTTTCCCGTAGCGGTGGAAGTACTTCGGTAATCAGCAGCGGATGACTGCCTGCTACCCGCAACAGCTCCTTCCTCGCCTTTTCCGTATTGCCGCATTTCTTTTCCACGCTGGCAAGCAGCAGGCTTGTTCTTGCACTGCTGCGATCATACTGGAATGCCTTGCGCAGGTAGTCCCTGGTCTGAACCAGGTTTTCGCTGGTAAGAGATTGCTCCGCGAGTTCGCAACAAAAATGGGCGGCGACGCTCCTGAGGGACTTTTCCCTCCGGTATCGGGAGTTCTGAATCAGCTTATCGACCACCTCGATTGCCTGCCCCCACTCTTTTTCGATCTGATAGACAGTGACCAGTTGCATCAGGGCATCCCAGCGACAGGGGTTGCTGTCCGCGAGCAGCTCCTTCAGCAGGCGTTCGGCCCTGTCAAGTAACCCGGCAGCTATGTAGTCATTAGACAATTCCAGCCGTATCGAATCTCCGAATTCACTGGGCAGGCCGGAGCGGGCCAACAGATCCTGGTGCACCGTGATCGCCTTGTCCACCTTGCCCCTGCGCCGCAGCAGCGTGCCGAGTGCCAGATGTGTCTCGAAGGTGTCACCATTGACTTCGAGGCCCTTGATAAAGGTGTCCACAGCTTCGTCAGGTTCGTCACGTAACAGATAATTCAGCCCCACAAAGTAATCATGGTAAATATCACTGGTTGTGCGACGCGATCGCTTGGCTTTTTACGAAAAAACGGGCAAGCAACCACCCTGCCGCTACAGCAAGCAGTAACCACAGATAAAATGTGATTCCTGACTCTATCATCTTGTAAATTTTTTTGCTTCAGTCACGGTCAGTAGAATTCGAGACCTTGAATGGAGTACGGAGGCTGTTAGGAGACGCCAGTATAACAGTCAGGCTGGCAACTGATCGTTACCGGCCCGAGGAGAAAGGGCGACCCCGTCAGAATGACCGGATCGCCCTTGAAACCGCCATCCCGACGAAGAGTCAGGAAACAGTCAGGTGATGCCCCGCCACCAGGCTCTGGTTAACTCTGTCCCTGAGTTCCTTGCCTGGTTTGAAGTGCGGCACGTATTTCCCGGCCAACGCAACCGGTGTTCCGGTCTTCGGATTGCGACCAATCCTGGGTACGCGATAATGCAGAGAAAAACTGCCGAATCCCCGAATTTCAATCCTGCCGCCGCTTTCCAACGATTGCGACATGTATTCGATGATCGCTTTCACTGCCAGTTCAACGTCCTTGGCCGACAGTTGTGTCTGCTTCCCCGCAATTCGATCAATCAGTTCAGATTTGGTCATGTCCTTGCTCCTGAAGTAACGTTGGCGGAACCTGTTAGGAAAGGCCCGCTACGACTTGTCCATCTGTGCCTTGATTAAGTCTCCGATAGTAGCCGGTGCCGCATCGCCAGGTTCCTGTTTCTTGTGCTCCTTGATGGCGTTCTTTCGTCATCGATTTCTATCGCCTTGATTGAAAGACTCAGAACGCGATTCTTGCGATCAACACTGACGATCTTAACTTCGATTTCAGCACCTTCGGTGAGGGCATTGCGAGCGTCTTCAACCTTATCGCGGCTGATTTCAGAGGCTCTCAGAACACCCTCAACACCTTCTTGCAGGGAATTGATGGTTGCCGATTTCGCATCGACTGCCGTGACAACCTTACCTTTGACGATGCTGCCCTTCTCGAATTCCGCGACGTAGTTCATGAAAGGATCGTCTTCCAGCTGCTTCACACCCAGGGAAATGCGCTCGCGCTCTGGATCGATAGACAGAATAACGGTCTCGATCTCATCGCCCTTCTTGTACTCGCGCACGGCGTCTTCGCCGGCCTCGTCCCAGGAAATATCGGATAGATGAACCAGACCATCGATGTTTCCATCAAGGCCGATGAAGATACCGAAATCGGTAATCGATTTGATGCTGCCGGAGATCTTGTCACCCTTCTGGAATTTCTCGGCGAAGCCATCCCAAGGGTTCTGGAAGCATTGCTTGATACCCAGGGAGATACGACGACGTTCCTCGTCTATGTCCAGAATCATCACATCGACTTCGTCGCCAAGGTTCACAACCTTGGAGGGATGAATATTCTTGTTGGTCCAGTCCATTTCGGAGACGTGAACCAGACCTTCCACACCCTCTTCCAGCTCCGCAAAACAACCGTAATCCGTAAGGTTGGTAACGATGGCCTTGACCTGAGTCTTCTCGGGATAGCGCGCCTTAATAGCCACCCATGGATCCTCACCCAGCTGCTTCAGACCCAGCGATACGCGATTTCTCTCGCGGTCGTATTTCAGGACCTTCACATCGATCTCGTCGCCAACGTTCACAATCTCGTTTGGATGCTTGATGCGCTTCCAAGACATATCGGTGATGTGCAACAGACCGTCTACACCGCCAAGATCTACGAAGGCACCGTAGTCAGTCAGGTTCTTGACGATACCCTTAATGGACATACCCTCCTGGAGTTTCTCCAGTAGCGCATCCCTTTCTTCCGTGCTTACCGACTCGAGTACTGCACGTCGGGAAACCACGACGTTGTTACGCTTGCGATCAAGCTTGATCAGTCTAAATTCGAGTAGCTGCCCTTCCAGGTGCAGAGTGTCTCGAACCGGACGAACGTCGACCAGTGAACCCGGCAGGAAGGCGCGGATGTTGTTCAGATCGACGGTAAAACCGCCCTTCACCTTACCGTTAATCACACCGGTAACGATATCGTTCTTCTCGTGTGCAGCCTCGAGTTCCATCCAGGATTCGGCACGCTTGGCTTTTTCACGGGATAATCGTGTGGCACCGAAACCATCTTCTACGGTTTCCAGCGCAACCTTTACCTGATCACCGATCTGAAGATTGAATTCGCCGCTGTCATTGAGGAACTGTGACCTGGGAATGAAACCTTCTGACTTGAGCCCCGCGTTGACTGTAACCCAGTCGGAGTCGATATCAACCACCGTGCCCAGGACAATGGCACCTGGTGTCATGTTGATTTCGTTCAGGCTTTCTTCAAACAGTTCTGCAAACCCCTCATTTCCTGAAAAGAATCCCCCTGTTCATCACATTCCCACCCCCACTCCCCATCCCCCAATCCCCGCCGCGCAGCGGCCCTCACCCATGCGTCCGCAAATACCCCACAATCCCCTCCGCCAACTTCCGCCCGATCCCCGGCACCCCCGCGATCTCCTCCGCCGACACCGCCGCAACCGCGTCACTGACCCGAAATGCCGCAACAAAGCTGCCTCTGATTCTCGCTCACCCCGACAATCGTCCAGAATACTCTCCTCCATCCGGCGCTTCATCAGCAGCTGGTGATACCCGTTCGGCAAACCGGTGCGCCTCATCCCGGATCCGCTGCAGCAAGCCTCAACGCACCCGTGTCGTGCGGCAGCACCAGCGGCTCCGGCACCCCCGGGCCGGAAAATCTCCTCCCGCTCCCTTCGCCAACCCGATCACCGGCAAGTCGTGCAACCCCAACCGACGCAATTCCTTCACCGCCGAACTGAACTGCCCCTTCCCCCCATCCACAATCACCAGATCCGCAACCGCACAAACCGCCGCCTCTCCCCCCCCCGCCGTCCTTACCACCTGCCCGGCTCACTCGCCCAGCTTAAGGCATCGCCTCCAGCGGCCCCTCCCGCGTCTACCTCCGCCGCCTCCGTCCCCAGCACCTCTCCCGCCTCCAGCAAAATCCGCGCACCGCCGCCGCACCACCTCCGCCATACTCGCAAAATCGTCCTGCCCCGTCCACGGTCCTAATCCGATACCGGCGGTTCCCTGGAGTCTGGCGCCCCGTCCCTGAATCGTACCATCGACGCCACGCAGTGCGTCGTCGAGATGTTCGAAATATCGAAACACTCCATCACCATCGGCAGATACTCAAACCGCAGCACCTCCCGCAACTCCCCCAAATCCTCCACAGGCTTCACCGACGACGACACCTGCACCCCGCGCCCACGCCGAAAACGCCGCGTTGGCTTCAACGTCGTGCGCAGATTCTCCAGCACGTCCCGCAACTCCGCGGCCTGGCTCAAAATCCAACGCCTTCGAAGCCTCCTTCATCTCCGCCTCCAAACGTCCCAACGCCTCCCGCGATCGCCCCCCTTTTCAAAACGCGCACGCTTGCCACGCTTGAAGAATTTGTAGTAGTAGGATACGGGGTCCAGCGGAAGAGTGATGTAACCGGCGCCATTTCAAGCATCAAATCAAGTGAGATCACCGACCAGCCGATTACCAGAATAGACCAGGCCCTGCAGGGTAAAGCATCTGGAGTCCAGGTGAGCACCACAAGTGGTAGGCCAGGCGAAAAACATTAAAGTCCGTATCCGGGGCCTCGGGACTATCAACAACAACGACCCCCTGTATATCGTAGATGGTGTCCCGACTCAGGATCTTTCAGGCATAGTGAAACCGGAGGATATTGAATCCATGACGGTATTAAAAGATGCTGCATCTGCAGCTATTTATGGCTCAAGGGCTGGGAATGGAGTAGTTATCATCAATACGAAAAAAGGGAAAGCAGGCATACCCTCATTCAGCTATAGTTTTTACGGTGGTGTTCAGACCCACGGTCACCTGACGAAAATGACCAATATGGATGACTATATCAGTAATTTCCAATGAAGCTGCTACTGCCGGATGAATGGGAGGAACTAATACCGGATGATACTAAGATCGCAGCTTAATAATACTGACTGGATGTCAGAGATCTTTCGTCACTGCTATGATCCAAAATCACCAGTTATCTGTTAGTGGTGGAAATGACCGCACAACATATATTGTCAGCGGAGGCTACCAGGAAACAGGACGGGATTTTGCTTAATTCAGACTATGAGAGAATAAACTTCAAAACAAGTATTTCAACCAAGCTGGCAAAGTGGGTAACGATTGGATCAAATATGAACCTTTCATATACAAAACAAAACGTGGTCGGAGGCTCAGGTGACGGATATGGAGGAAACGGTGGCAGCGCCGTTCGGTACGCTTTATTCAGGACTCCTGCCACACCGGTGTACGAAGCTTCGATGGAAATT
>CALOEW010000070.1:0-5611 GCA_942492445.1 uncultured Gammaproteobacteria bacterium
GCGTGACATGTAAATTCTCTGGAGAAAACAATGAAAAAAATTACGATGACTCTGATTTCCATGGCGATTTTAGCCTTCACCGGTGTAACAAGTGCGCAGCAGGCACCGGCTCCCTGTGGCCCGGCTGACCATTTGTCGGCTGAATTTTCGGTCAACGTGGCCGATGACGCCCGTTGTTTCGAACTGCGTATGTACACCGCGCAACCGGACGAAAATGGACAACACGGCATAGACGAGTTGCATCAGCGGTTCCGGGAGCAGGAAGTAGCGATTTTCGAGCGCCTTGGCGCCGAGGTAATCGCAGTCTGGCAAAGACTGGACGATCCCAACACGCTGGTCTGGATGCTGGCTTATCGTGACCGTGAACACAGAACCGAGGTGTGGAACGCATTCCGCACCGATCCTGAGTGGCTGGCATTACTGGAAAAATACCCGGTACGAGTGTCCGCCGAGGTCTACATGATGAGCAACACAGGCTACTCCAACCTGAAGTAAAAGTCTGATCCCGCGCAGGACCTCCCGTTGCCGGGAAGTCCTGCCTTCATCGGGAGATCTGTCAGGCGCCGCCTTACCGCTGACGCGCCAGTCAAGGGAATGGTCCTTCTCTGCGAGGAAGCCCATGTGATTGTACGCATTCTGTTCCGGAAACCTCCCCTTCACCGCAGTACTGTTCGTCCTCCTCATCGGCATGTGGCCGGATGTGGCCGGAGCGCATACGGATACCGGTCTCTACCTGGCCCCGGGAACGGGTTGCACCGAAGCTCACCATGGAACCTCCATCCCGGACATTGCTGTACATGGATAACAACAATCTTATGCCTTCCAATACATTGGGGGTAATTCGCTGGAATGCATTAGGAAGTGAAGTCTTTGAACAAATGGATATGGATTCACTGAGGGAGTTCACCGCCATCATCAATCGTGTGAACTCCATGACCATGGCCGAGCTACATGGTTAAAATTCTCGACCTCCGGACAGTCGCGGAATGTTGCAGAGGACGCAGCGTTATCTCGCAAATTGAAAACAACGAGGATTAGCATGAATACTGACAAAGATCTGCTGGAAAAGGTTTTCGTAATTACCGGGGGTAACAGTGGCATAGGCTTTGTGTCGGCGTGTAACTTCGCCCGTCGCGGAGCCACAGTGCTTCTCCTGTGTCGCAATCAATCCCGGGGTGAGGCGGCGGTGGAGGCCATCAGAACCCGGACCGGTAATGACAAAGTACACCTGTACCTCGCGGATTTCAGCCTGCTCGCCAGTGTTGCCAGTACTGCAAGCAGGTTTCGATAGAGTTTTCCCAGTATCGATGTGCTGTGCGTCAATGCGGGAGGTGCCAATTCGAAGCGCCAGGTTACCGATGAGGGTTTTGAATTAACTTTCGCTGCCAATCACCTGGGAGGGTTCCTTCTTACCCAGTTGTTGTTGCCGTCTCTGTTGAACGCTGCACAAAGCGATCAGGCCCGGATAGTGTTCACCAGTTCTCTGGGCCACAAGAGCAGCCCCCTGGACTTTGACGACCTGAATATGTCCAAAGGCTACAGTGGCCTGAAGGCTTACGGGCGTTCCAAGCTGATGAACCTGCTGACGGCTCGAGAGCTGGACCGGCGCTTTCGTGATCTGCAGATCGTCGCCAGTTCATTTCACCCTGGCGCCGTGCGCACGCCCATCTGGTCCAAGGGAGGGACTTCCGGCAGACTTCTGGGAGCGCTGTTGTATCCGTTCATGATCAGCACGGAGAAAGGTGCGGACACCATGATCTGGCTCGCCAGTTCGGCAGATGAACAGGCGCGCCACGCAGAGGGGCACTATTTTTTCAAGCGCAGGAAAGCCTCCGTCGCACCATTCGCCTCCGACGAGGCGGCAGCCAGGCTCTGGCAAGTCAGCATGGAACTGGTGCGGCCCTATCTTGAGCAAGCCGTGCCCGTAGAGGCAGCACACTGATCCAGGGGGATCATCCCGATGTGTACACCATTGGGCTGGACAACAACCGGTTTCGAAGATAACTTGACCCGGTTACATTGAGTTTGCCAGTGCGAGGCAAGGCTGGCTGATTGCATTGACTGGAGAAGAGGAATCATTGGTGGCATTGAAAGTTATCGGCGCAGGTTTCGGACGAACCGGTACGGCTTCCCTGAAAATTGCACTTGAAAGGCTTCTTGGCGGGCCCTGCTATCACATGAGCGAAGTGCTGGGGAACCCCGGGCACGTCGATTTGTGGCTGGATGCAGCAGCCGGCAAACCGGACTGGGAAGCCATCTTCGGCGGCTATGTCGCATCGGTGGATTACCCGGCGTGCAGCTTCTGGAGACAACTGGCGGATGCCTATCCCGATGCCAGAATTCTACTTTCTGTGCGTGATGCGGAGCGTTGGTTTCAGTCGACACAGGAAACGATTTTCAGCACTACATTGCAGTCGCTTTATGCAGGGACCCGGTGGGGTCGCATGATCAAAGCGACGATCGATGACAAGCTGGGTGCCCGCTTGAATGATCATGACGCCCTGGTCGCTGCATTCACAGCGCACAATGCCGCGGTAAGCAACGCGTTTGATCCGGATCGCCTCCTGGTTTACGAAGTAAGCCAGGGATGGGCCCCGCTTTGCAAGTTTCTCGACTGTGAACAACCCGAGGAAGAATTCCCTTATGTGAATTCCAAGGACGAGTTTACAGCAGTATTCGACCTGCTCCGGTCACCCGTAGGTGAGCGGGTTATGAACGGGGAAGGCATCGAAGAGCAGAAGCTTCACGACGATATGTTCAAATAGAACTGCCACAAACCATTGACTTCATACCGCGAAGTGCAGTGACAGACAATCAGAGAATTCCTTGCAGCCTCCGGATTAATCGATCATGGGGGCCCGGGTCGTGCCATTGACCTTTGCCTGTTTCTGTTGCCGGCGCCGCTGCTCCCCCTTGCGCATCAGGGCATCCCTATTGCTGTCATCCACGCGGGCATACCGGTCCCGCCAGGATTGATCCTCACTCCATTGGTACGGTGCGGTTGCAGTTGTACGGGGCCGTGTTGCAGAGTCGAAAAGGGACAGTGCCTGACCCACGATGGCAAGTTGCATCGATCGGTCGTCGGGTTTGCCGCAGGGATTGCCAAGAGGAAAATCCACAAAGTAAAAACGGGGTACGCCACAATGCTCGACGATGTCCCTGGCAGAGCCAAGCACTACTGAAGGTATTCCGGCGGTTTCCAGATGACGGGCGACCAGACTCACGGTCTGGTGACATACGGGTCACAATGGCACCAGCAACGCGATGTCGACCCGATCCTGTCGGCACAACTCCAATATCCTGGGTGCATCTGTTTCCATCGTGGTGCGCTTGCTGTATTCGGTGGGCACACACAAAAAGCGCGGACCCAGGCTCCCCACAATCTTGGCTTCCACCAGCCTGCGTACCTGTTCAACCGGGAGGAACGTGGCTACATCCCGGGTGTGGGTATTGTCCTTATCCCAGGAAAGGTGCCCGGTATGAAGGACATCCGGCACCGGTTCAACGGGTAGCGCTTCCACCTTCCGATCCTCACGGCCCTCGCTCCATGCCGGCGCGGCGGTGGTGATAAGAGCCAGTTTCGACTCGCCAGGAGAGCGGGCGGGCCTGGTGAATGGCACCGACTCGAAGTGGGCCCATTGGTAGTCACGGTCATAGCCCTGCGCCCGATAATACAGGCGGGTACGCTCCATGTAGTCGATCGCCTTGTTATGGTTCATAAAGGTTCCTTCAAGGTCGGAATTATTGATGAGGAGGTTATTCTGACACCAAGGAAAACCCTGATTAACTATCGCAGTGCGATCCGGCAGTTAATCAGGGTTTTCCGGGCCTTTCGAAAACCCCTTGCAAACCCTGGGGTTACACACACGCTGTCATCAAGCCAGGATAGCGCAATTCGGCTGTGGCCCCAAAATCGGCTTGACCAGAGAGTGGACACTGTCCCCGGCCCGGCAGCCCGATATTGCCTCAACAGCCGGTGGTCAGGCAATATGAGGCGGACAGACCGGTGACTTACCTGTCTTCCAGCCAGGCCTCCAGCTGCAGGATAGTGGAGTCGAGCTCTGTCGGCAGAGAGACGGCACCGGTATCCCGGGACAGGCGTCGAAAAGTTGCGTCGGCCTGCTCGCGGCTGCTTGTCGGGGCCAACCGATAGGCTTCGGTCAGGTTTGTGGCCTGGTCCGACAACAGTGCAAGATCCGCGACTAATTCCGTTCCGCTTTCCGCTGACTGGCCGGCTGCCGGGGAGATGCCGGCTTCGCCCAGTGACCGATCGACGATTGTCAGAATGTCCTGAAGAGTCCGGCGGTCGACCGTGGGTGAATTATCTGCCGGCTGGCCCGGGGAGGGCAGGGCGGCGGCATCATTGTTGAGTGCAATCAGCAGGTCCTCCAGGCTGACTGGCGCACCTGCAGCCCCACTGCGGCCGGCCGTACTGGCGGACAGATCGGGCGCCGATGCTGCCGGTTCCCGCTGACTCAGAGACCTCGCCTGCCCGGCCTGCCGGACAGTTTCACGCGCCGAATCGGAACTGGCGACTGTGGCCGGGGACTGCTGAGGTCCGGGTTCCGGACCCGCAAGGTCCTGAAAAGTATCCAACGCCCGCGACGCTGCGGTTTCTTCAGCCAGCCTGTCGGACGGGACTTCGCCCGGCTCCCGGGCTGATTCCAGATTCGCAGGAACAGCCCGGCCGGATACATAATCGGCAGTGTCGGAACGGGTGACAACCTGGATCGTTACCGAGACCGTGAGAACCACGACAGACAGCGCCCCCAGCGCGGTTTTCCAGCCACCCCACTGCCATGTAGTACCGACCGGATCGGGATTCCCGGCATATTCTCTGGCCTTCAGACGCGACTGTTGCAGAATCCGGTCATCCAGTTGCTGAGGCGAACGGGGCACGTCGCCTGGCCGCAGCTGTTGTCTCTGATCATGCTGCGGGGCCGCTTTGTCAATCGGCATATTGCACCTCCAGCAGGCTGCGCAATCGTTTATTGGCGTAGCGGATACGACTCTTGATGGTTTCCTCACTGCTGCCGGTCATTTCAGAAATTTCCTTTCTACTGAAGCCTTCCTCCTTGAGCAGGTAGGCCTGCTGCTGCTCCCTGGGGAGGCTTTCCAGCGCCATTAACAGATCCATCGCCAGTTCAGTGCTTCCTGGTGTGCCTGCGAATCCGCCGTCGAGACTGTCGGTAACAGGCCGGCCGTTGGCATCCTCTCGCACCATGGCTCCTTCGTGCCTGTTGCGCCGCCAGAAGTCCACCAGCTTACGGTGTGCGATTGCAAACAGGTATGTGCGGAATTTCGCCGCACTCCGGTATTCCCGGGCGGAGTCGATCACTGCCAGCCAGGTTTCCTGGGCAATCTCCTCGATTATGCGCGGCTCCGCACAGGAACGATAGAGGTAGCCAAACAGGCCGTCCTTGTGCCGTCCATACAATATTTCGAACGCATGGGGATTTCCTCTGGCGAACTTCCGGTAAAGTGATTCATCGCTGGCCAGGTTGTGCAGGCTCATTCGCATTTTCGCGCGCTCGACTCGTATCAGGGCCTGTGCGGGTTTCCGGGGGCAGGCAGCCCGGCACGACGGGTATTCAAGCGTTTCGTCCTTCCG
>CALOEW010000071.1:0-12230 GCA_942492445.1 uncultured Gammaproteobacteria bacterium
TTTGGCAGCACTGGCGCAAAATCGACCACGACCGCCTGGGAGCCTGGTTGATGCGGGTTGCCCACAATTCGGTTGTTGATCATCTGCGTCGGCACAAGAACGAACAACAGCGAGTCGATATGCCGGACACTCTGGAAGAGGCCGTGGCGGTGCAGGATCCGGGGCTGGAATCCGAGGAATTCCGGCGCGCTCTGGAAACCGCGATCAGTGCGCTGACCGATCCTCACCGCAGTATCGTCATTATGCGCGATATCCAGGGGCTCAGTTATCAGGAGATTGAACAGACGCTCAATCTGAATCAGAGCCAGGTGAAAGTCTACCTGCATCGGGCCAGGCGACAGCTGCGGCAGAACCGGGTGTTGAGAGGGCTGGCCGCTGACCGGAATCTGCAGGGCGCTCAGAACATCAGCGGTGGAAGCAGCCTTGTGTTGAAGACTGACAAAGAGGGAATGAGTCATGCAGACCAATAACAGCTCGCAGTGCCAGCTTTTCCAGCTGCATATCGATGCTTTTCTGGACCGGGAGCTGGAGCCGGCACGGCTGGCGGAACTCCAGACGCACATGGGGCAATGTGAGTCCTGCAGCCGGGAGCTGGCTTATGCACAGGAGCTGCACCGGGCAGTGGCGGGCCTGCCGATCCTGGATTGCCCGGATGCGGCGCTGGAACCGATAGACAGGCTTTTCCATGCCGGCGGCAGGGCGGTTGAGACTAAATCGGATCACCTCTATGAAAAGGGCGGTGTCGGTAAAGAGAGCTCGATTTCGGCCCTGCTGGCGCTTTTCCATAGCCTGCCCGCACCCTTACGCATCGGTGTGACAGCGGCGGCGACGATGCTACTGGTGATCGGCGCAGGATGGAGTCTGCTGGTGCCCGGATCCAATCCCGAACTTGCCGGACAGCCCTCGGACCGGGCAGCGCAGTCGCAATACACCCAGGCCGAAGTCACGAAGGCACTACAGGACCTGGAACTGGCGCTCGACTACCTGGAACAGATCAGTGCCAGAACTGAAGTCATGATTGAAGACCGGTTTCTGCTGCGGCAACTCGAAGATACGATCAATGCGTCACTTACGACGGATCCGCGCAACCAACGTCAGAGTTCCAGAGGTGGCGGACCGATTTAGCAAGTTCAACAGTTTGCCCTACAGCCAGTATTAAAGAGGTAAGGTCTATGAAATTCAGAACTATTGTGTTGATGACAGTTGCCGGTCTGGCGTTTTGCCAGCCAGTCCTGGCCCAGGACAGCGAATTGCTGGATCACCCCGGCTACGTGGATTTCACCGAATTGAGCCAGATTGCCGGGAGCGAACCGAATGTGGAGGTCAGTCTCAAGGAACCGTTGCTGAACCTGATTACCAACATACTGAAAAATAACGACGAATCCGCTGCCCGGTTCCTGTCAACCCTGATCCGGGTGAATGTACGGGTCTACGACAGCAGCCGCATCGATGCGGAACTGATGGCGTCCACCATGTCTTCCATCGCTCAGCGCCTGGATGTCAGCAACTGGGACAGGGTGGTTCGAGTCCGTGAAGGAAGCGACCACGTGGACGTTTATTTCCGGCTCTCCGAGGACGCCCAATTGATTCAGGGAATAGCCATTATGGTGGCCGAGCCGGAGGAAACCGTACTGGTCAATATAGTCGGAAACATCAGCCCCGAGGACCTCAGTGCAATCGGTGCCCGGTTCAATATCGAGGAACTTGCTGAAATTGACTACGACCATAGTGATGACAATGATTAAGTGTCCAGTCCTAACACCTACGGGGTTGACAGCGCGATTGCAGGGTTTCAGCTGCTGAGTTACTGTGGAACGGCAGATTTTCGAACAGTAACCGGAATCGACTTGAAAGCAGGAGTGCAACTGCGTTGATCGGTCACCTGTGAAATAAGTACATTGGCTTCCGGGAAATACGTCATTACATTGCCTTCATGGATATCAGACCAGGCAACCTTGAGGGCTTTCATTTCACCGGTTTCATTACTCAGGTCGACCGCTTCCCCTTCCTGGACCCCCAGTTTGTCCATATCCCGGTGATTCATGTACAACACTTGCCTGTGGGCCTGTCCTCTGTAGACATCCTTCTCGTTGAAAATCATGGTATTGAACTGTCCTTCGCTGCGAACCGTGGTCAACAGGAAATCATGCCCGCTGGGTTCCTGCGCGCCGGGCCATTGGCTGGGAACTAGGAAACTTGCCCTGCCGTCCGGCGTGGGAAATTTCGGTGCGACCAGGTGCCTCCCGGGGATGTGAAATTCCTGCTTGCTGTCATCAATGCTTTCAAGCTCGCTGAAACCGGGAATAAGCCTGGCAATGGCTTCGCGGATACTGCGGTGTTCTGCAAAACGGTTGAAGTCCAGCACCCCGGGTTGGAATGACCTGGCCTGCAAGCTGCGAGACGATCTCCACCTCGGACCAGAGTTGCGGCAGGCGATCGAAGCCGCCGTCGCTCAGCCTGACAAAGTTGAACATGGATTCCTGGCTGGTAGCTTGTTTTTCCTCGTCCCTGGCACGAACCGGGAGAATGATATTCTCCTGATCGACGCCATAAACGTGGGTCTGGTTGAGGGTGGTACTTAGCATCACTTTGAAGGGGATGCTGGACAGCGCCCGTGCCGCGAAGTGGCTGTCGGGTGTGGCGGCGTAAAGGTTTCCCCCAAGCAGAAAGGCGAAATCCATTTCTCTGCGGTGGGCAGACTGCAGGCAGGACAGGGTGTCCAGACCGGGGGTTTCAGGCAGGTCGATTTGCAGATGTTGCTGCATGGCCTGCATCACCCGCTCCTTGAGAACGGGGGTGAAGCCCATGGATCCCACCCCCTGAACGTTACTGTGCCCCCTGAGCGGCAACAGGCCTCGTCCGGAACCTCCCAGCATGCCGCGCAGCAGAGCCAGGTTGCTGACTGCCTCGATATTCTCAGTGCCATGCTGATGATGGGTCAGCCCCATTCCCCAGGCAAACACGGTATTTCTGGCGGCAGCGTACACGTCCGCGACTTTCTCCATGGTGTGTCGGGATACTCCCGCAAGTTGTTCCAGACATGACCACGGGATGTTCTCGACAAAACCACGGAAGTCGGAAAAACCGTTGCAGAAGTTGGTGATGAATTCACTATCCTCAGCCGCGGTCGAGCACCGATTTGGCGACGCCGCTGAGGAACGCCGCATCGCCGCCAATGGAGGGCTGGACGTAAAGCGATGCGACTTCGCTGCCGCCGGCGATCATCGAGCGGAAGTTACTGGGCGACGCAAATCGCACCAGTCCTGCTTCCTTGACCGGGTTGATGACAACCACTTCGCCCCCTCGCTGTCGGCATTCTATCAGCGTCTTGACGAACCCAGGGTGGTTGGATGCTGGATTTGCCCCGATCACGAATATCAGGTCGGCCTTATGCAGGTCTGCATACTGGATGGTCGCTGTACCGGTTCCTATGGCCGATTTGAGCCCGACGCCCGACGCCCGACGCCGGAGGCCTGGTGGCAATAATAGGAACAGTTGTTCACGTGATTGCTGCCGTAGGCCCTGGCAAATTACTGCAATAAAAGGCTGCTTCGTTGGATGAGCGCCCGGAGGCATAGAAAAAGCTCCGCTCGGGTGCAGTCGTTTTCATGCGCCCGGCAATTAGGCTTATCGCCTTTTTGTAATCGATGGGTTCATAATAATGGTGTCCGGCTGGCTTGTGCAGGGGTTGACCAATACGGCCCAGGTCTTCCAGTTGCTTGCCGGTAAGTTGCTGCAGTTCGGCAATGCTGTTATGGGTAAAAATCTCCGGGGGAATGGGCTCCCGGATATCGCTCAATTGCGCCTGAATGTTCTTGTTGCAGATTTCCACGCGCCTGCTGAACTCGTTGTGCAGGCCACCGCGCTGACCTCCGGTGCCAAAGGCGCAGGCCTTGCAGTCGTTTTTTGACCTGACTGCGGCTGCCAGTTTGCCGGGCCCGACCTTGTTGGCACAGGAAAGCACGTATTCGATGGCCTTGAATCCGCCGCCGATAACCTGCCCGGGATGTTCCTCTTTCTTGTTCCTGCTCATGGTGACTCCAGTCCAGTAACCTCCATGCGTTCGCTGTCGGCAACGGTAATGCGAATCCCTTCGGTGGTTGTGAATGAGCGACTGTCCAGCTGGTATTTGTATACCTGGTAGGTGGCCGGCTCCGAGAGGCCGTCCCGGAACAGGTTGACAGTAACCACGGTGTGGTCATCCTGCCAGCGCAGATAGTAGACGATTGCTCCGGTGCCGAACATGAGAATAAGGAACAGGTAGGCGGCAGTGCGCAAATCGGAGGTCCCGGTGGTTTCCGGCCTGCCTGGCGCGGGGGTATCGCCACCGGAGGGTGATCTCCCGGTGCCCGTGTCGTTGCGCTGTCTGACAACCAGTATCGCGATCAGAATAACCGCAACGGTCAGAAGGATTTTTCCCAGCATGCAATGTAGTCCGATGTCGCTCCAGGGGAACAGATGATAACAACCGCCCTCCGGTCTTTGCCAGCTTCCTCCGGATGTTGCCGTACCGGGAATCCCTGATCAATCATGGCACAGCACCAGCCTCCAGAGGAGTGTGCTGAAGAGGCGCATTGAACCGTACTGACAATGTTATCCGCTTGTTGCCGGTACTGAGCAGGGGTTACGATAGTCAGCGAAGCATCTTCTGCAATCCCCGTGGCTCGGGAATTGCCGACATGGGGGACGGGCCAGCGAAAGAACCGTGGTGGTCTGTTATTCAGCAGGAGCAGAAGTTTATCTCGAGTGGCGCGCAGCAGGTCCGGACCTGGAAGAGCAAATGGCAGACAGCGACGATCAGTGTGTATTCATTACGGCGGGTATGCCCGAGTTGGACAATGACGGCAGTCCCGTGTCGTTCTTTGAATTCTGGCCTGCCTGGCTGATGTATCTTCCTGTTGCTGCGCAGTGGTTGCTCCTGTCCCTGCGATATCGGAGCCTGACACTACCCCTGATCGCCAATCCGGCGATTCCACTTTCCGGGATGGTGGGAGTCTCCAAAACCGAGGTATTCCGACGGGCCGGAAAAGTAGCCTCCGCCTGGATACTGCCCTGGGTCGAGTACCGGATCAGTAACAGGCCACTTCCATGCCAGCTTAGCGAGGTGGCTGAATTGCTGGTTGGTGCCGGTCTGGAGCTGCCGGTAGTCGGGAAGCCCAGCGTGGGATGCCGAGGAGCCGGAGTCAGGTTGTTGCACACGGAACAGGATCTGCAAGGCTACCTGGGCAGCTACCCGGAAGCCGCGACGGTTCATTTCCAGAAGCTGGCGCCCTGGGAAGCCGAAGCCGGTGTGTTTTACGTCAGGCATCCTCGGAGCAGGACCGGTAAGATCACGTCGCTGACCTTCAAGTACCTGCCCTACGTGGTAGGCGACGGAACTTCGACTCTTGCCGAACTTCTGGCCCGGGACCCGAGGGCCGGGCGCCTGCAGCACCTGTACCGTGGCCGCCATGAAAGTCATTGGGACAAAGTTATCAGACAGGGCCAGCCCTATCGGCTGGTATTCTCCGCCAGTCACTGCCGGGGTGCCGTTTTCCGGGACGGGCGTCACTATGTCACCGACCAACTGTCAAAAACACTTGATAGGATTTTTGACGACATACCGGGATTTCATTATGGGCGGCTGGATATCAAATTTCAGGATTTGCAGAGTCTCCGGATGGGCCGGAATTTCGCGATCATTGAAATCAACGGTGCAAGTTCCGAGGCGATTCATATCTGGGACAGAAACACCGGGTTAAAGGAAGCGGTTACTACTTTGCTTACTCAATACCGCACTCTGTTCAGGCTTGGCCATGCCAACCGTTGCCTGGGGCATCGTCCTCCGGGCCTGCGGGCCTTATGGAACGCCTGGCGCCATGAAAGCCGGCTGGTCAATCAATACCCGGCAAACGACTGATGAAAACAGATGGATGCGCCGTCGGGCCTGTTCAACAACCATGACTGATCCTTTCAGAGTTACATTGAAATCCAGGCTCTTGAGTGATTGGGCCAATCGCGCAACCGGTCTTGATGCTATGTCCAGGGCCTACCAGGCCAGACCCGAGGGGCTGGATGCCCCGGGTTTCCTTGCCTTCATACTGCAAACTCTCGGAGTTTCCCTGCAGGTCAATAACCGGGAAAACCTGGCCGGTCTACCCAGGCAGGGTCCGCTTCTTGTCGTTGCCAATCACCCACTGGGGGGGCTGGAAGGCGTTGCCCTGGCACTGTTGCTGACTGAAATCCGCCCCGACCTTCGAGTACTGGCCAATGAGCTGCTGTGTCGTATCCCCGAACTGGCGGATCTGTTTATAGGGGTCGATGTGCTGTCCAGAAAGGGAAGCGGACGGAATCTGTCAGGACTTCGGCAGGTCCATAATCACCTCGCCGGTGGCGGTGCACTGCTTGTGTTTCCGGCCGGCATGGTGGCAACCTACGAATTCCGACACCGCGCCATCATAGACCGGCACTGGGATCGACTGACAGGACAGCTGGTGAAGCGCCACGGATGTACTTGCGTACCCGTTCATGTCGGCGGTCGCAACAGTGTCGGTTTTTACCTGGCCGGCCTCGTTCATCCGCGATTGCGCACCGCACTTCTGCCGCGCCAACTGTTAAACAAGCAAGGATTCCGGCTGCCGCTGACCTTCGGGGAAAGCATTCCCTTCCAGGAGCTGGCAGCCCTGGAAAGTCCCGGTGCGATAACAGAATATCTGCGGATCAGCACCGAAGCATTGGGCAGCGACAAGTCCGCCATCCACGACGGACGGCAACAACGCGTTTCCAGGCTTGCCGCTGAACAGAAACGTGATCAACTGCAGCGGGCGGTGGAAACGCTCGCCGACTGCCGTCTGGTGGAGCACCGTGACTTCGACGTGTACTGCGCGCCCTATGAACGGCTTGGTGTGGTCATGGAGCAGATTGCGGTGTCCAGAGAAGTGACCTTCCGTATGGTAGGAGAGGGCACGGGCCTGGCCCGTGACTCCGATCGCTTCGATGCCCACTACCTGCATCTCTTTCTGTGGGACCGGCAGTCCTGCCGGGTTGCCGGTGCCTACAGGATCGGGCTGGTTGATCAGATCATTTCCCGATCCGGCGTCCGGGGTTTATACACTCGATCCCTGTATCGTTACAATCAGGCCTTCATCCGCCAGCTGGGCCCGGCAATTGAGATGGGCAGGTCCTTTATCCACCCGGATTACCAGCGCCGACCGGTGGCTTTAAACCTGTTATGGCGGGGTATAGGCGCCTTCATCAGCATCAACCCCGGGTATCACACCCTGTTCGGGTCGGTCAGTATTTCGCGTCAGTACAAGGACCTCACCCGTGCGCTCATCGCGGACGCACTTCTGACTCATTATCAGGCGGACAAGTTAACCAGCCTGGTTCGTCCCATAACACCTCACAAAGTACACACCAGGGTCTGGAGCAGCGACATGCTTGATGCCCTTGCCAATATCAAAATTCTCAGCAAGCTGGTAGGGCGTTGTGACCCGGGCAAGGTTGTACCGGTGTTGTTACGGCATTATCTGTCACTGAACGGCAGACTGGTCTGTTTCAATATTCACAATAACTTCAACAGCTCCCTGGAAGGGCTTATTGTGGTGGATCTGAGGACATGTGATCGGAAACCGCCATTCGCTTCATGGGCGAAGCAGGTTACAATCACTTCCTTGAAGTCCAACGACTGACCCAATCTGCCTGAGTTCGGGAACCAAGTATCATGAACAGACTACAGGCGGTGCTGCAGATAGTGCTGGCACTGATACTGTTTCTTTTTGCCCTGGCCACGCTGGTGAACATGGCATTGATCGCCATGAAAACGGAGGCAACTGATACCATTTCGGTCATCAACACAATCATTGGCCAGACCGTGCTGATTGTCTTTCTGGTCGCGCTGGGGCGAATTCTGCTGCGCAAGGGGGTGGCGCGCTACTCCTCGAAAAACCTGAATTCCGACAACGCGTCGACAAAAGACAAACAAAGCGGCACCTGATTCTCCCTATGATTGTAGTCAATGACCATCGCGATTTTCAGCATCGTTTTTCCCGTTGCGTTGCCACGATTGGCAAATTCGACGGCGTGCACCTGGGCCACCAGGCGATTCTGGGGCAGCTGAAAGGCAGGGCTGAACGATTGCGATTGCCTGCTCTGGCGATCGTCATCGAACCCCATCCGGAGGAGTTTTTCGCAGCGACAGCAGGGAGTTGTCCGGCGCGGCTGAACACGCTGGATGAAAAGCTGACCCTTCTGGAAGCCATGGACATCGACTTCGTCTACCTATTGAAATTCGACGCGGCGCTGAGCCGGCTCAGCGCCGAAAACTATATCAAAGATATCCTGGTGGACGGTCTGGGCATCGCGGCCTTCATCGTGGGCAGCGATTTTCGGTTCGGGTACCGCCGCAGAGGAGATTTCCGCCTGTTACAGGATTTCGGATCTAGGTTTGACTTTGAAGTAATCGAAACGGCCTCCTGCGTCGTGGATGGTCAGAGGGTCTCCAGCACCCATGTCCGACAAAGGCTGGAAGACGCGGATTTCAAGATGGTGGAGCGTCTTCTCGGACGACCGTACATCATCACCGGTGAAGTCGTCGAGGGACGGAAACTGGGAGCCGGGCTGGGGTTTCCCACCTGCAATGTAAACCTGCACCGGCAGCGGATTCCGGTTCAGGGCGTTTATGGCTGCGAAGTGGAACTGGAAGGACACAGGTACGCCGCCGCAGTCAATATCGGGTATCGGCCAACAGTGACCGACCAGGGGGGAGGCCCTGCTGGAAGCCCACTTGCTGGACTACAGTGGAAATCTGTACGGTCAAACACTGGAAGTAATCTTCCGAGTCAAAATCAGGGACGAGGAAAAGTACGATAGCCTGGATTCATTGAAACGACAGATCGGCAGGGACGTGGAGCAGGTGCGGGATTATTTCGCTGCCTGACCATTTCCCCGGGGTTGCCGTCCCCCGGTCACGCAGGAAGTTCCCTGGCTGTTCTGGCGGCGGATCGGTGTATAATCGCCGGTCGGCTGCCAGCCATTGCCCGGGTTAACGATGTCGGGAGTCCGTGGAGGATGTACCCGGTTGGCTCCGGTTTCGAAGATTGTAAACATTTCCAGACAGCACAGACAGATCTAATTCATGAGCGATTACAAAGACACATTGAATCTGCCCAGCACGGCGTTTCCGATGAAAGCCAACCTGGCGCAACGCGAACCCGAGATGCTGAGACGCTGGCAGGAAATGGGTCTGTACGAAAAAATTTGTGCCAAGAACGCCGGTCGGCACCGGTTTGTGCTGCATGACGGTCCGCCTTATGCCAATGGCGAATTGCACCTGGGCCACGCCATCAACAAAACGTTGAAAGATATCGTGGTCAAGTCCAGACAGATGAGCGGCTTCGATGCTCCCTTCGTGCCCGGCTGGGACTGTCATGGACTTCCCATAGAGCACAACGTAGAGAAGAAAAAGGGTAAAGCCGGCCAGAAAATCAGTTTTAAAGAGTTTCGCCAGGCCTGTCGGGATTACGCCGGCCGCCAGGTGGAAATCCAGAAACAGGACTTTGTCAGACTGGGTGTGCTGGGTGACTGGAGCAATCCCTACCTGACCATGAATTTTCAGACTGAAGCCAATATCGTCAGGGCCCTGGGCAGGATCGTGGCCAATGGACACCTGGTCAGGGGATTCAAACCGGTCTACTGGAGCGTGGTCGGCGCATCGGCACTCGCCGAAGCGGAAGTCGAATACCAAGACAAGACTTCGTTTGCGATCGATGTCCGCTTTCCGGTAGTTGACAGGAACAGACTCACCAGGCAATTGGGGCTGGATCAGGAAGCAGCGGAACTGCCGCTGTCGGTAGTGATCTGGACCACGACACCATGGACATTGCCGGCCAATCAGGCGGTATGCCTCAATGCCGGTCTCGACTACAGCCTGATCAGAGTCGATCTGGGAGAGGGCCCGGAAGCCATCCTGATTGCCAGCGAAATGATCGAGCGGGTCCTGGCGCGCTACGGTGTGCAGAATTACTGCATACTTGGCAGTGGACGGAGCGCAGAATTTGAACTCCTTCAACTCGGCCATCCGTTTATGGATCGGCAGGTGCCGGTGATCCTGGGCGACCATGTCACTACCGAGGCGGGCACCGGTGCCGTGCACACTGCACCCGACCACGGTCTGGATGATTTCTACGCAGGTCGGGCCTATGGCATCGGCACTCTCAATCTTATCGATGAGAACGGTGTGTTCGCCGATGCCGCGGCGCAATTTGCCGGGGATCATGTTTACAAGGTGGATGAGAAGATCATCGAAGCGTTGAGGCAACATCATTCATTGGTTCATCAGGACAGGCTTACGCACAGTTATGCCCATTGTTGGCGCACCAAGACTCCACTGATTTATCGCGCCACGCCCCAGTGGTTCATCAGTATGTCGGAAAAGAATCTGTTGGACGATGCGCTCGACGCAGTAAAAGGTGTCAAGTGGATTCCTGACTGGGGACAGGCGCGGATCGAATTGATGCTGAAGGGCAGTCCGGACTGGTGCGTTTCGCGTCAGCGCACCTGGGGCACTCCAATCACCCTGTTCGTGCACAGGGAAACCCAGGAGCTTCATCCTCGTACTGACGAGCTTTTTGAGGAAATTGCCAGGCGTATTGAAAAAGACGGGATTGAAGCCTGGTTCGAACTGCAGCCGGAAGATTTACTGGGTGAGGAAGCAGGCCAGTACAACAAGGTAACTGATACGCTTGATGTGTGGTTTGATTCGGGTGTCACACATTTTACCGTCCTCTCTCAGCGGACGGAACTGGGTTACCCGGCCGACCTCTATCTGGAAGGATCAGATCAGCACAGGGGCTGGTTTCAGTCGTCATTGAAGACTGCCGTGGCGATGAATGGAAGTGCGCCCTACAGGCAGGTGCTTACGCATGGTTTTTTCGTGGATGCCGATGGCCGTAAAATGTCGAAATCGCTGGGCAACACCGTGGCACCGAAAAAGATCTATCAGGACTATGGAGCGGATATTCTCAGGCTTTGGGTGGCGGCAACCGATTACCGGGGAGAAATGACAGTATCCGATGAAATCTTCAGGAGGGTTTCCGATTCCTACCGACGAATTCGCAATACAGCCCGGTTCATGCTGTCCAATCTCAACGGCTTTGATCCGGCAACCGACAGTGTACCGCCGTCCGAGATGCTGGCGCTGGACAGCTGGATTACGAGGAAGTCCCAGGAGTTGCAGGAACAGGTAGCCGAGCATTATGCGGCTTACAATTTTCTCAACGTCTATCAGAAAGTCCACAATTTCTGTGTTATCGAACTGGGTGGTTTCTACCTGGATATAATCAAGGACCGGCAATACACCTGTCAGCGCGACAGTCTGGCAAGACGTTCCACGCAGTCGGCATTGCTGTACCTGGTGGAAACGCTCAGTAAGGTGACAGCGCCAATTCTCAGTTTCACCGCTGACGAGATCTGGCAGCATATTCCGGGCTCACGCGAGGAATCCGTGTTTCTGAGTGATTTTGCCAGTGGTCAACTGAAATTTCCTGACACTGACCAGTTTCCGGATACTTTCTGGCAACGACTGATGGCAGTGAAATCCGCTGTCAATAAGGAGCTTGAAAACAAGCGCGCTGACAAAGTCGTCGGATCCGGCCTGAGCGCCGAGGTCACTCTGTATTGTGATGAGGGCCTGAGTGCGGAACTCAATCTGCTGGGCTCCGAACTACGCTTTGCCCTGATAGTTTCAGCTGCAGAAATCCGCTCCCTGACCGAAGCCTGTGCCGACTCGGTGGAGACCGGAATTGCCGGCCTCAGGCTGCGTATCCAGCCGTCTGCATTCAATAAATGCGATCGCTGCTGGCATCACAACACAAGTGTTGGTAAAAACCCCGATCATCCAGCACTCTGTGACAGGTGCATCGACAACATCGAAGGCGCAGGTGAGGAGAGGCATTTTGCCTGATGGAACGTGGCAGCAATTCAGCTTTGACTCTGTTGCACCGGGCGGGGCCTGCTGAATCCCCGCCTTCAGCTCATGCCGGACAGGAGTCTGTAACCGGCCCATGACTTCTTTTAAAAGCATACAGCCGGGCAGTCAGGTGATTCTGCACTTTTCCCTGTCATTGCCGGACGGCGAAATGATCGACAGTAATTTCGACAGGAAACCGGCAGCTTTTCGCCTGGGTGACGGTAACATGCTAAATTGGCCGGAGTTGCAGCAGAACATACTGCTCAGCCACGCCTGTGGCGTG
>CALOEW010000072.1:0-2882 GCA_942492445.1 uncultured Gammaproteobacteria bacterium
GGAATGCCGTGTGGATGATTCCGCACGGATTGGGAGACAGCAGCGACCCCAGTACCATGCCCAGAAGGCTCAGCACCAGGGCAATCAATTGCGGCTCAACAGGCAGGTCCGCATAGAACACTTCCAGGATGATCCAGCTTCCCAGGCCCAGGGAAATGGAAAACATTGCCCCAAGATTACTGGCCTTGCGCCAGAACAGCCCGGCCGTAAGTGGTACGAAGACTCCCGCCAGCGTAATCCGGTAGGCGTTCTCCACCATGGCGTGGATGCTGGATTCGGACAGTGTGGCATTGGCCACAACCAGCACCGTAAAGACTATCACCGTAATGCGGGTGGCTTTGAGCAACTGCGCATCAGTCATCCCGGGGCGGAAGTTTTTCAACACGTTCTCGGTGAAGGTGACAGAAGGTGCCAGGAGTGTGCTCGATGCTGTACTCATGATGACCGACAGCAGCGCGCCGAAGAAGACCGCCTGCAGCCAGAAGGGCATATGCGTGACAACAAAAGTCGGCAGCACCAGTTGCGAGTCCTGCTGCATCAGTGATGCGGTCTGCACCGGGTCGATCATGCTGGCACTGTAGGCGAGGTAAAGCGGTATGGCAGCGAAGAAGAAATAGGCAATGCCACCGCAGGTAGTGGCCCAGACCGCCACCGTCTCGTTTCTGGACGTGTTGACCCGCTGGAAGACGTCCTGCTGGGGAATCGAGCCCAGCGCCAGTGTGAACAGCGCTGCAATCCAGCCGAAAACATCCACCAGGTCCATCGATGGCAACCATGCAAACTTGCCTTCCGCCGCGGCTTTTCCTAGCACTTCGGATACGCCACCGGCCATGGAGCTGGCGTTTGCCGTGACCAGCAGCAGGCCGATAACAATGATGAACATCTGCACAAAGGTGGTGACAGCCACCGACCAGATGCCGCCGAAAAGGGTATAGGCAAGCACGACGGCGGCGCCGATCAGCATGCCCTGTTCAAGGGCAACAGCGCCATCGGACAGGACATTGAAGACCAGGCCCAGCGCGGTAACCTGCGCCGATACCCAGCCAAGATAGGACAATACGATACAGGTGGAGAGAACCAGTTCCGTATTTTTGCTGTAACGGATGTGGAAGAAGTCGCCCAGGGTCATCAACCGCAGGCGATACAGAGGCAGGGCAAATACCATCCCGAACAGCACCAGGCAGATTGAAGCACCCAGTGGATCGGATATCAGGCCGCGGAAACCTTCATCGAGAAAAGTGGCGGAAATGCCGAGCACTGTTTCAGCACCGAACCAGGTGGCAAACACCATCGCCATGACCACCGGCATCGGCAGGCTGCGACCGGCAGTGATGTAATCACTCGCGGAATGCACCTTGCGGGCCGCGAGAAGTCCGATCGCAATGGAAACAAGCAGATACACAGCAACCAGGGCAAGCAGCATAACGACTCCCGACGCATGAATGAGTTATCAGATGAACTCGCAGGCTCACCGGCGCCCGGTCCACGTCAGACCAGCCATGTTGCCGCTTGCCGGCATCATATAGAAAAATCGGGTTCAACAAAATCCCTTTATTAAGCCTCGCCAGGGTAATAATAATTCCGTGTGTTCCTTCCTGGAAGCAAGGCTTTCCGGGGCCCGCCGCCAGCTCTTCCGACTGATTCGATCAGTGGCAACGGCGGATTCCCTGACAGCCTGCTAATCGAAGGTGATCGAATTCCGGTTATTGAACAATTGATTTAACGTGATCTTGCTGGCATTTTCCTGGCTCTTGCGGATATGAAGCGTCATTTCGGCCTGAGCGGTACTCAGGTCCCCCGCGACAAGAAGCTCGCAGATCCGATAATGCTCGCGATAGGTGTCGCTGACGCTTTTCTGATCCGGCCAGCCAAGCAAGCGTACACAGCGGATTTTCTGGTTGATGTCAGTGAGGTATCTTTCCAGAGCCGTGTTTCGCGACAGTTCCGAAAGTTGTGCGTGAAAGTTCTCTTCGGCCTGTTTCAGCTTGTCATTTACGCGGGTGCCAAAGCGGCACTTGTCCGGATCCCATTGCTTAATAAGCTTTTCCAGGCCCGGTTTCTCACTGTGTTTGTAAATTTCGCCCAGAACCATGTTTTCGAGCGTCACTCTTACATCGTAGTAATTGGATATTTCACTCAGATCGATAGTGCGGATAAAGCAGCCCTGCTTGGGCTTGATGGTCAACAACTGTTCACTCTCCAGTTTCTGCAGGGCAGCCCGCACCGGAGTGCGACTGACTGAAAAATAATCAGCCAGTTGATTTTCGGTCACCCGGGATCCCGGTGCTCTCCAGTTTATTGATCGCCTTCAGCGTTGAGTAGATGTCCTGGGGATTTGCTTTCGGCTGGGATTTCATAGGGCTAACAGGTCCCGCTCAATCAAAAACAACCTAATCGGGTTGCCTGCCTGTCGCTGGGATCGCGTTCCAATTGGGGGCGTGCCGGGGCAGTCCGCACTCAATTAATGCACCGGTCAGCAACAGCGGAATTTCAGCCTCAGGCGCGAGAGTTCGCCGAATCCCTTGGCAACGTGGGAAAACCCGCGCAACGTGGGAAAACCCTACGGTGTACTCGGAAAGGCCATGCTTTCTCTGATCGGCGCAAATCAAACCGAACTGATGCCGGGAGCCGCCCTGTTAAAGAACACCCCCGGTCCCTCACAGGACACGGATGCCAACCTGTGAAGCATCCGTGCCTTGTTTCGTGATCAGCGCCGGGGTGTTGTACGCAATCTGTCAATCGGGACAGGCGATGACAGCAGCCACGCCTTCAAAATATTCGATTCCCCGTTGTTGCGTATTCTTGTCGTAGGTCACATTGGTCCCGCTCAGGGTTCCGGTCAGCGTGTCGAGTGAGATCCTGACGTAAAACTTTCCGCCGTA
>CALOEW010000073.1:0-3104 GCA_942492445.1 uncultured Gammaproteobacteria bacterium
GAGAGGGGTGAAAGAGGCGACAATTGGGTTTTGCAGAAATGCGTTGATCATAAATCCAGCAAGGAAATAAAATGAAAGTAGACACAGATTTCATCCGCTCCCAGTACCCGGTCTTCTCCAACCCTGACACCGCCCGCTGGGCAATGTTCGAAAACGCCGGCGGCTCCTACGTTCCCCGGCAGGTGGTCGACAACCTGCACGACTTCTTCCAGTTCACCGAGGTCCAGCCCTACGGCCCCTGCGAATCCTCTATCAAGGCCGGTGAGGCCATGGAGGCCGGCTACCGCGACATGGCCGGCCTGCTGGCCTGCCACCCAGACGAACTGACCCTGGGCCCGTTCACCACGATGAACTTCTATGTGCTAGCCCAGGCGGTTCGGCCCCTGCTGGAGCACGGCGACGAGATCTTCGTCACCAACCAGGACCACGAGGCCAACGCCGGCCCTGCTGGCGGCGTCTTGCGGAGTTCGGGGCAGTGATCAAGGAGTGGCGGGTCGATCCGCAGACCGGCGAAGTGGCCATCCAGGATCTCAAATCCCTGGTGGGCAAAATGACCTGAGCGGGTGGTCTGTTTCACCCCCTGCTCCAATATCGTGGGGACCATGCACGATTTTGCGGCCATCGCTGACATCGCCCACGAGGCCGGGGCGCTGGCCATCGGCGACGGAGTCTCCTTTCACGCCCACCGCGTGCTGGACGTGTCCACCAGCGGGTCTAGATCTTTACCTGTTCAGCACCTAGAATGTACCTTTGGCACCCGCATCGGGTGTCATGTGGGGCAGGTCCGACCCGTTCTCGACACCCTCAAACCCCAGGGCCACTATTTCTGCCGCGACCTGCCGCACCACAGGTTCAGCCCGGCCGGGGCGCATGCACCTGGAGATCGGTGCGCTGGCCGCTATCCAGGAATACATCGATACGATCCAGTGATCACCTTTTCAATGATAAGGCGTGGTTTTTTCGCCAGCGCCGCCAAGGTCTTCGAACTTTTCGCCGAACACGTAACCGTCCAGGCCAATCAGGTTTTAGCAGCCAGTCACGCCATTCCCGGTGCCCGGATCATGGGGCAGGACCGGGCTGAAACCGGATCGCGGGCGGCAACGATTGCCTTTACGATAGACGGCATGCGTTGCAGCGAGGCCGTCGGACGGTCTTGTGGCGAAAGTGATTGCCGTAAGCGCAATGGACATTTCCACGCGCTGCGCTGCCTTGAGCCGCTGGGTATTCAAGACTCGAATGACGGGATTATCCGGATCAGTCTGGTGCATTACAATTCGTCCCAGGATGTGGATCGCTTGGTTGAAGGGCTGAAGGAGCTTTAAAGTGGAATATGGGTCGTCTTTTAAACGTGCTGGTATAACCCATATACCATATATTCTTATTGGCGATTCTGCTTTGGGAAAAGCCTATTCAGTTTTATGAATGAGAATAAATAAGATCGCCGTCTGAGATGCCAGTTGGTTATAATTGAAAAAAGTCGCGATGTGAATTGTGGAGACCTGATCCTGTGACCCTGCTATTCAAGGACAGGACAAACATTCATGGCAAAGATGGCCGCCAGAAAGGATACCTGAAACCTGATGTCCTGTTCGATAATCGGGCCACTATCTACAAAAGCGACTAAAAGGAGTATTTTTGGAAAACACCGTTATAGATTTTTTTCTCACCCCTGACGGTCCAAGCGGCCGCAGGGTGCGCAAATATCTGGCTCAGCACGCCCCGGGCCTGTATCGAGTTGCTGGAACATGGTCGGAACTGATGGCCCAGGCGCATGCAGCCTATATATTGCCACCGAGTACCACAACCTGGGCGGGAACGCTCAGTGAGTGCTTGGCTCAAGAATCCAATGGCTTCTGGTCAGGCAGTTTCGAGGTGGCGCCTGAAGAAACCACCGCTGAACTGGATGCCGCCTTGAATAATTTGATCGAGGGTGCAGGCCCTGATGCGGATTGGCCCGCCTTGGTAAAACAGCTGCCACAATCTTCCCGTCTTTATGCGCGCATTTCTCAGCTTTTTCGTTTGCTGAAACAAATCGACACGCTTCCCGATTCATTTCAGACCATGACGGATCTGGTTAAAGCCGGGCATCCTCCCCTGCGCCCGATACGAGTCTATCATCTTCCACATTTTCCGGAATTGAACGCATGGCAGCAGACGGTATTGGCTAAGCTGGCCGCCGACGCACCGCCTCCAGACAAGGCTCTGCTACACTTGTTGACTCGCGCATTGGAACCGGCACAGACGTCCAAATCAACGTTGTTGGCCGCCAGGACCCTCTTTGAGCCTTCAGATAAACCGTCCCAGCCGGATGGAAGCCTGCGCGTATTGGCTGCCCGCGACCGGTTGGAGGAGGTAGAGGTGGCCGCCGGTAAGATTCAAAAGGCCCTTCACCAGGGCGATGAGGCCTGTCAATGGGGCATTTTGCTTCCGAACGATGCATTCACAGCACAGACAATAGAAACGGTTTTCAAAAGATGCGGCCTGCCCCTGTCCGGCCTGGAACGCACGATTCGGCAGTGTGATGCAGGCAGGGAAGTCGTTCGTCTGTTGCTGGTGTGCCTGCGTAGACCCGCTCCAATCATGTCTATCGCGGCCTTGCTGACATCTCCCTTGATGCCCTGGTCCATGGAGGATGGCCAGAACTATGCCCAGGCGGTAATGAATGGAGATGTTCTGTTAAAAAAAAGGAACCAGCTTGACGCCTATGCAAAGCGGCTCATGGGGTTACTCGACGACGGTGCCGATACGCCAGCGAACCTTCGAAATCAATTTATAAGGTTCAGAGCCCTTCTTGAAGCTGGAGACCGACTGCCTGATCACCGAAAACGCGCAGTCGCCGGTATCGATGATGTCTTGCTCGCACTTAAAGCGATGAACGACATCCAATGGGATCGTCTGCTTTCCACAACCAGACCAGAGACCATTTACGCCACTGAAGAGCGGGTCTATTGGCAAGAAGGGATCGCGGTATTCCATGAAGGGCGCGAGCCTTGGCGTAGCGTAAATCATTTGCTGGTTCTGGGATTCAACGATGGCCACTTTCCGTCTGGGAGCCGGGCATCGGCAGTTCTGACGGAAGCCGAATGGGAACAGGTGGCTCCGTG
>CALOEW010000074.1:0-51527 GCA_942492445.1 uncultured Gammaproteobacteria bacterium
CCCGCGGTATCCGCTTGGACCCATCCCAGACTATCGGCAGCAGGGCTGGGTTATCGGCCCGCAACTGCTCCAGGCTCACTCCAACCGAACGGGCGAATACCTCGGCATCGATATAAGCGTCAGTGCGAACCTCGACGAAATCAGGGGACTCGTTGAGGCGAAAATCCCCAAAATACTGCCTGGCGTTATTCTCCACATCCAATACTGCCAAAAACTGCGGATAGAAGTTTCTCGATGCAAACCCGAAGGCGCGGCCACTGTAGTTGGAAATAATCTCCTCGATCCGGTCAGTGCCAAGCTGCCGCTTCGCCCTGGCCATTCCCCCGGCACCATGGTTGTATGCAGTCAATGCCAGAGGCCAGGTGCCAAGAATGCTGTAATTGTATTCCAGCAGACTCATCGCGGCGTAGGTGGCGGTGTAAGGGTCCAGCCGTTCATCGACTATGTGATCTATGCGCATGAACCGCTGACCGGTAGCCCGGCCGAATTGCCACATACCGGAAGCGGATGCACTGGAATAAGCCAGAGGATTAAAGGACGATTCCACGTGCGGAAGGACACCAAGTTCCAGAGGCAGGTTTTTCTCTCTGATCACCTGATTGATATGGGCCCGATAGGCTCCCGACCGGATCAGGCCGGCCAGAAACCGGTCAGACTGCCCCAGCTGCCAGCGGACGCTTGAAGAAGCCTCAGCCAACTTTGCATTGCTGACGTTTCCGCCCCACAGGGCCAGGATTTCCTGCTGGCTTTCAGTCAGGCCGGCACGCTTCCCTGTCGCCAGAACTTCCAGATCTCTGCGAACCTGGTCCCGGCTCTGCTCGATCAGGCGCCTGTCTAGGGGCAGCCTGCGATAGATTACCGACAGGTTACGGGCATCATGCAGGTAGCCACTCTGGGTGTCGACCTCCGTGTAGACCTTGATCCAGAACTGCACCGCAGGCTCGAGTGCCTGCGGGCGTGGGAACAGATTTCGGTCCTGTGCCATAGCAAGACCTGACACGAACAGAATCAGGAGGAGTAAGCTTGAGCTTGCTGTTCTGGTGAATTGCATTGAGGCTTTACTGATTGTTTTTAAATGGCCTGGTTGGTCCAAATTGGCTCCAGGGAACCTCTGGTTAGTTATCGCCCCGGAAATACTGAACTTTACTCCCCGGTAAAACGTCTGGGAAGTGCAGCTCGAACCGTGCAAAGTGTAAAAATCCTCAGCAATTCTGTAAAGAGCCGGGGATGGCGGATCATCCTGTTTCCTGCCCACTCCGTCAGTCACCCTGCAATCCGGGAGACAATCCTCGGGGCCCTGATACCGTTTTTTCGATGCTTACTCTATACTTCGCCCTCCGTTTTGCCAATCGAGTCGGCCGGATGAAACAATCGCGCAAGTCGGCGGAAGCCAGTCTGGAGAGCCTGTACAGAATTTTTACCGTTCCCGAAGCTCCGGATTCCACCCTGGGAACAATAGACCAGTCGATCTCCCGCGATCTGGCCGGATTCCTCCAGGAACACATAGTGGCTTCGGAGCGCAGCCTGGCAGATATCGAGAAGGATTTCTCCTCCTCGGAAATCCCCGAGCAGCCGACCTTTGTTTCCGATCAGATCAGCTTCCTGATGGACAAGCTGGTATCTCAATCGGTGCATGTTTCATCCCCCAGCTTCGTCGGTCACATGACTTCGGCGCTGCCCTATTTCATGTTGCCGTTGTCACGGATAATGACTGCGTTGAACCAGAACCTGGTCAAGGTGGAGACATCGAAAGCCTTCACCCCCCTGGAGCGGCAGGTTGTCGGTATGATTCACCGCCTGGTCTACGAGCAGGATGATGCCTTTTACCAGCGCTGGATGCACGATCGTCAACACGCCATCGGCAGTTTCTGTTCCGGAGGCACCATAGCAAATCTGACCGCCCTCTGGGCTGCCAGGAACAATGCGTTACCGGCTGCGGATGGCTTCCGTGGCGTGGCACAGGAAGGCATGGCCGCGGGCCTGGCCCATTACCAGAGAAAAGGCCTGGTGATCGTGGTTTCCGAACGCGGCCACTATTCCCTTGGCAAGGCCGCCGACATTCTTGGTATCGGTCGCCACAATCTGATTCCGATTGAGACCGACGCCGATAATAAAATCCGTATGGATCGGTTACGGGAAACCTGCCTGCGCCTTGAAAGCGAGGGCTACGGAATCATGGCCCTGGTGGGTGTCTGCGGCACGTCGGAAACCGGCAGCATCGACCCACTGGCAGAGATGGCCAGTCTGGCCGCGGAGAGGCACTACCATTTCCACGTGGATTCAGCCTGGGGCGGCCCAACGCTTTTCTCCCGCCGGTATCGCAATCTGGTGGACGGGATAGCACAGGCAGATTCCGTGACCCTGGACGCTCACAAGCAGCTGTACGTGCCAATCGGGGCAGGCATGGTGGTGTTCAGAAAACCGGAAACCCTGTCCAGCGTGGAACACCACGCTCAGTATATTATTCGCCAGGGCTCCAGGGATATCGGCAGCCACAGCGTGGAGGGTTCGCGTCCAGGCATGGCTATACTGGTGCACTCCGGATTGCGCATAATCGGCAGGCGGGGGTACGAACTGCTGATTGACGAAGGCATTGACAAAGCCCGTCACTTTGCTCGCATGATCGACAACGACGAAGAATTCGAACTGATTACCGAACCGGAGCTCAACATGCTTACCTACCGATACCTGCCGGTAGCAGCCCGCAGAATAGTGGCCTCTGGCGACATCGCGGCTATCAGGCGCGCCAATCCGATTCTCAACGACCTGACCCGTGCAATTCAGAAAATCCAGCGTGACCGGGGCGTTTCTTTCGTATCTCGCACCGTGCTTAACCCTGCTGAATACCAACGACAGGACATCACGGTATTTCGCGTGGTGCTGGCAAACCCCCTTACTTCGCCGGAAATTCTGGCAGCCATGTTGGAGGAACAGCGAGATATCGCCAACGGATCATCGCTCAGCGAACATGTCGACAACTTGGAGAAGCTGGCCCGGGCCACTGCCGCCAGGGATACCGGCCACCAGAATATCCGTTGAATGGCCAGTTACTCAAGGTATGCCATCAAGCTCGGCACCTTCCCTTACCGGCACCATCAGGTCCTCGCGATTGACCTTCATATAGAGAATGGTGCTGCTTGCCACGTAAATGGAGGAATAGGTCCCGACCACCACTCCGATTGTCAATGCCAGGGCAAACCCGGCGATTGAGTCACCGCCCACCAGAAGCATGGTGACCAGCACCAGCAATGTTGTGAACGACGTGATCAGAGTGCGACTCAGGGTCTGATTAAGAGAAAAATTGACCATTTCCTCCGCTGAGCCCTTGCGCATGCGGCGAAAATTTTCCCGGATTCGGTCAGCGACGACAATGGTATCGTTCAGGGAATAGCCAATGACCGCCAACAGTGCGGCCAACACGGTCAGGTTGAATTCCAGATGGAAAAGTGAAAATACGCCCAGTACGATTATCACGTCATGGGCCAGTGCAGCCACCGCGCCAACTGCGAACTTGTACTGAAACCGGACTGAGATATAAATCATGATGATTCCCAGAGCCACCAGCATGCCCAATCCACCCTGCTCAGCAAGTTCCTCACCTACCTTGGCACTGACATAGTCAGACCCGAGAAGTTCTATTTGCGAGCCGCTGGCCTCACGCAATATGGCGGCAATTTCCTCACCAGTCTGCAATGCCGCTGCTGACTGGTCGGCTTCGGCAACCTCCTCGTCGACTGACAGGATAATCCGGATATCGCGGTCCGAACCGAAGGAAACCACAACAGCATCCTGATAACCATTTGTCCGTAGTGTTTCATTCACACCGGGTATATCCACAGCCTGGTCGTAAGACAGTCGCACCGAAGTACCGCTGGTAAAGTCCAGGCCGAACTGCAGTGAGTTAACCAGCAGCGACACCAGTGAAACAATCACCAGCAGCCCGGAGCCGATCGCCGCGATTCGGCGCTTTCCCATAAAATCGATTGAGTTACTAAGTATCATTGCCTGCGGGATCCTTGCTTGCGCCTGACTAGGTGGTCGCTTCGGTAATTGCGGATGCCTTCTGATATTTTCTGCCACCAATCGATAAGGTGCGCAGATTGCGACGCCCGCCATATATCAGGTTGATCAGGGCCCGGGTACCCAGGATCGCAGTAAACATGGAAGTAACGATACCGATCATCAGGGTCACCGAGAAACCTTTCACCGGTCCGGTTCCGATAGAAAACAGCACAACAGCTACCAGAAACGTGGTCAGGTTGGCATCGAGAATGGTGCTGAATGCGCGATCATAGCCCGCATCGATAGCCTGCTGTGGAGGCATTCCACCGAAAAGTTCCTCCCGGATCCGCGTAAAAATCAGCACGTTGGCATCCACCGCCATACCGACCGTCAACACGATTCCGAAAATGCCCGGCAAGGTGAGAGTTGCCGGAATGATTGACGACATGACCGCGAATATGAGCAGGATATTCATGGCCAGGGCCAGATTCGCCGCGATGCCGAAAAGCCGGTAATAGAACAACATGAATGCCACTACCAGGCTCGCGGATATCACTACCGCGTTGAGACCCTGTTCCAGGTTTTCGCGGCCCATGGTAGGACCGATGACTGACTGTTCCACAATCATCATTGGCGCTGCCAGGGAACCGGAACGGATCAACTGCCCCAGGTCGTTGGCTTCACGCTGGGTCAGGCCGGTAATGCGGAACTGGCGCCCCAGTGCGGTCTGAATCGTAGCATGGCTGATCAGCCGCCGGTCTTCATAAAACTCGATTTCTTCGACTTCCTCACCGTTTTCGTCGAGGTAGGAATTGGTGCGGGACTTGGTCTCAATCAGCAGAATGTCCATGTTGCGGCCCACATTGTCCTGGGTAACCCGGTTGATCTGCTGCCCGCCCTGAGCGTCGAGGTTTATTGAAACTTGCGGCAGACCGTTTTCATCCAGGGTCGCCCGAACATTACTGATACGATCACCCTGCAGGATGACATCATTGTCCACGTTGATAATCTGCCCCTGGTAGGGATAACTTTCGTAGGAAAGCGATGCTGCACCGGGTGCCGCCTCCAGGTGGAATTGCAGTGTCGCGATTCTCTGCAGAATCCGGATTGCCTGAGCCGGATCCTGTACGCCTGGCAGTTCCACCACGATACGGTTGGCTCCCTGCTGCTGGACGGTGGGCTCGGCGACTCCGAGCGCATCGACACGGTTCAGCAGGGTAATCCGGTTTGTCTGAATAGTGTCGCGCTGAATTTCCAGGATCGTCTGTTCAGTCATGCGCAGATCAAGAATCGCCTCACTGCTGGTTTCCCGGTTCTGAAACAGAAGTTCGGGAAAACCGTCCCGCAACTCCGACCTGGCCAGAGATCGGGTGTCCTCATCGGCGAAGCGTATTTCAATGTGAGAATTGCTGACCAGTTCCAATCCGTTGGAGCGGATTCTGGCGGTGCGCAGCTGACTACGGATGTTGCTGAGGTTGTCTTCCATGCGCCGCGTAAGAGCGGCTTCCATATCCACCTCCATGAGGAAGTGTACGCCACCCTGCAGGTCGAGACCCAGATTCATCTTGCCGGCACCGATCTGCTGCATCCACTCGGGTGTCGTGGGAGCCAGGTTCAGGGCAACAATAAATTCATCAGAAAGTGCTTCCTCGATGACAGTCTTCGCCCGTAGTTGATCATCCAGGCTGTTCAGTCTGATCAGAGCGTTCTCATTGCCTGCCTGCTCACCGAAAAAATCGATCTGCGCGGCCTCCAGCGCCGTGGTCGCCACTGCCAGATCCGCTTCAGTTACCGGTACACTCTCGTGGGAAATCTGTAGCGCCGGATCGTCGGGAAAAAGATTGGGGGAAGAATAAAGAAAGCCCCACAACACAACCAGCAGAATCAGGGCATTTTTCCAAAGCGGGTATTTGTTCAACATCTCAGGTCTGTCTCGTCAGGTCACTATCGTGCCAGAAGGGTGTGGTCCGGAAAATTACTTGATACCGGCAATGGTACCCTTGGGCAGTGCCGCCGCCACCGATGATTTCTGCACTTTGAGCTCGACTCCCTCGGCCACGGAAACACTTATGTAATCCTCATTCACTACGGTCACCTTACCGAGAATACCGCCGGACGTCATCACTTCGTCACCCTTGGAGATGGCAGCGATGAGTTCCCGGTGCTCTTTGGCCCGCTTCGACTGCGGGCGCCACAGAATAAAATAAAACAGCAGGAACATGCCGCCGATGAAAATGAGGTTGAAGGTTGCACTGGGCGCCGAAGGTTCCTGGGCGAAAGCGGTTGGGATAAAAAAGTCCATGATTTCTTCTCACAGGTTGGGGTCCATCACGGTGTAGCGATGAAATTTTATGATTTTTTGGTTACTGAGACTATGAATCTGGCAATTTGGCGAATTTTCAAGCCCCGGTGGCAATTTTTTTTAGTTCTGCTCCCCGTCGAGCTGTTGCTGGGCACTACCAAACTCCCGCGCAAAGGCGCTCAATCTACCCTGTTCTATAGCCTGACGCAAATTCTGCATGAGATTCTGGTAAAAGCGCAAATTATGCAGCGTGTTGAGTTGCGCACCCAGCATTTCTTTACATTTATCAAGGTGATGCAGATAGGCCCGTGAAAAATTTCGACAAGTGTAGCAATCGCAATCGGGATCCAGCGGCCCGGTGTCATCACGATAGCGGGAATTGCGCAATTTTAATAATCCCCGGGAGGTAAACAGGTAACTGTTGCGGGCGTTGCGTGTGGGCATAACGCAATCGAACATGTCCACGCCCTGTATCACGGCACTGATTATATCCTGGGGTGTACCCACACCCATCAGGTAGCGGGGCCTGGCTGCCGGCATGGCAGGTGCCACAGCAGCAATGACGTCCGCCATCAAATCCTTAGGCTCGCCCACCGACAAGCCGCCGATAGCATACCCGCTGAAGTCCAGCTCCACCAACCGCTCGAGTGACGCCCGCCGCAAATCTTCATACATTCCACCCTGGATGATGCCGAACAGAGCTGACGGGTGATCCCCATGAGCGAGCTTGCAGCGATGCGCCCAGCGCAGGGAAAGCTGCATGGATCGCGCCGCCGCCTCCCTGTCAACCGGGTAAGGAGTGCATTCGTCGAATATCATGATGATGTCCGAGCCCAGCTGCTGCTGCACTTCGATTGCTGATTCCGGCCCGAGAAATACCGGATTACCGTCAATCGGTGACCTGAACCTGACTCCCTCCTCGCTGATTTTTCGCATGCCGCCAAGGCTGAACACCTGAAACCCGCCGGAGTCCGTCAGAATCGGTCGTTGCCAGCCCATAAAGTCATGCAGGTCACCGTGCGCCCGGATAATTTCCACTCCCGGGCGCAACATGAGATGAAAGGTATTTCCCAGAAGAATATCCGACCCGCTTTCGAGAATCTGATCCGGTGTAAGCCCCTTGACGCTTCCATAAGTGCCGACCGGCATGAAGGCCGGTGTTCTCACCAGCCCGCGTGAAAATTGCAACACACCACTGCGCGCCTCGCCATCCTTCGAATTGACTGTAAATTCCATAATAAATACCGTCGGTAACAGACCGCGCAGATTGGCTGGTTAAAAAGGAAACTCTGATTAAGGAATCTCTGACTAATGACCGCACTGCTCCAGCCTCTTAATGCTCCCTTGTCGCGTGGAATTCCAGATCCGGCCATCGCTCCTGAATCAACGAAAGGTTCACCCGCGTCGGCGCCAGGTAGGTGAGACACCCCCCGGCATCGATTGCCAGGTTGTCATGCGCCTTTTTGCGAAACTCCTGCAGCTTTGCCGGGTTGTCGCTTTGCACCCAACGGGCTGTGTAGATACTGCTCGGTTCGTAGATGCAATCCACTTTGTACTCGTCCTTGAGTCGGAACGCCACCACCTCGAACTGCAGGGCACCAACCGCGCCGACAATCAGATCATTGTTTTTCAACGGCATGAACACCTGGGTCGAGCCCTCTTCTGAAAGCTGAGTCAGGCCCTTTTGCAACTGCTTGAGTTTCATCGGGTCTCTCAGCCTGATGCGGCGGAACAGTTCCGGAGCAAAATGGGGTATGCCGGTAAACTTGAGCTCCTCACCGGCGGTAAACGTGTCCCCCAGCTGAATAGTGCCATGATTATGAAGCCCGATAATATCTCCGGACACCGCGGACTCGGCCTGCTCACGCTCGCCTGCCAGAAACGTTACCGCATCGTTTACCTTGATGTCTCGAGTGAGGCGTACATGGCGCATCTTCATCCCCTTTTCATAACAACCGGAGCAGATACGCAGGAAAGCGATTCGATCCCGGTGTTTGGGATCCATGTTGGCCTGGATTTTAAACACGAATCCACTGAACGCCGGCTCGTCAGCAGCCACGCTGCGTGAGTCTGTCTCTCGCTCAGCAGGTGGTGGTGCCCATTCGACGAAATCGTCGAGCAGTTCCCTGACACCGAAATTCCCGAGTGCCGTGCCAAAATAAACCGGCGTCAGGCTGCCGGCGAGGTAAGCATCAAGGTCGAATTCGTGACTGGCGCCGCGCACAAGATCCACCGCATCCACTGCAGCCTGGTATTCATCACCCAACAATTGTCTTGCCGCGTCGCTGCTGAGCCCGTTTATCCTTTCATCTTCCGGGATCTGCCCCCCTTGCCCGGCACGGAAAACGTGGACCGTGTCGGTATACAGGTTGTAAACACCCTTGAAGTCTTTACCCATGCCCAGCGGCCAGTTGATCGGGGCGCTGTCTATCTTCAGCACCGTTTCGATTTCATCCAGAATATCGACAGGATCCAGAATATCCCGGTCCAGCTTGTTGACGAAGGTGAAAATGGGAGTATCCCGTAATCGGCAAACGTCCATCAGCTTGATGGTCCGTTCTTCTACGCCCTTGGCGCCGTCTACGACCATCAGTGCAGAATCCACCGCAGTCAGAACCCGATAGGTGTCCTCGGAAAAGTCTTCGTGCCCTGGCGTATCCAACAGATTGACCAACTTTTTCGCGATAAGGAAACTGCATGACTGACGAGGTCACAGAAATACCCCGCTGCTGTTCCATTGCCATCCAGTCCGACGTGGCGTGGCGGTCTGATTTCTTCCCTTTCACAGTCCCTGCAACCTGAATCAACTTGCCGAACAACAGCAGTTTTTCCGTGATCGTGGTTTTACCCGCGTCCGGGTGGGAAATGATGGCCAGAACGCGCCGACGCTGGATTTCATCACGCAATTGGTTGGGGATCATGAGTTTTCTGGCCTTGGCATGAAAAAGGGCGCAAGTATAACAACTGGCGGATAACCGGCAAACGGTTCGACCTCCGTCATGGCACCGGCCACGATACAAGAGGCGGCACAACTTGTGGGGGGACTTTCAGGCGGCGAAGTTCAGCTCATGGAGCCAGACATGCATTCAATGTAGCAGCAGCGAAACGTCCGGCATCTGCTCACTGGTAAACCCGGGATGCAGCAGGTCGCTGCGCTTTACCAGCAGCAGGTCGTGCTGGTGCAGGAATTCCAGCGCATCGGGCGCACCGATCTCCACGTCATCGAGCATAACGCAGACCACGTCATCTCCATCGATATCTATGACGGCACAGGGCTTGAAGCCACTAACCGTATTCAGTGAGGCCATCCCGCCTATCTGACCGTGGAAGACCGGTAGCCGGTGCTTTTTCAGCATGCCAGGCACCATGTATGCAGTGCCGAATCCGGCGGCCGCCACTACATTGATAATTTCCACGATGGCTGGATCTTCAAAATCGATTCGGAGAGTTTCTGCAATTGGCAGGTTATTGCACAGGCGCCTGTAGTTGACCATCTTCAGAAACAGATCCACGTCTTCTTCGTTCCATTCCAGCATCTCGCCATGCTGTGAGCGGCTGCTGTCGGAGGAGAAGCTGTAGACCGAAGTCTCGATCGTAAGATTTTTGAGGTCCTCTTCCTCCTGGTAGGAAACCACCAGGGAGACAGCACAGAAGCCCTCGCTGGATTCCGGACTCAGGCACCAGAGAAAAGGAACATCGCTTTCTATTTCAATCATGCTGATACGCCGTCACTACCGGAGAAACTGTTTGTCACCTATTCCAGATTGTCGTATTACTGGAACGATTCTGAAGCTCCCAGGCGACAAAATATCCTCTGCCTGTTCTCGTCACAATCCAGGTGCATAAAATTGAATCCGATTCCCTCAAGTTAGCCAAACTTGCTCAAGTTACATGCCATCTATCACTACTAACAAATTGATAATTAAAATAAATAGCACGATCTTGCCGCTTCAGTCGTTTTTCCACAAATTCTGTGGATAAGTCAGTGAATAAAATCAGTGATTTGACCGGGAAGCAAGAATTTCTGGTATTGCAAGTTACATTGTTCAATATTTAACCAACTCTAAATATTAATAATTATCAGTAGGTTATATGTTTTTGAAGATTCGAAACAAAAAAATACCTGAAAAAAATAGAGGTTTTATGGCACCGAGGTAAATTTTGTGCATAAAAACCCGGACAAAATTTTGTCACCAACTTCCTGTGTTAGTTTTCTTACTGTTTTTATTACAGTTTTTCGAATCCCACTACCGCTCGTTCCGAATGCCGATTGGAAACACTGCCGATCGTGCGCCCGCAGAACCGCCAGTGCCGAAACCCGTTCAGGCCAGAAACAGATCGTAGAGCGTGGGAACCAGAATGAAACTGCAGACCGTAGCCAGCAGCATGTCCCTGTCTATTCTGTAGGCTTCCATGAATGACTCGGGCAGATTGATGGCAAGTACTCCCATCAGCACACAAAGGACCAGTAAACGGCGCTTGTTGAGAAGTAGAACTGAAAATACCAGCCCAAGGCTGACGATATAGACGTAGTTTTCACCCAGACCGAGCCGGGACAGGGTTTCACTGGCCAGACTGATCCCGATCAGAGAGAAAAAGACCAGCGCATACAATACCGCCCGGACAGATTTTCCTTCACTTTGCAAGGTAGCGCTCCTTATTTGATCCAGCCAGTTTACTGGAGTGTATAGTTGATCATTCCTCACAACCTGACAAGGAACCGGGAGCTCCTTCTTTCGTTGGCTGTTCGAATCTGTTAACTGCATCACACATCGGGCAGCACCGCAGAACCGGCGATGCTCGTTGTTGACAAATCACTAATCCCCTAGTCCGCCACGACCCGCAGCAACTGCTGGTAATCCGAAAGCCCGGCCAGTATTTTTTCAATACCGTCCTGCTTCATAGTACGCATGCCGTCTTTTTTGGCCTGTTTGCGAATATCTCCCAGACTGGCCTTGTGGTAAATCATGGACTGCAGGTCGTGAGTACCTACCAGTAACTCATGAATCGCCGTTCTGCCACGATATCCCGTATCGCCACAAGTGCTGCAACCGACGGGTCGATAGAGCTCGATCGTTGACGGATCTGTTTCCAGACTGTCGAAATCGTCTTCGCCATAAACCATGACCAGGTGATCCAGCTCCCGTTGATCCGGCTTGTAGGCTTCCTTGCACTTGCTGCACAGGGTCCGCATCAGCCGCTGGGCCAATACGCCAAGCAGGGCATCGGAAAAATTGACCGGATCCAGGCCCAGGTCCAGCAGACGAATGATGGTTTCAGGTGCCGAGTTGGTGTGCAGTGTAGAGAGCACCAGGTGCCCGGTCAGGGATGCCTCGATCCCTATGTTGGCGGTTTCCTGATCACGCATCTCTCCAATCAGGATCACATCGGGATCCGCCCGCAGAAACGCCCTCATGGCGGTAGCGAATGTGAAATTGATCTTTGGCAGCATCTGTACCTGCTGCAGGCCGGGCTGGGTGATCTCCACCGGATCCTCGGCAGTCCAGATTTTACGGTCCGGAGTGTTGATGTGCCCCAGCACTGCATGCAGCGTGGTGGTCTTGCCGGACCCGGTTGGCCCCACCACCAGAAACAGACCATGGGGATTGGTCGACAGATCGATAATCTTGTCGTAATTTGGCCTGGAAAGGTTCAGCTTGTTCAGCGGCATGGCTGAGCCGGCCGTGAGAAGCCTCAGTACCGCACTCTCGCCATGCACCGTGGGCAGGGTCGCCACCCGCAATTCCAGTTTGCGATTGCGCACCTTGAGCTTGCATTTGCCGTCCTGGGGAAGACGCCGTTCGGCGATATCCAATCTGGCGATTACCTTTATGCGTGCGACCAGCGCCGCAGTATGTTCTCGGGGTACTTTCAGCAGCTCGCGGCAACTGCCATCCACCCGGACACGAACCACGCCCGGGGCTCCGTCCTTGCCAGGCTCGACATGGATGTCCGAGGCGCCAAGGCGCTCCGACTCGGTAATGATTTTGTTGACCAGCTGAATAACTGCTGAGGTTGCAGCCAGTTCCTGGTCGTCGTCGTCATCGTCTTCTTCGAGTTCGATGTTCATCTGCTCGTCCAGGGCCGAGAAGACTTCGTCAAACCCGGTTTCCTCGTCGAGATCGCCGGATTCATCGTGCAGATACTGCAGAATGTGCTCGGGCAGGCCCACCCGAAAGGTGAAGTTCCGGGCGCTGACAACGCCCTGGATTTCCATGATCCGGCGGTAGTCACTGGGGTCGTCGATAAGAATAATGGCTTCCTGCTTGTCACCTCCGACCGGCAGCCAGAGATTGCTGCGCAGGTAGCTGAGTCCGATGTTCTGCAGTAATTCCAGCGGCAGTTCGCGATCCGGTTCGTATCCCAGGTAGGGCACGCGGTAATAATACTCCAGAGATTTGCCGATCAGGTCGGCTTCAATTTTCTGGTTTTCCATGAGCGCGCGGCTCATGGTGCCTCCATAGGACGAGGTGCGTTTCTGCAGGGCAGCCAGTTCCTGAGCAGTGATCTTGCCTTTCTGAACCAGATAGTCGTAAGGTCCCTGGGACGACTGCAGGGCGGAGCGATATTGTTTCGCCAGCATCTGCGAAAGCATCAGGGCATATTTGAGGTCCAGGCGTGTGAATTCGGGGTCATCTTCGAATCTTACCAGTTGCAGCACCCCGAGCAGCACTTCGTCCTTGATAGGCACCACGATCTGGCTTTTGATTTTCCAGCCACGGGCCTCACTGAAACTGCTGTTGTAACGCAGGCGCGGGTGCGTGGCAGCGAGCTCCTGGCGGTCGTTGACATCCTTGATCAACAGAGAGCGCTGACTCAGGGCCACGTACCCGGCAATAGACCCGGGGCTGAACGGTACCCGGATCTCCGCCTCTTCGCTGCGTGAATCGCCGGCCTTGACTGTCGCCAGCAATTCCGAACAATGTTCCACGCACTGGTAGACTGTGACTAATTTGACACCAAGCAGCGCGAGCAGATCCTGCTCCACCTCCCGCATCGCCACGGGAAGCTTTTTGGTATACCGCATGCGCTGATAGACCCTGGCCAGGCCCTGAACAAAGTCATCCTGGGAGACCGCCGAGGTCACTGGAGCTGGTTTTTCTTTTGTTTCCGATGAGGAAAAAAATCCTTTCATCAATTTGCTCGTTGTATAGCCGATAGAAAATGCCAGGAGTTGGTGGGTCGTGCCAGCCACCACGGTAGTGACGGGAATCGACCAGCAACTAGTTCAATTTCAAAAAACCCCATTGGTTAAAGCAACTTGCGATTCAAACTGCCAGTAAAATCCAGCAAACTCAACGCCCTCATTGCAATTTTGGGAATTGGGTCGCCTTTTTGTGCCAATTTGTACGCCCAGCCCACGAATCTGACCGAGGCCCAGCAGCAATGGGTTGCCCAACAGATTTTCGCTAACGAGTGCAACAGAGAAGTCAGTTGCCTGACCAGTTGGAACGCTGGAGAAGACTTTCCCTCCCTGGGGCTGGGTCACTTTATCTGGTACCGACGGAATCAGTCGGAAATCTATACTGAAACCTTTCCCGAACTGGTGCGTTTTTACCACGGCCAGGGGGTGGAGACTCCGACCTGGATCACATCCTTGCCGTCACTGGATTCTCCCTGGCAGGACCGGGAGAGCTTTTACCGGGACTATGACCAGCCCAGACTGACGGAACTACGGGAATTTCTGTTACGGACCCTGACCATTCAGGCACGTTTCATCATCGCGCGACAGCAACAGGCACTGTCCGGGATTCTGGCGCACGCCCCTGCTTCTCAGCGTCAGGCGATAGCTGCCGAGTTGCAGCAGCTCGCAGCTGCGACGCCCCCCTATGGCCAGTATGCCCTGATTGACTACATTAATTTCAAAGGGGAAGGCACCAGTCCAGGCGAGCGATATCAGGGACAGGGGTGGGGATTGTTACAGGTGCTTCAGGAGATGCTGGAGACTCGCGGCGAGGACCCTGTACTGATTCGATTTGCCAACGCGGCGGCTAGAGTTTTACAACGCCGGGTGACAAATGCCCCACCGGATCGCAATGAACAGCGGTGGCTGAAGGGCTGGATGAACCGGCTGATCACTTACCTGCCACCCGGATATCGTTGACAACGTGCTGCAACGCTTCCGCCAGGCACCACACATTCCAGCCCTGGCGTTCTACGGCTTGTAACCCTTGCCGAATTAAAGGCCAGGCATTAACCTTGCCACCTCGGTCAGCAACTGCCCTCAGGATTTCGGCGAAAGTGAGTTTTGAACGTCCTAATATCGAGTCGATGTCCGGCTATGTCCCCGGCGAACAACCCGGCGCTGCGGATGTCGTCAAGCTCAACACCAATGAGAACCCCTACCCAGCCAGTGCGGCAGTGGCAACGGCGCTGGCAGGAATCCGGGTGGATCAATTGCGACGCTATCCTTCTCCAACTGCCCAGGGCTTCAGGCAAGTCGCTGCCGACTACCACAACCTGCACAGCGACAATATCATTCCGACCAATGGTGGCGATGAACTATTGCGCCTGGCTGTCACCACTTTTGCCGGCCCCGGCGACGTGGTGGCAATTGCCGAACCCAGTTACTCACTATACCCGGTATTGACGGATATTCAGGGCTGCAGGCTGCAGCGGGTACCACTTCTGGACAACTGGTCCTTGCCATCCGATTTCACGGCGATTCTCAACGATGCTGGCGCCCGCCTGGCCATTCTGGTCAACCCACACGCCCCAACCGGCATTCTCATGCCGGCCGCAACGCTGATAAGTATTGCCAGGGGCTTTAACGGTGTGCTGCTCGTAGATGAAGCCTATGTTGATTTCGTCGACCCCCGGCAAATGTATGACCTGACCCCCGCGGTCAGGGAGCTGGACAACCTGTTGCTGCTGCGAACCCTTAGCAAAGGCTTCTCCCTGGCCGGGTTGAGATTCGGTTACGGCATCGGCGCAGCCAGCCTGCTGGCACCGATGATGTTCAAAACCAGAGACAGCTACAACACCGATTTTATCTCTCAACACCTGGCCAGTGCGGCTTTAAGCTCGGCAGACGAAGCCCGCACCACCTGGACCCGGGTCCGGAATGAACGTCTGCGCCTGGCTGAGGAACTCGAAAAACTTGGCCTGCCCTGCCTGCCAAGCCAATCAAATTTTCTGTTGGCACAGTGCAGCTCCGCTGAAGCGGCAAGAAACACCTACGAAAATCTCAAGCGGCAAGGGATTCTGATTCGCTATTTCGCACAGAACAGACTGCAGGATAAATTGAGAATAACCGTTGGAACCCCCGAACAAAATCAGCAATTGTTGCGCCACCTGGCCGCCTGTTGACAGTTCTCCGGCAGGGTTGCATCCTTGCCCAGTCAGGGTACGGTCCGATGGACGAAAATCAGGATTCCAGTAAAAACAGCAGACGATTCGGAATAAGTCATGTCCACTTCTGCCCCGCCTGCAAAAATCCTTTACGTCGCATAGATGGTAAAATGGGGCCATTCTGGAGCTGCACGGGTTTTCCAAAGTGCCGCGTTACTTTTGATGATGTGAATGGCAAACCGTCACTCGAGCCGGACGAACAGTATTGCTGCCCTGTCTGCACCCGCAGAATGGTGCGAATCCGGGATGACACCGCAGCGCCCTTCTGGCTCTGTACCGGGGCGAGCCGCGGTTGCAAAGTCAGGCTCAAGGACCATCACGGTCGCCCGGAAAAGGCCTGGCGCTGTGGCAGTTGCGGGCGACTGCTGGTTCTGCGCCATGGCAGACACGGTACTTTCTGGGGTTGCAGCCACTACCCCGACTGCAAACAAACCTATAATGACGACAACGGCAGACCGGACCTTGATATTCTCCCTGCTTAAATTCCGCAAGAAGACCAGCACAGTAATCGCCGGCGTCATGATCGGGACCGGCTGCCTGTGGGGTATCGCCATGTGGCAGGATATAGGCCCCCGACAGTTGTTCGTCCTGTTTCTGGGCAGTTTCGCATTTCTCCTGGCCATCATGATCCTGGCCATCCTCCTCATTGTGGCGATCAAGGGGATTGCCAGTCTCGTTGGAAAGAAGACGAAAGACCACCGCGCTGACACGGATTCCCGCTAGGGAGAGATCCAGAGGCTACTGACAGGCTGTTAAGTCCCACAACGCTCTGAGATGGTCTCTAAAGAGGCAGCGTCCTGGACATTATGATGGCGTCTTCTCTGCCATCGTCGGAAGGATAATAATTTTTCCGTTCACCAATTGGCAGAAAGCCCATGGAACGGTACAGGGACTTTGCCTTCTCATTGGAATGGCGCACCTCGAGAAAGCAGACTTCCGCTTCATCTCTTTCGGCCTGCTCCAGCAGAAACCGCAGGATTCGCCTGCCATAACCGGCCTGCTGATAGTCCGGGCGAACACAGAGCGAGAGCAGATGGCATTCGCCGACCGCTACCGACAGAACTCCATGTCCTATGAGCATGTCGTCGTTGGCCAATACCCAGCACTGGTAACCTGCACGCAGGCAATCAACAAACACTCGCTTATTCCAGGGGTGTTCAGAGGAAGCTGCCGCTTCGTTCTGCACAACCAGGTCGAGGTCGCTGGATCGCATAGGCCGCATGACAAAATCCGCCTGCGACCGGGCACTCGGGAAAACAAAGGACTCGTTAAATTCACTGGTCACTCAATTGCTCCGAAACAGCACGAACATCCTGCCAGACGATTTGCTTCAAGGCCGGCACCTGCATCATTGCTCCCAGACTATGAGTATGGACAACCCGGGTTTCTGCGGCTTCCACCAGAGATTCGATGCCCGCTTCGGAGAACCACGACCTGCAGCGGTCACCAAATACCAGCATTACGCGGAACTCCTGTTTCTCCAGACGCTTGCGAAGAAAACCTCCCAGAGCCTGATAAGCTTCGGCGGCACGTACTGCCGAGGCATCGTCATCCGCAGCCAGGGGCCAATTGAATCTGTCCGGATTTGGCAGTTCTGCAACAGCTGTATCCAGTGCCCGCAAAATCGCCGCCAGGAGTCGCTTTGTCCCCTTCTGTATACGCTCGTTACCTGCAAAAGGGATCTCACTGATTACTGCAAGATGTGCCGAAATCGGATAAAAGTGCAGACTGAAACGCAACTGTTCAACTTCGGTTTCCGAGTCGGCCTCGGCTACCCTGAAGTCAGTTTCCGGAACCGACGGACCGGCTGCCGCCCAGGGCCGGGTGTTGAAATCCGACATGGCTGCGCGTGGATGACTTCCGGCGAGGGTGTTCACTGGAGAGTATCCCGGTGCTACCATGGTCGGACCGGAAGTGCTTGCGTCCGCCGGTCCAGACACTACTGCCCGCAAGTCACGACGCACATAACAATCAATTCCCATTGCGCGGAGGTAAGCCAGGCGGCGGGCTTCGTTCATAAAGTAGGTTAATAAGAGATTGGTAACTACTGCAGAATCCTAACTATACGCTTTTCCAGCCATGGCAACAACCGGCCGGCCAGGAAGTTGTGATTCTCGAAAAATCATGATTGAATCGCGCTTCGCGTTCGAAGAGATGCCCCTATGAAAGCGATTGTCTGTCATTCCTTTGGCCCTCCTGAAAACCTGAACCTCGAAGAACTCGATGATCTTTCCCCGGAAGAGAATCAGGCAGTCGTGGAGGTATACGCAGCTTCTCTGAACTTCCCCGATACCTTGCAGATCCAGGGGAAGTACCAGTTTCAACCCCCTTTGCCATTCATTCCCGGCTCGGAGGTGGGGGGCGTGGTCAGGTTGATTGGCCAGGGTCTTGAAGGGTTTATTCCAGGCGACCGGGTAATGGCCACGCCAGCATTCGGGGGATTTGCCGAACAGGTGGCGGTGGAGGCGGCGGGACTCCGAAAAGTACCGGACAACATGGACTTCAAGACCGCCGCAAGCTTTGCCATGGTTTACACTACAGCGTATTACGCGTTGAAGCAGCGAGCCAACCTGAAACCCGATGAAACGCTTCTGGTTCTTGGCTCCAGTGGTGGCGTGGGACTTGCCGCAGTGGAGTTGGGCAAGCTGATGGGTGCCAGGGTCATCGCTGCGGCGAGTTCCGATGAAAAGCTGGCGTTCGTAGAACGTTTCAATCCTGACGCCGTCATCAATTACGGCGATGGAGAGCTGAAACAGAAGGTCAAGGCTCTGACCGGCGATCGTGGCGCAGACGTGATTTACGATCCGATTGGCGGAGACCTGTTCGATCAATGCACCCGCTGCATAAACTGGAACGGCAGATTGCTGGTTGTTGGTTTCACCAGTGGTCGCATTCCGGAATACAAAGCCAACCTGGCGCTCCTGAAAGGCGCGTCAATGGTTGGCGTTTTTCTCGGTCGATTCCGCGATGAAGAGCCGGCAGCCTACGAGCAGAACTTCCGGGAATTGCTGGAACTCTATGGAAGCGGAAAAATACAACCGGTTGTCACCCGGTCTTTTCCCATGAAGGATTACGCGGCAGCTTTCAATATTTTCAGGGATCGCAAGGTTATGGGAAAAGTCGTCCTGCAGATCAGGCAGGAGGGTTGACAGGCAGGGCTTGTAACAGGGTGACAGACTGCAAATTTTTACCGTTCGACTCTTGCCTTTTCACTCTTTTCGACCTATATAGTGCCCGGAGTGAGGCCGGTCAATTCACAGGTATCCGATAAATTCGCTGAAGATAATTTGCCCAGGCTCCGATAACAGTTTTGAAGGTTTTGTTTTCTACCAATTCCGCTGGTTCCGTCCTGGACCAGAGGTTGCTAGAGGGTTGTTCAAATGGCAGATCTGAACGAAACCAGGGACGACGAATGGGAAGAAGGCGAGGAAGTCGTGGAAGAGTTCCAGGCGCTTGAATCCGACAATGTAATGCAATTCAGTGACTACGTTGAGCCGGACGCAAAGAAATTGCAGAAACAACGAATCACCGAGTTACGCCGTCGCGCAGAGGAGCGTCAGGACTGGAAACGAATCAGCCATGAGTTCGACTGGGACTTCGATGAGGACGGCGCCATCGAAGAAGCCTGAATGACGGACTCCAGGCAGAATCGCTCTCCGAACTGGCTGTTTCCAGCCAAATCAGCCCCGGATATGGGGGATGTGAAATTTCGGACTGCCGATCGCGGGGCCAAGTTGTGCATCCAGAAGTTAAACCAGCCGCACCCTCAACTGGCCGAGCCCGGCGATTTCCGCCTCCATTTTATCTCCAATTTGCAGCTTTCCAACCCCGCCGGTGTTCCAGTGAAGATCAAATCCCCCGGTTGCAGGGCAAAGTAACCTGACAGCTCGACAATAACGGCCGGAACTCCCCAGGTCATGTCGGCGATGTTCGCTTTCTGTCGAACCACGCCATTCACTGACAAACTGATTTCCCCATGGTCCAAAACGCCAACCGCGGAAACCGGGTAGATGGCGGACATCGGGGCCGAATTGTCGAAACCCTTGGCAACATCCCAGGGTCGACCGGCTGCCTTGGCATCATTCTGCAGATCCCGGCGAGTCAGGTCGATCCCGACGCCGTAACCCAGAATCATCTGGCGGGCTGCGTCAAGACTGACGTTCTCCCCTTCTTTTCCGATCGCCACCACCAATTCCACTTCATAATGCAGATTTTCCGTGTGACCGGGAAAGGGAATGGCTTCCCGACCGTACACCACGGCATCCGCCGGTTTACTGAAGAAACAGGGTGGTTCCTGCGTCGGATCGCCCCCCATCTCCCTGGCATGGTCTGCGTAATTTTTTCCAACACAGTAGACACGATGGATAGCCAGACGTCGATCACTGCCATGAACAGGTACGCTGGTTACCACTGGAGGAAACAGATTATCCATGGGAATACTCTCGTAAAAAATGTCTGGAGGTCAGCAGCCCAGTGCACTGACCAGGGAGTCAAGCGGCCAGTCGTCGACTTCAGGAAAAAGATCCAGCCCGCTCAATGACTCCACTTCATCCACCCCCCTCTGCTGCTCACAGTAACCTGCATGAGCAGGCAAATCCTGATCGAACACAAATGCAGCGACAGAACCCGACCGATTGGCGACTACCTTGAAAAATGCCGCGGGGCGAGCAATGCCCACTGCGCCCGGCGGACTTCCGGTTACCCGGTAAATCGGGCCGGAAACAATGTACAGTTCACCACTGCTGTTCACCTCAGCGTTTATTGCCTGATCGAGACGCGACCAGGATTCGAGTCGCAATTCACTCTTCATCGGGGTCATGATCGACAACAGGTTCAGATCCTGCCAGTAACTGGTCCCGGCAAAACTGGTCATGGGAATCAGCCGCCCCCGATCTCCGGCGTCGACGGAGAATTCAGCGATACGGTATACACTGTCCTGTTGATCCCCCTGGTCCGACTGGAGCAGCCTTTGACCTTCCCCGGACAGTTCTTCCTGATTGACACTGTAATGGGCAAGGTTGTCGTCCTGCCAGTCCCGGGGCAGCAACGAAGCAACACCGATACTTCCGGGAACGATACGGTATGACACCCAATCTGCCAGGCGGGTTTGCGGACTGATGGACACAGCGTACAAATGGCGGACGATGATTTCGTTATTTTCCGCCGTTCCCTTTGGGCAACCGTGAAGGCAGTGGGCGATGGTCAGATTTCCAGCTCCCGACGCGGAACCTGCAGCGCAGGTGATCACTAGGAAAACTATCGGCAAGACTGCGCGTTGCATCGTTGTATCCTCGGGCTTGCGACAAATCGCGGCTAACTGTAATACAGCCCCAACGGACTGACAATTAGAAATCGAAGAATAGCAATTCCAGGTTTACCAGAACCCTTGGTTGCGGGCGCCAGTTCTCCACTCTGGAAACCAGAACCTGAGGCGCGACCTCCATCATCAACCAGTCTTCAGTAAACGGGGCGCCGGAATATAATGTTGAGCAAAACAGTCGTTCACCCGCACGTTGGGTCTGCTTGCACCAAGTACACCCAGCTGATACCCCAGGGTCCGCTGCTCCCCGAGCGACCGGTACAGTGTTACGGTCTGTATCAGGTCTGTACGACGTCGCGATTCCTGGAAATTTTCCTCGGATGCTACTCTTATAAAGCGATCTTCTGTCAATTGTCGAACAAACGACAGTTCCATCTCGTAGCCCCAACCGCGATTGTCAAAATACCAGATTTTCTGGTCGCGTCCGGCCTGCCAGGCCTCTCCCAGCGACAGAGAGTACCTGGCGCGAAAACGATAGAACGGGTCAGTCGGCGCAAGTGACCGGATACCGATATCATGACTCAGAAGCCAGCCAGAACTGGTTTGCTCCTGATAACGAAGACCACCAACGGAATCACCCGAATTGGTGCCATCCAGCACATTTTCTTCCAGGGAGTTCAGTTCCTGGTTGTCTGATTCGAAAATCAGCTTCCAGCGCCTGGAAGCTGCCGGCAGATCAAGGCGACCGCCAATCCTTACCTTGGAGTGATAGCGGTCGTAGGTTCCGGCCAGCTGGTTGAACCGAATACTGAGATAGGATTCATTGAGCTGTTCTCCTACCCCCTCTCCTGCCAGCCATTCATCCAGGCTTCGACCCAACTGGGTCACGCGGCGGGATACCTGCTCCCGACGTTCCAGAAGCCACTCCCAGGAATTCCCCTGTTCAACCGTAGTCCCGGCGCTCTCCTCCGATGCCGACAAATCAGGGGAAAGCAGGACAAGCCGGGTAACGGCTGCTATCAGAGCGGTTCCCCGAAGGACTGGGGTGATGATTGGTCCCCTTAAATTCACATTCACTGAAGTGACCGGAGCAGAAAGGACCGATACGGACGGCAGCATCGGTCGGGGTTGTAACGTACAGTGGTCTACGGCAGCCGGGTGGCATGCCCTTCACCCCATGGGATACGGGTATTGCTGGTGTACCTCGTCGCAGGAACGCAGGATCTCGTCGCTAAGAGTTACTTCTAGTGCTGCCAGAGATTCATCCAACTGATCGGCAGTTCGTGCACCTATGATTGTTGACGCAACGAAATCAAAATTCATGCTCCAGGCTGTCGCCAATGTTACCGGTGACATGCCCGCCGCCCTGGCGATCTCTCTATAGCGTTCGGTGGAAGCCAGTGTTCCTTCGTTCACGAATCGCTCACCCATGGCCCGCTGCCGCGCGTTTTCCTGTCTGAAATAATCGCTGAACCGGGCCTTTTCAGGAAATTTTCCACCATTGTACTTGCCGCTCAACACGCCGCCACCGATCGGAGAATACGGCAATAAAGAGACTTTTTCCCGTCGGCATACGTTGGCCAATTCGTCCATGAAACGCCGATTCAATAATGAAAAATTATTCTGTATCGAATGAAAACGGGCGAACCCCTGGTAGTCTGCGATAGTATTGGACTTTGTCAGTCCATAAGCTGTTTCATTTGACGTGCCGATATAACGCACCTTCCCGGAGCGAACCAGGCGGTCCAGTGCTTCCATGGATTCCTCCATGGGAACAACAGGGTCCGGCCAGTGCACCTGGTACAGATCGATATATTCGATGTCCATGCGACGCAGACTCCCCTCTACGGCAGTCTCGATATGGTGGCGATCGATGGCCGTCAGGCCGTAGCGTATCGGAGGGACAAACCAGCCGGCCGCCGCCCCGGCCACCTTGGTAGCGATAATGACCGAATCACGTGGCTTGGTCTTCAGCCACTCGCCAAAAATTTCCTCAGTATGACCCACTGTCTCGGCTCGAGGTGGAACCGGATAAACCTCGGCTGTATCGAAAAAATTAATACCCCTGTCATAACTTTTTTCACAGATCTTGAGTGCTTCTTCCTTGTCGCTCCAGGATCCGAAACTCATAGTACCCATACAGATGGGACTGACCCGCAGACCACTTTGACCTATATAACGGTGATTCATTCTGCTTCCTTTTACCTTGGTAATCTCTGATAAAACGCCAGGCGGTCTTCATCGGTGAAACAAAAAATTCCTTAATGGCAAGCCGGACCTGTCAGATGCTGCAGTCATCGCCCAGGTACCCGGTACCGCCACAATACGCAGGATCCTGCAACTGTATGCGAATTCCATCCGGATCACTGAAATACAGCTCCGGAGTGCCTCCTGCGACTCCGCCCCGATCCGGCATACGCAGACTGATCCAGTGCATAAGCGGTTGTGTGTCTGACGATTCACGGCGCGGACGCAGTCCGAACTCGTTCAGCAGATCTCTGACCCTGTCGACATTGAATTCATCCATACCCATACACACATGATCAATCCTCCCAGCCTGCGCGGGCGCACCCCCATTGCGACCGCCAACGTACATGAGAAACTGAACACCGTCTCCAACTCCGATTACCGGAGACGCAGGACCCTGGTATGCCTGAAAATCCAGACCGAAAAGGCGACGGTGAAACTCGTTCGAGTAGTCACTGCTATGCACAAAATTGGTAAAATGACTCAACTCCCGCAATCTGAACAGCCCGGGAACCGGGCTCGGTTCGATAGTGCCGCATCGATTGCCGTCTGGACCGCTGCCTCCGCAGTGGGACTGATCGTTGAGCTGGTAAAAGATGCCGTCTCGGTCGGCGAAGAATAACTCCGTGGTACCGTCTCGGGCACCGCCCTGATCGGGGCCGCGCTCTCGACGCCAGCTGGTGCCGGCTACCCGAAGATCCGGGCCGCTACTGGACGGAATCGTACCGCGGGCCACACCATTGGCCGCCAACAGGGCTTCGATTTTTTCGAGATTGAAGTCGGCGACCGACAGGCCTGCATGGGTAATACCAGGCCTGTCACCCCCCTGCAACGGACTCAGGGTGTAGAAATAGGGACCGTCTCCCATCCGCAGGATAACGGTTTGCCCCTGGCGCGCCTGGACTGGTGATCCAAACAGGCCCTGATAGAATGCCACAGACCGCTCGACATCACTGACTCTCAGCCCGAAGCTGTGCAACTTAAGCAGCGGAATCGGCAAGCGTTCCTGCTGCGCCAGCAGCCCGGGGGCCAGTACCAGTGCCGGCGCCGCCTTGAGAAGAGACCTTCTGGATATTCCTGATGACCGGCGATTCACTGACGGTGAATTCTTCATAGTGTTGTCCTGACTAAAGCTGTTCAAGCTGACCACCCTCTTCCAGCCACTTTTCAAGCCCCCCGCTCATGTGCGCGACTCCCTCGCAGCCCATGGCCAGCAGGGATTCGGCGGCAAGCGCTGACCGCCAGCCCTTGTTGCAATACAGGATGACCTCGGACGCGGAACCGAATACCGGCTTGTAGTAGGGGCTGTCCGGATCCACCCAGAATTCGAGCATTCCTCGAGGGACATGAAAGGCAGCGGGAATCACTCCCTCCCGTCTGAGTTCACGGATGTCACGCAGATCCACAAGCAACACGCCTTCTTGACCGAGGCGTTGCCTGACTTCTGCGGGAGTCAGTGACTTGACCCGCTGTTCTGCTTTGGCGACAAGGTCGCGAAAACCGGTTTTGGGTTTCATGAATTTGCGTTACCGCTTCGTTTTTCAGTAATTCGTCTGCAGCTTAAATCGACTGCCAGGCAAATTCAATGTGAACGGGCACTGCAGCTCCCCAAAGTAACGACGGAATCCGGCATATTTCTGTTGACTGAACTGAATTTACCTCTATACTGGCCGCAGCTTGAAAGTAAGCTTATATTTATGCAATACCATTTCGAAGTTCCATCCCGCAAAACCTCGTCCTGAGTTTCATAAGTAGTTATAGCAACATTTCCAGCCTCTGTTTCCGAGCGACCGGATGGCCCGACGCCGGAATTTATTTAACTTGTGAAAACACAGGAAAGTTTTATGTCAGATTCATTATCAGGTACCGTCAAGTGGTTTAACGAGGCCAAAGGCTTCGGATTTATCGAACAGGAATCGGGTCCCGATCTGTTCGCACACTTCAGCGCCATTTCCGGCTCCGGATTTAAAACCCTGCATGAAGGCCAGCGCGTACAGTTTACTGTTACGCAGGGTCAAAAAGGGCCACAGGCTGCCAATATCGTAGGCCTGTAACCAGGCAGGCAGGATCTTTCAGCCCGTAAACCAATTTTCCGGGCAGTTACCGGTATCCTGTCTTCCTGCCTCATCTTTCAGGCATTTCCTTCAAGAAGTGCCTGAAGGGTGTTTGCCTGCCATCGCTCCCTCGAATCTTCCCCGTTTGTCCGTGGCGGAGTAATCTGCAGAAAACCACCCTTTTGACTTAGTTCGTAGCTGGTCCTTTCCCGGTATGACCTGATTGGGATCAGTCTGGCGCCATCTGATAGTCCAGCAGCATCGGACCGAGCGACTCCAATTCCCCGGCAATCAGCCTGGGACGGAAAGTGATGAGCGCGGCCTGAAGTCGAGCCTGCTCAATGAATTGCTGATCATCATTTGTACTATTCACCATCTCCAGGCCGGTGATTCTCCATTCAGGCTCACCTGTATCCCCCTTCGTTACCATCAGATTGAACCTGACTCTTACGACCCCCTGATCCTGACCTTGCGTATTGAAGGGTGGCTGCAGAAACTCCGCGGGAACCTGCACTCCCGGGAAATTACTCGACCAGGCGGTAAAAGTAATGACCTGTGGCACAATTTCCTCCACCCTGTTGCCCGGCCAGGTAGTCTGCACCTGTTGCAGCGGCAGTGGCTGCAACCGATTGAAATAGCTGTCGAGCTGGGCTTTGGAAATACCCGCTTCTGTCAGATTGATATAAGCCAGGCGATAACTTTCAACGGCAGTATCGAAAACTCCGAACAGGTAATCCCAGTCTGCCAGTTGCAGTTGTAGCAATGCATCAGTCAATGCGGAAGCCTCAGGACTGCTGGCATAAATATTGCGTATTCGCTCCAGGTTCTCCCGGCCGATCCGGTAGCTGCGCCAAACCGTCTCACTTCGGGATGACAACCCGACGCCGGCGATCACAGGAACATCGGTCGTTATTTCCAGGCCGGTGATGCCCCCCCGCTCGATATACGCAGTCTGATAAAAATGAGTCAGTACGATCTGGTACAAAAAAGGAACCAGACGCAGGTCGTTCCTGCCGAACTGCCCTTCAATCAGGCTTACTGCCTGCCATTCCAGGAATTTCCCCTGGATAAGATACCAGGCGCTCTGCAGATCATTGCGAGAAGCCGCGGCACGATGCCACCGCGCCTGGCGGCTCAAGCCGGCTGCAAGCTGCTCTGGATCGGCACTGTAAAGGCGCCGGATCAGCCAGCTGAAGTAGTCCAGTTTTTCATCGAATTCCAGCCATTTTTCCTGTAGCAGCAGTGTTTCCAGCGTCTCCTCGAGAATGGTCTGCTGGGACGGGTTATGTAACCCGGAACTCGCACGATTAATCTGCAGTGCCTGTTCCAACAGCTGTTCAGCATCCTGGAAACGCCCCTCCAGCCGGGCCAGCCGCGCTTCTTCGATGAGCAATTCCTGGCGCACCGGCTGGAAATAGTCGTTCCAGTTCTCCTGCCCGGCGAAATTAGGTTCAAATGAAGCAGCAACAGCGGGTTCAGGGGTTGACAGAGTTGCTGGCTGAGCGCTTGCTGTCAATGGGCAGAGGACTGCCCACACAACCAGCAACAATACTATCAGTTCTACTGTCCACCTTATTGCCTCAGTAATCGCAGGCCTGGCAGATTCAATCAAATATCTCGTAGCTTGGCCATCAGCTTGGGAATATGCGGTAATCATGATTTCACAATGCCCTCACTCGGTTGGCAGGTTGTCGAGGATCCTGTATTCGGCTTTCATCCCTGGGTCGTGGCGATCCGGCAGCCTGTAAGCAATAGTAATTCCCTGCCGTTCAAGTTGAGATCCCGATTTCATGTCAGCAGGGCTTTAAATCGGTCATGAGAATCGAGGAAAATAAGGTTCCGCGACAACAGATAAAGAAACCTGACTGAGAATCTTACATGCTACCAGCTGACATTAAAAATCCCGCCCTTACTATCATATACCGGATTTCCTGGTTCTCTCGCAGTTGTCTGCGGTCGAATGCCTGGGCCACGGGACTATGGGTGATTGTACCGTTTTCTCTGGCAACGGCCAGCGAGAATGCGTCCCTGGAAAGGTGCTGGCTCGAAAAACTCCGTCTCGCGGGCAGCGATTCCCGAACTGTCGTGGAAATCAAGCAGCAATGTCGATCAGAACTGGAGTCAGCCCTGCGGATCGAACGTCCTCCGGTTCCGGCCGTTCCCTCCATTGGAGTGGTCCCCGCTGGAGACCGTGCCCGTTTCAATCAGTTCTTTGAACCCTATAAGGATACTTTTCTACTGCTTGGCGCCATGCGCAATGACGACGGCAGCAACCCATTCAGCGGCAACACTGCTGACATCAAATTCCAACTGGGCCTGAAGTTCCGCCTGTTCCCAAACCTGCCCGGCCTGGAAAATCTGGCGCCTCTGTATTTTGGTTATTCTCAGCAATCCTGGTGGGATGTGGCAGAATCGTCGGCGCCCTTCCGGGAACACAATTACAATCCAGAGATCTTCTGGGATTACTCCAAGACATCCAACCTCAACGGACTCAATATAGTGGGCAGGCTGATAGACCGGGTCGGATTCGAGCATCAGTCCAATGGCGCGGCCGGCGGTGGTTCAAGGGGTTGGGACCGGCTCTATATGCAACGACAATTCCAGCTTGGGGACAGACTGAAACTGGGGATCAAGGCATGGAATGTGATCAACCGCGGCGACCAGAACAATGATATCACGGACTACCTGGGCAACATTCGTGTCAATGCGGCGTTTCAGGCGAATGATCGCCTGACGATACGTAGCAGCGCTGTTCAGGGTTGGGAAACCCGTAAACTCAGCTATCAACTTGACCTGATCTACCAGATTCCCGAATGGGTCAACAGTCAGTTCATGCTAAGCTACTACGAAGGCTACGGGGAGGCGTTGATCAGTTACAATCGAAAAACCTCCAGCCTGCGTGCCGGACTCCACTTCCCCATCTCGTTTGGCGGTCTTTAATCCGACACGAGATCCAGGGAACCCGGCCAGAGATCCGTGACCGGTCGTACTACTGCGACTGCCTGTCAGGCTGCCAGGACATCGATTAATTGACGCAGCAAAGTCAAGGTGACTTACATGAATTTCAACCTGGTTCAAAATTTCCTTGCCACCCTGGTCAAGGGGCAACGACTCCTGGGATCTGACGAATATTCGACGCTGGAAGAACTACTGGAAAAGCTGACGAGCACTTCCGGTGAAATCTCTGCCATGGTGACAGCGCGGGAGATCCTCGACCGATACAAAAGGCTGGACGAGGAGGAACAGCTGAAATTTTTTCAGCTGCTGGAAAGTGAGTTCAACGCCGAGCCCGATGAAATCAGACTTGCTTTCCGGGAATATGAGGAAAGCCCCGGCAGTTTGACCCTGCAGGAGCTGAACAATGCCTGTGAACCCCGACGGCGGGAACTCTTTCGACGTCTCAATCAGACAGCCGGAGCCACACATGATCTGGTGGCAATGCGAACCAACCTGCTGAAGCTGGCCAGAAAGCATCCCCAGATTTCACCGGTCGACAGTGATTTCGTGCATCTTTTTTCATCCTGGTTCGCCCGCGGATTCCTGATGCTGCAACGAATTGACTGGCAGACTCCCGCCGATATCCTGGAACGAATCATTCGCTATGAAGCCGTTCACGAAATCCAGGACTGGGATGACCTGCGGAGAAGGATTCAACCGCATAACCGGCGATGTTTCGCCTTTTTCCATCCCGCCCTTATAGATGAACCGCTGATTTTTGTGGAGGTCGCCCTGAGCAACCGGATACCAGGCTCAATTGGCGAAATTCTCAGTTCCGAGTCAGAATCGGAGCCGGCCGCCGACTACGATACCGCGACTTTCTACAGTATCAGTAACTGCCAGCCAGGCCTGAAGAACATCTCCTTCGGCAATTTCCTCATCAAACAGGTCGTTCAGGAGCTTCAAAGCGAGGTCCCGTCAATCAAGAACTTTGTCACCTTGTCTCCGGTTCCCGGATTCTGTCGCTGGCTGGGGAGTGCCAGTTCCAGTTTGCCCGAACACCTGGTGGAACTGGCTGAACAGGTCATCAGCCTGCCCAACACCCTGGGGAATGCCGAACCGCCAGCCGATGCGCTGAAGCACCTGTGTGCTGAATACCTGCTTACGGCAAAACGCGGAATCCTCCCACTGGACCCGGTTGCCCGCTTTCATCTTGGTAACGGAGCCCGGATTCACAAGATCCTTGCTGCCGCCGACACCAGCGGAAAAGGATTGTCCCAGAGCCGTGGCGTCATGGTGAATTACCTCTACGACCTGCGCCACATAGAACGTAATCACGAACAATTCATGACTGATGGAATAATCGACAGCAGCTCGGAAGTCCAGAAACTGGTGCAGAAAATCAAACCGGCAGTCAAACGCAAATCCGACACCGTCCTGGCGCGATAGCAGCCCCCAGAATCTGAAACGCCGGTGGGGTAAAATGTGCCGGGCACTGACCACTTTTGCACTGCAGGGCCAGGGAATACATGGAAATTTTACTGGTTTCACTCGCCGCTCTGACTGCCGCATGCCTCACATTCTTTTCCGGCTTTGGCCTCGGCACCCTGTTAATGCCCGTGATTGCCATTTTTTTTCCCGCTTCAGATGGCTATTGCCATCACTGCCGTTGTGCACCTCGCCAACAACCTGTTTAAACTTGTGCTGGTTGGCAGAAACGTTGATCGCCAGGTACTGCTGAGGTTTGGCCTACCTGCCATCCTATTCGCTTTTCCTGGTGCGTTGTTGCTCAACTTGCTCTCTGCGACCCCGGCATTGGTCAGCTATACTCTGGCAGGACACGAATTTTGTATCGAACCGATAAAGCTTGCGATCGGATCACTCATTCTGCTTTTCCTGGTGCTCGAAATTTCCCCGCTGCTCGCTCCTGTTCATATCAGTCCCCGTTACCTGCCCCTGGGCGGTGTGTTAAGCGGATTTTTTGGTGGGCTTTCAGGCCATCAGGGCGCCTTCCGCAGTCTGTTCCTGATCAGAGCCGGCCTGGACAAGGCGGGCTTTATAGCCACTGGCGCGACTATCGCAGTCATGGTAGACCTGGCACGTCTTCTCGTTTACAGTTCCAGCACCACCGTCCAGGGTCTCGGTGAGAGATTGCCGTTGATTCTTTCCGCCAGCGGTGCCGCCTTCGCGGGCAGTTTTCTCGGCAACCGCGTGCTTACCAGACTCACTTACAGGACAGTGCAATTGATGGTTTCCGCGCTTCTCGTGGCGGTAGCCTTGGGGTTGATTAGCGGGCTGATTTAGAGACCATTAGATTGCGTCTCAAGACTCCCTGGCAAGCAGACTAGTCTGCTTGCGGGAAATTTTTTACGTAATCCCATTGCTGTCTCACATTTTTATAAAGTACCGATTTTGCTGTAAAAAGGATAGGATTTTTCTGGACGCAAGAGACCTGTTGATGACAATTTTCCGGGCTTTTCGGGAAGGATTTTCCTCCTTCAGCCATCTCTGGCGGGCTTCACGGGACCGATGCCAGCAGTGTGCCCAGGCTCCTGGAGTGATAGGTCAGCAAGTACTGGATTTGAAAATCAGATAGCGTGCAGTTTTGTTTCCAGGGTTTTGAGGGGAGTCAGTTATTCGTGGCTTCGAGCGGCGTGGCCGGCAGGGGGTTCCTGTGGCTGCGGACCGCGCCCCTCCGGGGTGCCCTCACTCAGAAAAATGCCCTGGAAAACGGTCATTTTTCCTCCCTCGGCGCTGGTCCTTTTATTGCAGCCCCAGAAACCCCCTGCCGGCCACGCCTTGGCTAAGTGCAGAATTCCTCGTGCAGTGGCTTCGAATGCTCCGATTAACTCCCAACAGAGGAACTAACGATGAATATCGGCTTATCCAACGAATTACGCTTCTGGTTTCCACAAGCCTTGAATTCGAGCACTGAGCACCGCTCCAGGGGAGTCTGGGGACGGAGCGATAAAAACGCAGCACCGACCGACCTAGCAAGACTGTTTCCCAGGGCTTGCTTTCGAGAGAGGGAACCCCGGAGGGGTGAATGTTGCGGTGGATCAGACTCCCCTGGAGCGGTGCGATCCCGGAAAATTTATCGCACACCAACTTTATTGGTCGCAAGAAATTCACGTTCATGTCTTACAGGGATTATGAAGACCGGAAGCACCCGGATCTGCGCTACTGAAAGCCTTCCGGTCATAATATTGTGGGACAGTAATGACGTAATCCACATCAGGTTACGGTAACAGGTTGCCAGCCCTTGACTCTCGCCCTGAGATCTTCCAGTTCATGCCTGCAGACCCCGGCCCTGTCAATTAGCTTGATTTCACAGAGGTCGCAACGAACACATTCCTTGAAATCGATGGCCGGTCCACGTATCGCCCCGGTGGGGCAGGCGTGTTCGCAAACACTGCAGATATCACACTGCCGGACGCGCTTGATTCTGAAGGGTGAAATGAAAGAAATCACGCCCAGCGCAGCACCCAGCGGACAGGCATAACGGCAATAAAACCGCTTGACCACCGAAGCACTGAGGAGAAATGCAATCAGAATCACCCACAGCAACAGCGACTGACTGAAAAAGAAAATCGTACCGAACGGTTCAAAGTACTGGAATATTGTGACTCCAGGCGCAAAGAAAGTCAGGCCCAGTATCAGGGCCAGGATTCCATACTTGATGTAGATGGCCTTGTCATGAATTTTCTGCGGAACCTGCCGTTGAAAACGCTTCGGAACAATTCGCGTGAGGACATCCTGCAACGCGCCGAAAGGGCAAAGGGAGGAACAGAAAACCCTCCCCCAGAGCAGTACAGTTACCAGGGTAAATGTGACCAGCAGCAGCAACGGCGCATCGTTCAGGTACATGGAAGGTCCGACCTTAAACCCATTGGTTATATGCGAGATGGACAGGAACCCCCCGTCGTAGAAACCCAGATAACCCAGAGTACAGGCAAGGGCCACCCAGCGCAGTGTGGCATGCTTGCGTAGAAATGCAGCCATTACCAGCGTTAACAGTCCCAGCAGAAGAAACACTTGTCCCAGAGGAGCCTCGTTGATCAGCCTGGCCAGACCGGACTCATTCACCGAACTGCCAAAATCAATGGCATCGGCAGGATCCTCCCAGGGCGCTCCGGTGGCCAGTGCGATGCCTATCGGCGGCAGTTCATACTGAACCGAGGCAACGGTGGCAAAAGACCCCATTTCTTCACTGGTGTCGTATTCCAGAGTCAAAGGCTGAGTGACATCTATGGCAGGATTCAGGACGATGGCACCAGCGAAATTGACCTTATTGGCGATTTTTCCCTCGGTACCGCTGCCTGCGTAAACAAACTGCCTGCGCGGCAGGGGGAAAAAATTCTCACCCTGACGTACAGCCAGCCGTTCAGGACGAAACGGATTGCCTGTGCTATTGGAGTTACCGCTGATTCCCACCAGCATGAGGGTACCCGCATCGGTCCTATTGCTGGCTTCCCGTTCAGCGCCCGAGTAATCGTTCAGGCCTACCATCATCTCGCCGAATTCTTCATTGCCAAGATACAGAAAATCAAGTATCAGCTCGCTGTCTTCCGGATACGGTACCCGCAATTCGGTTATCATCCCGATGTCCAGCAGATCCCACCAATCCATGGCATCGAGCGCGGACAGCGCGCCACCCGTATCGGCGATGCCCTCAAGACCGCTCAGGTAGGCCTGGGCGACGCGACGGGCAGCGTTGCGAATACCCCGGGCGACTGCCCAACTGCTTATCGTTGCACGCGATACTCCGTCCACGTCACGCCCGACCCGGAATTCCTCGCCCAGACTCTTGTTGAAAAACTGGTTGGGAAAGCGCTCGGTATTCAGAAAGTCACCGCGTATGCTGCGGTAAGACTCCCGGTAATCGATAATCCTGACCCCGGTAACGATTCCCTCCAGATCCATGGCAACCAGTACGTGAATCGGTGCAGCATAGCCGATCTCCTCGGGTGGCAGATCGGGAGTCTCAAAGAGGTAACCCACCAATACCTGCTTGCCACCCTCCCCGACTCTGAATGCCTCGTAAACTGGCGGCTCACCGGATTTATCGGAGAACTCGTCGGCCTCGGGCATCAAGGTCAGCATGAGCTCTTCGGTAATCGGGACGGCGCGCTGGGCCTGTGCAGTCTGCATTGTGGCCAACAGGCTGGAGGCAAGTACCAAAACCGTAATTGCCGGAATTGCCAGAGATTTGAACGTTACTGAAAAGACTGCTGCGAGGCGTATGAGGATTCTGAAGGGCATGGACTGAATCTTCGTAAATTCACGGTGCGGTAATATTATATGAAAACCAGTCAGAAGGGCCAGTTCAGGAAACTCCTGATTGATCAATCAGAGGTTCCTTAACGGTTTCACACGATAATTTGCCTGAACTATGAAACAGCCAACAATTTTTCAGGGTGTCAGGCAGTTTAATAGCTGGCATAATTCTGCATCGGTCAAGCTAAGGAAACTCTGATCAAGTCCCACACTGCCTCTGCGTTTTGGGACCAAATCAGAGTTTCCCCAGGCAAATTACTTTATAGACATATCCCAGATGATAAATGTTGGTAGTCTGAAAGCAGCCAGCCTCCTTCCAAATCGATGGATCACGACTCACAATGCCAGGGCGGAGAACACGCTGTACCTGACCTTTGACGATGGTCCTGATCCTAATTTCAGCCTGCCGATTTGTGATCTGCTTGAGAAGCATGGCGCTAAAGGAACTTTTTTCTGCGTAGGAAAAAATATCGAGAAACACCCAGAGATTGCCACGGAAATAGTGGAGCGTGGTCATCTTCTTGGAAACCATTCCAACACACACTACGATTTCAGCAGACTGCCCCTGAGAAGGCAGCTGGCCGAAATCGATGAATGCCAGCACCGTATTCAACAGGTTGACAGCAGCTGCCCAAAGCTGTTCAGAGCTCCTCAGGGAAGGCTTGGAATCCGACTCCTGCACAGGCTCAAATCACTGGGCTGGCACGTTATCCATTGGTCTTATGATTCCAGGGACTATATAAAAGGTAGTATCGAACTGCAGCTCGGCGTGTTCAGGGAAAACCCCGTAACCTCGGGCGATATCGTACTGTTCCATGATGACAATAAGCTTGCCATGGAGCTTTTAAAAAATCTTCTGCCAGAATGGGAAAACCGGGGATTTCAAATGAACACCGTCAGAGAACTGATCGTTTAAGGAATTCATTGGTTTGAAAGTGACGTTCAAACCTCTTTGTTGCGATGCCACACAAGGCACATGAAACTGACTATCAGGCAGAAAGTAAGCCTTGCATAAAACCACCAACAACTATCATCAGCCCCTGGTAAGCGTCATCATGCCAGCTTACAACGCTTCCCGTTATCTGGAACAGGCCGCCCGGTCTGTATTCAATCAGACCTATAGCAATTGGGAACTGCTTATCACCGATGACGCATCCCTGGACAACACTCTTGAGATCGCCAGGCAGCTTGAGGCTGCTGACCCACGGGTTGTGGTATTGGCTAAAGACAAGAATTCGGGCGTAGCGGATTCCCGAAATGTGGCACTTGAAAGAGCACGAGGCAAATTCATAGCGTTCCTGGACAGTGACGACTTGTGGCTCCCGGAGAAACTGAGTAAACAGGTTGCGTACATGGAAAGCAATAAAGTGCGGATCTGCTATTCAGCATACCAGCGTATTGATGAGGCCAGCAGAGTGATCGGCACAGTAACTCCTCCCGCACGAGTCGACTACGGCCTCATGTTGAAAAGCAATTTCATCGGAAACCTTACAGGAATCTACAACGCGCAGGCTCTTGGCAAACAATTTTTCCCAGAAATCGGGCACGAGGACTATGTGGCCTGGTTGATGTTGGTCAAAAAGTCAGGGGAAGCACGCTCGATTAACGAAACCCTGGCGCTTTATCGAGTTTATGGCGGATCTATTTCAGGCAACAAACTCAAAGCAGCGCAATGGCAATGGAAGATATATCGACAACATCTTGCACTCGGCCCACTACAGAGCAGTCATCTCATGCTGAGCTATTTCAGATACGCACTCGGCAAAAGAGCCACATGAGCTCCCCGGTCTCTTGCCCATGCTGGCCCACAATATCATGACGGGAAGGGTTTCAGCCGCCTGAATCCGATTACATCCAGGCAACCTCTGATTAATCAACGTGAATTATTGACTATACCTTCAAGATAAGATTCCAACTTATCTGCCTGCCTGGAAAGCAGAAAATTCTCCAGTATATTCTGATAGGCGAAATTCCCCATCCGGGCCAGTTTGTCCTCGGACTCAAGCAGTTCCAGGATCCTTGCTGCAATTGCTTCAACATCGTGTGGCTTGACAAGAAACCCGCTTTTCCCTTCAAGAATGATTTCCGGAATGCCCCCGACGCGGGTGGCAATGCAGGGCTTTTTGCACAAACCCGCCTCTATGAATACCAACCCGAAGGCTTCCTCAATTGAGGGTTGCAGGAAAATGTCACAGGCCATCATCCATTCCATGGCATTGCTTACCTGACCGAGAAGGATGGCAGAATCCTGCAGTTGCAGTTCCTCAATCAGGGAATGCAGGCGCTCGTATTCCGTGCTGTCTCCGTCCCCTCCTATATACAGCTTAACTTCGGGTATCCTGGCTCTTACCAACGCCAGGGCCCGGATACTGTCATCGTGCCCCTTGATCGTCCCCAGGTGCCCAAGCGACAGAATAACCGGCCGGTCGCCTAATCCCAGTCTGCTCTTGACCCGTTCTTTTTCTTCAATTTCCGGTACAGCGGCGGGATCGATCCCCCAATAGATCACTTCGATCTTGTCCTCGGGTAAACCCAGCTGCTTGTGCATTCTGGACTTTCGCTCTTTTGAGACGGCAATGTAGGAATCCAGGAATCTGTAGTACATACTGCGCTTCCAGCCGGATCTGTAAAAATGCAGTTTTGAACGGTGGATCGTACCAACTGAAGGAACCCCGAGCACCTTGCCCACCAGGCCCATGTACAGGGCTGAAGCTTCACAATGGCTGAGTATGATGTCCGGTTTGAACTTGTATGTGAATCGAAGCAGCCGGAGAAACAGTATGTAATCGAATTTCCGACGCTTCTTTTCCATCACATTCCAGCGATCGCTTTTCGGGTACCTCTTTGAAACCCATTGCGGTGGGCTCGAAAAAGTAATCAGGCTGACCTGATGACCCTTTCCATCAAGCGACATCAATTCTTCCGCAACTCTTTTGGTGCGGCCACCTTTTTCCATTGAGTTTACTGCAATCAGGATTCTGATAGGACTATCCTCACAAAACTCAGAGTGTCACAGAGTGATCCAGTTGTTGGGGAATTCCATCGGCAAACTGCTCGTAGAGCAATCTGGCGTCTTTGTGTGGGTCGTCCAACGGATCCCAGATAGGGAACAGCCTTCTTCGAATGGCAAAATACAGTCTGTCAATCTTATTGGCCAGGCTGATAGGCAGGCACATCCACCTTAGAACGAGAAATATCCGCCTCCGCATGGCCCAGTTATAAATTGATTCTTCCGAGTAAAATCTGTACCCCCAGCGCTTTTCAAAGAGTCTGCTTGAGGCGCTGGTAATCCGCGAATTCCAACGGAGGTTGAAGTATTTCAAATCTGAAAGATTGGCTCTGGTTCCCAGATTATCGAACATAATGATACTTCGTGGCTCGACCAGGAGCTTCTGTCCGCTCGCCTTGAGTTGCATTCCGATATCAAGATGCTCGCGTATAGTCATTCTCGGCAATTCGACAGACTTGAAAATGTCAGTCCTGAACATAACTCCATGCAGTTCAAATGCCTGCGTTTCCGTAATCTCTTTTGGAAGGTCTTCGGGTCTGGCCCGTCTGAAGGTCTTGTGTTCAATCAGATAGGGCTCGTTTTCTACTTCAACAACTCTCAATTCGGTTGTAAAGAGGTGATTTCGAACCGCCGCTCCCTCGTCAACACCGGCTCTTTCCAAAGTGACGGGATTAATAACCGCAGCACCGGTCTCATCGCCGGTTTCGATGAGAGGCGGTAACCAGTTTTCGGTGGGTCGTGAATCGTTATCCATGAAAAAGGTATACTTGGTGCTCAGATTATCGCGCAGCTTATCAAACGCTTCTATCGGAATTATTCTTCCATAATTGAAAATTCTGAAATTGTCTCTGCCCTCAAGACGCTGCCTGGCCAGTTCAAGGTCCTTCCTCGGATAACCGAGATCGAGAATGAAAAGCTCAAACAATTCCGGATCCGTGTAGGCGTAAATATCTTCGATACATTGCGCCAGTTCCGAGTACCGGTCTCTTGGAGTCACGACTATTGTGACTGGCTTCTGCATTGTCTTACTCCTTCGCCAATTGCTCTTCGAACTACAACCCGCTATCCACAGAATCTTTTCCCATTACACCGCCCTGACCGGCCGGTGAATGCAGGCATCGATGTGCCTCGGCATTGGACTCGGCAGAAGACCCCGGCATCGTGGTACGTATGCAGAGGTTTCTTAGGGAATCTCTGATTCATCAGAGGTTCATTAGAATTTTCTCCCGGTGTAACAATCCAGATAAGAGTTGTAGGTGTTCATTAAGGAAAATTCCGCCTTGATCAGTTCCCGGGCCGAATGCCCTAGATCTGAAATCAGCGCAATGTTCTGTACGATCTTCAGCATGGCCTGATATAGAGCCTCCGAAGTCTGTTCCCTGACCAGGATCCCGGTTTCACCATCGTGGACCAGTGTCGGGTTGCCACCGACATCTGTTGCTATCGCGGGTATACCCCGGGCCATAGCTTCCATAATGACCATCGACAGGCCCTCGCTTTCGGATGCCACAACCAGCACATCAATTTCCTGATAGATTCGGTCAATATCGGGTTCCTGCCCCCTGAAAATTACAATCTCGTCGCCAATTTGACTGGCACGCTCTCGAAGCTGGGATTCGAGGGGACCGTCTCCAAAAAATATAAGCTCAAATGGAGGTCCACTCTGTGTTCCGTGTTTACAGGTTTCGGCCAGCCTGGCTACAGCTTCCAGCAACAGCATTTGTCCCTTAACGGGAACCATGCGACCTACCGATCCGAATCGGACTGACCTGGAGGAGTTTTGCTGTGGCCTTTCCGGTACAAACACACCATTCTGCACGACGACAAGTTTACCGGGGTCCCAATCGTGGTTGGCCATAAACACTTCACGACCAGATTCAGTCACGAATGCAATGAAATCGATGAAGGGACGGGATACAAAGTAAAGAAGCCTGAGGCCAAGAGAGTCATCGGGGAACAATCCGTGACGTGTGTAGACAATCTTTTTCCCAACAAGAAATGGCAGAATAGGTGCTACAAACTTGAACGCTCCCCTACTATGCAGGTGTATTACGTCAAAACGCGTGAATACCTTGTACAGTTCAAGATAACGGCGCAACCTGCCACGACCTGGTTCACTGAGAATCAATGGAATTTTCCTGACCCCTACATCATCGGCCAGAAACTCATTCCGGGCGCCAAGGCTGAGAATCTGCGCATCCACATCATTGGATCTCTGCAATTCCGCAAGCTCTATGGTGATTCGCTCGGCACCACCCAGATTCAGGCTCGAGAGAATGTGTAGTACTGAAAGCATAATTTCGGTTCTTCCCCGGTTTTCGGTTGTTGTTATTTCATTGTCCTGGCGCGCTGGAGCATACCGCTTGTGCCAGCCAATATTCCGCTTGTTTCTGTCTCGCAATGTTCATGCGTATCGGGTGAATTGCACCTACCGATGTTCGGTTTTCTTCCCTGCTGTTCGTGTGACGTTTGTCGACAGCCAGGGCAACCTCTGATTCGTTCTGACACTGAACCAAGGGCTGTCTAGGTAAGAATTACCCTCACCACGACGTACATGCCGATAACTGAACCGAAAGAGCCTGCCATGGCATACCTGAAGAGTTTTTCCGGTTGCTTGAGACGCAGATCAGGATCCAATCGAGTGACCCGGGCATAGGAAGCGGCGCTGAAGGCGCACAACAAATAGAGAAAAGCCGAGTAACTTCTGCTTAAGAAGAAGGCACAAAAAAGAAACCCAAGCAGCGAGAACAGAATACTCGCGTTAAGTGCCAATGCACGATTCAGCTCAGTGGATTCCAGACTCTTGAACCCATTCTCCATAAGCAGACTACGATAATGAACCGTGATACTCAACGTTGTGACCAGTGAAATGACGATAATACTCAGCCACAGGATGTACCCGACCAGACCCAGTTCACTCATCACAAGCACGAAGGAATTATGCGCCGTGATGGGCGAGTAATCGATGAATGCCCCCATGCCCACGCCGAGGATAGGGTTCTGTTCCAGCAATTGCATACCGGTATACCAGGAATCTGCTCGCTCCATGGCACTTGATTCAAGCTCAATCGCCCGGAACTGGGCGAATATCACGGCAACGACCGGCAATAGTGCCAATCCCACCAGCAGCGCCTTCTTCCTGCCGTACCTGTAATAGATATAGACCGCCACCATGCCCAGAGCACTCAATAAAGTACCCCGTGAATCGGTAAGGTAAATGCCGTACATCAGCGCCACCAGGATTCCGAGTGCTGCGGCGCGCATCAGGAAAAGGCTACTGTGACGGAAAAAATAGGCAGCAAAAGGAATGCACATTACAAAATATTGACCTAAATCGTTTGGATCATCCAGCAGGCCAAAGAAAGTAATCCGTGTACCCTGGCTCAGGCGGGAACCAGTCCATCCTATACCATCGACACTGCTCTTTTGTACGATTCCGTTATGAACCATGAGCAGACTGAAACCTAACAACAGAAGGATAATGATGTGCTGCTTACTGATCGACACGCCGTGACTGGAATACAGTATGAAGGGAAGAAATGCAGTTAGAATGAAAATCTGTGCATCACTTACACCACCGCCTAACCAGCCATTGGCAATACCCGACATTATAATAGTCACAACCATTGCGCTGAGAAGCCAGAACTCAGCACCGAAGTTTTTGAATTTATTCTCAATAAAAAAGATGGCAAAGGCCACGCAGATCAGAATTGCAGTGACAGGCCTCTCTATTTCTAGCCCGAATTGTGGCCACTCGAGTACCTGCAGCACAAACAGGACCTGCCAGACGAGAAGTAGAATGAAGGACATGGGAGAAACAACCTCTCAAAGGAACGTAATTCGCTGTCAATTAGGGCTTGCTTGTCGCGCATGGCTGACATCACTCATGCGTTAATCTACGTGTTCCAGCGCGGGAAACATCGCTTCCAGGAAGCGCTCAAGAACAACCGGTGACTCACGACAATCCGCACTGTCGCAGGAAACACTGACAGAAATCATCCACGCATCGGATCTGCCGGAAAAGAGTGCCAGAATTTCCAGGAATTTGGCATTTACCTGGCTAATAGTCCGGTGCCCGCCAATGTTGTACCAATACCAGACCAATCATCTTTGACCGTCTGCCCTTCTCAGAACCAGCTCTTTCACCAGAGTCTGTGAGCGGTTGCGTCCAAGCTGAACGCGATGGTCCGATTCAGACTGCTCCATCCAGCTGGAACCGTCTGCGAATTCATTGTTGACATTCACCAGCTCAGCACCCTGTCGCTGGTTCTGGTAGTACGCAATATGAACATCTACCGTATCCTGCTGTATCTGGTACAGGCCATGTAAAAATTGCGTGGCATTGACAAAAACCGGGCTCCAGCTGTTGCTTTCGGTTTCCAGACTCCGCGGCAACTGACTGACGGACCCGCTGGCGTCGGGTAATCGCAATGCCGTACCCGCTTCGCCGCGGGCATCGAGTAACACGCTAAGCAGCGGTCCTGAAGCAAGCACAAGCGCGACAATCGCGGCCATTGAAACCACGACTGAACGCCGAACCGGAGGATATGCCGGTTCCCCGGATTCGGAAACAACGGCGTGAGACTGCCTCGCAAGTCTGTTATTCAGAATAAGAAATGGCACAAGCACTACTATGCCGTAAATGACCCAGCCCAGATTTGCATGGTCGTCTACGAGTTCACTCTCCATGTTTGTGGAGTCACCTACCAGAATGATAACCAGCACCCTGAGCCAGTTGGCTATCAACGCCAGGAAAACCCCGGTCGACCCTAGCGCACATGCCTTGTAAATGGACAGGCCAAACATGTCCTTGCAGACCAGTGTCAGTAGCGCCGTCACCAGCAGAAAGCGTAATCCGGCACAACTGTCGTCAATGAGGAAAGATCCGCCGGGCAGATGTAATACAAAGCCTTCAACGAATACCGGCCGGTTAATCAGTTGCAGGTTAAATTCCGCCACCGCCGTAGTCACGACCCTTAGGTAGGGCAGCAAAGGCCACCAGATTGGAATCACAAACAGCAGCACCAGCACGGGAACCGCTGCCAATCTGAACGCAGGAAACCCAAAGGCAAAGGCGATCGTCAACAGCAGGATAAAGGGCAGCAACCCCAGCTGTACCGTTTGAATACCGATTTCGCTGGCGACAAACCACAGCAGACTGCAGCCAAGCAGGAGTGCACCAGACCAGAGATCGGGTCTGATAGCGATCTGCTTGAACCGGTCCCGCTTAAGGTACAACAGATAGCCCGAACAGGCCAATGCCAGCAGCCCGGAATGGTCACTGACTTCCTCCAGCCCGAACCACAGAATCAAAAGGACCTTGATCGACTGGTAGTACGCGAGCACAAACAGACCGGTGAGCAGCACCGCTACCGGTATGATAATGTTGCTGGTTGGATTGACTGGTTTCATTCCCCGGCGACAGCCAACTCAAGGCTTTCCTGGTGCATTTTCGATAATTGGAATCTCATCATCCCGCTGCAGTGCCGACTGAACACTGTTGACTGACTGGTGACAGACACTCTACCGTTTCAATCGACTTCTTAACTCTGCCGTCAGCACCGATGGTACTGCATGAACAACAAGCTATAAAACAACAAATTAGACGAAAATCATAACAAAGTTTTTCAAAAGTAATTTTGACAGAGTACGCAATGTCGGTAAAAGTCTGTTCCCTGCTGTTGCCAGCCCTGCAAAGGAGGTGAGAACCCATTGTCAGACGGTGATCGAAGAAATAGTCGCAAGCAGTGTAATCTGTCGATCGCCAGTAGGTGGATATGTGAATTTCATCGCAAATTCGAGGCCTGTTTCAGCCAACAGGGGTCAGTTTTACCGAAAGTAATGTAGAATCAGAGCGTTGGAATAAAAATCTCAAGACCGTTTTAACTGGTCAGCGCCAGCCAGGTTCCGGTCTGGTGCTTTCGACTGACCGGTTCAATCGGGAACTGCTGGCCCGGATACGATGGGTTCAATTCTGCTAAGATTTGAATTCGATTACCAGTCCAGCTGACCATAAAGATATTGCAGGAAGCCGCGCCTACTGTTTGGGAGAAAAACTATGAACGTACGTCTACCACTGTATTGGATCAGAGTGTTGGCTCTGGGATCCGCCTGCCTGCTGACAGCGGTTTCCTGCAGTCAGGAAAATGGCCGTGAAACTGATCTTGTTCAGGCTGAGGCCTACCTTGATATCGCGGATGTTTACAGACAACAGGGTCAATTCAGATCCGCCTCCATCGAACTGCAGAATGCCCTCCAACTTGCTCCCGGTAACGCCAGAGCGTTACGGATACTGTCTCAGATCGACATGGAAGTCGGCAATGTCGGTGAGGCCATACGGATTCTGGGTGATCTGAGGGCCAGTCAACCTGATGACCAGCAGACTACGCTGCTTCTGGCAGAGGCTAACCTCATGGCAGGCGAGCTGGGACAGTCGCTGTCCTTGCTGCAGACCCTGCAACCCAGTGCTCCCGAAGATCGTGCGCTTCGTAACTGGATCAGGGGCCGCGCCCTTACGCTGTCCGGCAATACGGTGGAGGCCGAAGAAGCTTTCCAGCGCATTCTCGCCGAAGACCCGGCCAATATCAGGGCCCTGATCGGACTTTCCCAGCTCGCCTATACCAACAGTGACCTGGAACAGGCACGGGCCTACCTGGAGCAAGCCAGTGAAATCGATCCCAATGATCTCGATGTGTGGATCTGGAGCGGGGTTTATGCAACCCTGAACGGTCAATATCCCGAAGCGGAACAGTCGTTTAACGAGGCGCTGGAACTGATGGGAAACTACGACACGATGACTGCAAAACGGTATTCAGTTCTGCAGGCCATCCAGGTTCCCCTGCAGATGCAACAGAAAAACGCCGAAGCGATGCGCTATGCTCAGATCATAGCCGACACTCCGATGGGGCAATTTCAAAGTTCCTATTCCAACGCCAATGCCCTGTTTCAGCAAGGCAACTTCGCTGAAGCCCAGAGAGCCCTGCAAACCACGCTGGAGCTGGCACCGGAAAACCCTGCCAGCAATTTACTGTTGGGCATGACCAATTACGCACTGGGCGACTATGCGGCCGCCGCTTCATCCCTGGGCAGGTTCGTGGATATTGCCACGACCGCTCAGCCGGTCAAGATATTGGCAGCCACGCAGATTCAACTTGGCAATCCGGAGGAAGCCGTAGCAATTCTGGAGGAAGCCCGGGAAAGATTCCCCAATGACGGATCCCTGCTGGCGATGCTCGGAATCAGCCAAAGGACTACCGGACAGATCGACGAGTCCATTGAGTCGTTCAACGCCGCTCTCGCTACCAATCAGAATCCTGCAGAAGTTCATTTTCTTCTGGCAGGGAGCCATTTTCTGCGTGAAGACACCGACGCTGCCGTCCAATCACTGGAGCAGGCCCTGGAATTGAATCCTGGATTCAACCAGGCCATGACCGGGCTCGTCGAAATCTATCTCAACCAGGGTGAAACTGATCGGGCCCGGGCGCGAGTCGAAACCTGGCGGCAACAGAATCCACGCTCATCATTCCTGAATAATCTCGCCGGCGGCCTCGCTACCATGTCAGGTCAGCCAGATCAGGCCCGCAATTTTTACAACAACACACTGGCCAGTGAACCGGCAAATCGCGAGGCCCGGTTGCGACTGGCAGAGCTGGCGATTATTGAAGCAGACTATGCCCGCGCTCAGGAGGAATACCAGGTAATGCTGTCGCGGGAACCGACCGATGAAAACGCCATAAGAGGGTTTCTTTCCACCGGCAGCGCACTGGACAATGAACCGGGATCCATCGCCCGGGTGCAGGAAATTGTGGACAATTACCCGTCTTCCTATATTCCTGCTGTGGTGCTCTCTCAATACCTGACACGGCGGGGCGATCTGACCAGAGCATTGGAACTTGCGGAACTTGCCTATCAACGAATCGAAGTCGCCGCCACCGAGTCAAATCTCGTGAATGTCCTGCTGGTCAGAGCATCTGACCTGGCCAGGAGTGGAGATCCTGACGCGGCGACTCAGGCAGTCGATCGAGCGTTGTCGATTCAGGGCAACAACATCAGGGCGCTGACAGCGGCGGCCCAGCTCGCCAATCTGGCGGGCAACCGCGATGCGGCAAACGGCTTTGTCGATAGGCTGAAGTCTCTGGAAGCGGAATCCGGGCTGGGTTCCGAGCTGGAGGCAGATTTGTTGCTTGCGAACAACGATCGGTCAGGCGCGCTGGAAATTTATCGCCAAACCTGGGAGTCAGTTGCAAGCTCCAGTGCAGCCAGCAAGCTTTATCTGGCGCTCTTGCGCGGCGGGCAGCAGCAGGAAGCCAGTGATTTCCTGAGCGAGTGGTTGAGTGCCAAACCACAGGACGGGGCGGCCAATATGTTCATGGGCATGAACCATCAGGCAGCGAACCGGGAATCCGATGCCATTTTGCGCTATGAAACTGCCTTGAGGTCGCTGCCCAACAACGTCATTGCACTCAATAATCTGGCCTGGATGTATCAGGACAGTAACCCGGAGCGGGCGCTGGAGCTGGCAGTCAGAGCGGTTCAGCTGGATCCTGAAAATGCTGATGTACTGGATACTTTTGGCTGGTTGCTTTACAAGCAGAATCGCGCAGATGAAGCAATTCAGGTACTTCAGCGAGCGCAGCAACTTTCACCGGATTCCGATTCGATTGCGGAGCACCTGGAAACTGTGCAAAGTCAGTAGCGGTCAAATCAATAAAGGTGCTGGGGATATATTCCTTACTGACACGGCTGCACTCCTGGCGTTCAGTCTGGCACCTCTTCGGAGGAGCCAGACTCACACAGAGGGATTGTCAGGGTGAACACTGTCCCTTCACCCTGACGGCTTCGGGCTGTCAGGTTGCCTCCAAGTTTACGTAAGTATTCTCTGCTCTGGAAAACGCCAATACCCATTCCTGTGAGACCCTTCGTACTTTCAAACGGCCTGAATAATCTCGTCTGGATAAACTCCTGAGTCATACCGCAGCCATTGTCACGAATTTCAAGCTCTGCGATTCCCCCGACTGTTGCCAGACTCACTTCCACAACCCCTGAATCCGGCGTCGCGTCCTGCGCATTCTGTACGATGTGCCCGATACCGGCCTTTAATTCATCTTCATTGGCCACCACCAGGACTGACGTTTCCTTGCAGTTCATTATCGGAGCCGGTTTTTGCCGGGACTGGGACTGAACAACCTGACGGATCAGGTCGACCAGGTTCACTACATTGGAACCCCCCTGCTGTGCCTCGTCACCCTTTTTGAAATGCTTTAGCAGAAAGTCCATTTTACTTACGGCATGTTCAGTGGTCTTAATCATGTCGTCAATAAACTCAGGATTGCTCTTATGCAGTTTGGCATTGTGCACAAGCATGGAAAGTTGTGAATTCAAAGTCTTGATATCATGTACGACGAACGCGGAACCCTGATTAAAGGCTGTAAATTGCCGCGCCTCGGCAAGGGCATCAGAAGTCACCATCTGGGCAAGGTAACTGGCGGTCTGTCTGCCGGCCGCCGTGAACAACTCGTAGTCTTCCCAGATCAATTCAAACTCCACGCGTGACTCCCTCAGCAGAACGAAACCGAGAATTCTGCCCTGCAACTCCAACGGTACGATCAGCCATGCCTTCTTAACCTGCTCAAGCCATTCCGGCAACAGCCTCCTATCAAGTAATGTGTCAACAGCATGCAGATCTATTACCTGGTTTGTTTCTTCAAGGTAACGTATCAGATAGTCGGTGCGATCAACCTCGGCATTATCCAGCCAACCTAATTCAACCTGAGCAACCTGTTCGTAATGTATTCCATCGCGGGTAAGCCACAGCCCCCCGGAAGGACTGTCGACGATGCCGGCAAGGGCATGAATTGCTCTGTCCGGCAAAGATTCATCGCTTTCGGTGTCCGAAAGTGTCTGACTGATTCGCATCCATTCTTCCCGGTAATCATATTTTGAAGTAAACAGATTTCTGCTGATATAAAATTTCAGCAGACTTCGCATACGACCGGAAAATGCCAGGGTAGCCAGAAAGGTCAGTGATATTACCCAGAACAGAACACGCAACAGCGTACCCCACTCACCGGAGACATTCCTGATATAAAATCCGGCCCCCGCCATCAACAGAAGATAAAGACCCGCGGCGACAAGGACACCAGTGTGGAACACAAGCCGGCGTGAAATATTCAGTTGTATCGGTTGTTGCCGAGTTCTTACTACGCCAAGACCGATCATCGGAGCTGCCAGCGCTATCACTGCGCCCCTGATCTGCCAGAGAGCCGGATCTATCCTAGCAAACAGTGTTGCTTCCGAATACATGTAGAGATCATAGGAGAACACCATACCGAGGCCGAGGCAGAGAAACTTAAGATGCCAGCTGTGGTAGGCACGAATATTTCTTACTACCTGTTCAAGCAATGCCAGCCCGGCAATAGACGACATGAGGAAACCGAGAAGAACTGGCTGTCCGCCGAAGTCCGGGGCATAAACCGAAACGCCATTCACCGTAAATCGCAACACCGGGATGGCCAGCAGAAGAATGGCTGGAATACTGAATGTCGACACGGCAACAATCATCAGACCGGACCGGTTGCGATCCACCCTGCCTGTACCGAAAACCACGTCTCTCAGCCCAAGAATGCTGAGCAACAGGCCAAACCAGACTGCATTCTTAAGTGCCTCGATCATGGGTATCAGGTAAAACAGCGACAATCCAAGCCAGGATTGCGCCAGCATGCCCAGACTCCAGAGCATGGAAATGACTGTTGCAATTACCAACACGAAGCTGGACTTGCCACTGTTCCAGTTCCGGAGCTGTGCAATAAGCAGAATTCCCAACGATAGCGTTGCGAGGGAAAACGTTATGAGTCCCAGTTCAAATGGCATGTCTTACTTCAGGCCTCTGGTCAGTGGCAGTTTCCGACTGCCGGTTTGGTGTGCCAGGAAACTTTTGAATGCTCATGGCACAGGCTCCCGCGAAGCAGTGCATGGACTAACAGCCTGTTAATCAAAGGTTCCCGGGTGTGAACAGGTTCTAGGAATTCTGGTCCTGCTTTCCGGCAAGGTGATGTTCAAGCTGGTACTTGCCGATAAGATTGTACAATGTAGGTCGTGTGATACCGAGACTGCTGGCTGCGTCACTGATGGTTTTCGAACTCATAAGGGCCATGGTGATCGCTTTGGTCTCTGCCCGGGCTCGCACATCACGCAGCAACTCTGGAACGTAGCTGTCACTCAATCCCTCGAGTTCCAGATCCGAGACGCTGATCATCGGCTTTTCAGCAAGAACCACGGCTCGTTTTATGCGATTCTCCAGCTCTCGGATGTTGCCAGGCCAGTTGTAGGCCTGAATGGCTTTGTGCGCTTCATTGGTGAATCCTTTAGTCACACGGCCCTGCTGCTCGGCATACCGGTGCAGGAAGCTTTGGGCCAGTAATATCATGTCCTGCCCTCTATCCCGGAGAGGCGGCAACTCCACCACGATTTCACTGATCCGATAATAAAGGTCCTCTCGGAATAACCCGTCCTTTATGTGCTGCTTCAGGTTCTGGTGGGTCGCGCAAACTATGCGGATATCCACCGGGATTTCTTCGTTACCCCCCAACCTCACTATGGTCTTTTCCTGCAAGACATGGAGTATCTTGGCCTGCAGGGATATCGGCATATCGCCAATCTCATCCAGAAAGAGTGTGCCTCCGGATGCGTACTCTATTTTCCCGATTTTTCGATTGACTGCTCCGGTGAAAGCACCTTTCTCATGACCGAAAAGTTCACTCTCCAATAGAGTTTCGGGAATGGAAGTACAATTGATTGTGACCAGTTTTTCCTTTTTTCGATCACTTTGCCCATGAAGATTCTTGACCAGCTCGCCTTTCCCAGTCCCGGTTTCCCCCAGGATCAGAATAGCAACTGAAGTATTGGCAACTTTACCGATTGTTTTTAGAACATCGAGCATTTCCGGACAGCTTGCTATCATTTCGTCCTTTCTACTGCTCCGCTGTATTTCAAGTAGTTTGATGTTCTCCTGCTCCAGGCTTCTCAGCCTAAACGCACGTTCAACAACAAACTTCAACATATCGACATCGATAGGCTTCTGGTAGAAATCATAGGCTCCGAGTCCGATAGCCTTGACGGCATTGTCCTTCTCCTCCCTTCCGGTAACGACAATGACCTTTATATTAGGATCAAATTCAATGATTTCTTCGAGCAGGGAAAATCCTTCTGAACTGCCGCCCGGGTCGGGTGGCAATCCCAGATCAGTGATAACAACTGAAGGTCGTTCCCGGCGAAGCTGGCTTACGGCTTCCGGCCTGTTACCTGCCAGGAAGGGTTTGAATTCCTCGAAGGACCACTTGAGCTGGCTTTGCAGGCCTGGGTCATCCTCGACAATTAGGAGTCCTTTTGTAGTTAAACTCAAAGTACGATTTCTCCTGGTCACCACTGAACGATACAACTCGGTCAGCAGCTAACTAATGATTTTTTCGTAATTCCAGATAAGATGGTGGTGGCACCACATAGTCCCGGTACTTACCGGGATCACCCTGAACTCCTGCCTCGGCAGCTTTAATGATGTTGTACATCTCGCGAGCCGACACATAATGTAACGCAAAATTCCTGCCGTCGTTATATTCCTTTTCAAGATAACTGAACATGGAATCAACCTCGTCACCCAGTAGACTCTCGATATCTGCCTCCTGGGTTCCATGGGTATGAATTTTTACAAACAGCCACTGCGGACACCCCTTGACGTGGATGCCGCATTCGACCCACAAGTCAATCCGATGGGGGGTTGGCGGCGAGTTCGCTCTTATATCCGAATTTTCGATTCGAGGTAACAATCCGAACTTCCTGTCTTGCCAATTCAGGCACAGGGGACCTTGAATTATCATGAGATCACCGGATTGCGACTTCGATACCTCCACATCCACTCCGGTGTTATGAGACTTTGATTGTCCATCGACACCACTGGCATAGTAAATGCTGTTCACTTTCCTGGTCTGGGTATCACTCGGTGCGGAGGGCAGCGTAAAATCCGCATAACATCCCAGGTCCGCAAGAACCGAAAGTTCATTATTAACACCACACCACCTGCCGTCCTTGCGAGAATTATCCAGCGCCCAGTTACCGTGGATGAAGGCAAACTGAAATCTGCCGGTTTCCCTGCATTTCGGAACAGCCTTGTGCCTGGCATCAAGCGATGCCCAGGCGCCTGAAGAGGCATCGCTGCCCTCCGACGAAATGCCTGATTGGCTCCGTGATCTTCAACCTGAAGGTGCCGAAGTCGCCGCTCCAGACGTCGAAGAAGAACCTGAGGGGATTGCCGACTGGCTTCGCGAGCGCCAGACCGAGGCTGTCGTTGCGGAGGAGGCTGAGACTGAAGCCGCCGTCCTCGAAGCTGTGGTTGAAGCGCAAGCTGAGGAAGACGTCTGTGCCATCGACGCGGGTGAAATTCCCGATTGGCTTACCGCGTTCCAGCCGGAGCCTTCCCTTGCTGCGGAAACGTCCGGTATTGCGGAGATCACCGATGAGGCGTCACCGTTTGGTGATGCAGCAACCGAAGCGGCTGCACCTGCGGAAACGGATATGGTTGACGAGCGTGTTGTCGCCGCAGTCGCCGATGTGCCTGATTGGCTCAGTATTCTCGGTTTCCGCTGAAGCTGAAGCCGTCGCTGATACGGACGAAGCCGACCTGCTTGCGTGGCTGGACGATATTCAGCCGGAGGAAACCACGACGCTGCAACAAGAGAGCCGCAGCGCAGAATTCACCGGTCTCGGCGAAAGCATCGCGGAAACCGAAGCTGCCGTCCCCGCTGAAGAAGCAAGCCTGGATTAAGCCCTTGCCGAAGAGCTGGCGGAAGGTGAACCTGAGATATTTGAATCCGAGGTCAATGAAACAATTCCTCCTGCCGCGGAAGGCGATCTGTTGTCCGGTGACGATGCGCTCTCGTGGCTCGAAAGCCTGACTGTGGGCAAGGAGGACGAACTCCGTGCGCAAGCCGAAGTGGAATCACAGGCCTATGTCGATGAGATTCTCGGTCGTAAATCCGAACCCGTCGTCGAAGAAGTGGAAGCCGTGCAGGAACCGGTCGTCGCGGAAGAACTCGCGCCCGAAATTCCTCCCGCCGCGGAAAGCGACCTGTTGTCCGGTGACGATGCGCTCTCGTGGCTCGAAAGCCTGACCGTTGGCAAGGAGGACGAACTGCGCGCACAAGCCGAGGCGGAATCGCAAGCCCGCGTCGATGAAATCCTGGGCCGCAAGTCCGAACCCGTGATGGAGCAGCTGACGTTGCGGAAGAACCCGAAACTGTCGAGACGCCCGTTGCAGAGGAAGAAGGACTCTTCGGCTGGGATGCATTCTCGGTGAAGAGGTGACGGAAGCCGACACGCCGGCGGTGGTTGAAGAAGGTGTCTTGGACTGGGAATCACTGGCAGAAGAACTCGAAGAAATCCGTGAAGTCACCACCGCTGCGCCCACGACGGAAGGTGATCTGCTTTCCGGTGACGATGCGCTTTCGTGGCTCGAAAGCCTGACCGAAGGCAAGATCGACGAATTGCGACTGCAAGCTGAAATCGAATCGCAGGCGCGCGTCAACGAGCTGCCGGGTCGCGCGCCTGAACTGGTAGTTGAACCGATTGTGGTGGACGAGCTGGAGACCGCCTTCGCAGACGAAGCTACGGTTGCCGAGGATGCTGCGTCAGCCGAAGAAGGATTTTTCGGCTGGGACGCATTCGGTGAAGAGGCGACGGAAGCCGAAGCGCCAGCGGTGGTCGAAGAAGGTGCGCTGGACCGGGAAGCACTGGCTGAAGAACTCGAAGAAACCGTCGGTGAAGTCACCGCGGTTGCACCTATGATGGAGGGCGACCTGCTCTCCGGTGACGATGCGCTGGCGTGGCTAGAAAGCCTGACTGAAGGCAAGACCGACGAACTGCGATTGCAGGCTGAACAGGCACAAGCGCGCGTCAACGAGCTGCTTGGTCGCGCGCCTGAACCAGCAGTTGAACCGGTCGTGGTGGGCGAACCGGAGGCCGTCGACACTGAAGAAGGTTTCCTTGGCTGGGATGCGTTTTGCGAAGAAGCCACTGAAGCCGAAGCCCCAGCGGCGG
>CALOEW010000075.1:0-2975 GCA_942492445.1 uncultured Gammaproteobacteria bacterium
CCTTTCCAGAATTCTTTCCTCGGTTACCACTGCCAGCATAGCAACATCGTGCGGTTCGGGCTTGAATCCGGCCTTCTGGGCCTCAAAAGCCAGTCCGACCAGGCGGTTCCTGCGAATCCCCGGCCTGGCGAAGGTTTTGTCATAGTACCCGCCGCCCATGCCGATCCGGTCACATCGTTCGTTGAATCCCACCATCGGCAGGCAGACCATGTCGAGGTCCGTGCCTTTCAGGTGGCTGCCCGGTGGGCAGACAGGTTCCCCTATCCCAAACCGGTTGTTCCTGAGAACGGTTTCACCGGGCAGGAACTGACCAAACAGCATGGTTTCCCTGCGCCAGCGGGCGGTGTTGATGACAGGTAGATAAAGGTGCTTACCTTGCATGGCGGCCAGCTCAATAATTGGCCAGGTGTTCACTTCGTCAGGCAACGGCAGGTAAACGGCGATGTGCTGGCTTCTCTGGAACGGCAGGTACTTCGATAAACGCCGCGCTATCCTCAGTGACTTCTCTTCCCGCTCTTCAGCAGAAATTTCCCGTCTTGCAGCACGGAGTTCGGTTCGCAGTTGCGGCAGAGTGTGGCCGGGCGGATTATGTTCAGACATTATTTCAAGACAGGATTTCAAGACAGGCGGAATAAATAAGTTCCCCAAATTGCCGCTGTTCGGATAGGCCCTTGAACCCAGCGGTTCAAGGCGGTGGTCTCCTTATGACCTCAGGCTTCCCGCTAAACGGACATGCACATGGTCGATGAAAAAAGACCTCCTGGTTATCGCATAAAGGGTCGAGGACATATCGACTGGCAAACAACCCAGGGAACGTTTGAGCAGTATAGCCTTTCGCCGTGCAGACAAAAATTTATTTTTTTGCTGCGAATCACGGCTGATGGCTCAAGCATCATTGTGCCCCGTGATTCAGGAACTTTTTGACTTCAGTCTGGCCAGGGCGGAATCAATCTTGTTATGCAGACTGAGAATCTGCTCCTGTTGCGCGGAGAGTTGACCGGTCATCTGGTTTTGTCGTGAATCCAGTTCACTGGCCTTTTCCGACTGGGCCAGCAGGTCATTGGTCAGGTTCAGTGCGGCCATGACGGCCAGCCGGTCCAGTCCAAACACGTTCGATTGCTCTTTCATCTCACGCATTTTCTGATCCAGGTATTGTGCCGACTTTTGCAGAGCAGCGACCTCGCTGGCTTCACAGCTGACCTGGTAGTCCTTATCCAGGATCGAGACGCGTACAGTTTTTGTTTCCGCCATCTTACTAGTCCTGTTCCAGTGACTTCAGGCGCATGATCATCGCCTCTATCTTTGCCTTGGCCATCTCGTTCTTTTCCAGCAATCGGGTTCTTTCTTTCATCCACCCATCACGATCAGATTCCAGCGCGGTATGCTTGCGCTCCAGCTCTTCGCATAGGGAGATCAGCTCATCAATCCGTTTTTCTAACGTGTTGATATCCACACCGGGCACTCAGGTCAAAAGTCAGTGGGGAACTATAAAGCGGGTCAATCCTGTTGTTCAAGCTGAGTTCGAGTAAAATCAGCTACATGGCTCAATTTCCACACCTAAGAGATGAATTGGCTCGGACCGGCAGCGACCTGCACGCCTCTGAGCTTCACGGGTTGCTTGTCGGTTACCTGTGTGCAGTAAAGGACAGTTCCACACCCCAGCAAAGAAAAGCCATCTTTGAATCCTGGCTTGACGCCAGGCAACCCGCGACCATCCTGGTGCTTCTGGAGGAAATCTATTTGGCGAGCCTGGACAGCCTTGATGAGTTCGCAGATTTTGACTTCCGGCTGATGATTCCCTCAGACGATGAGTCAATCTCTTCCCGTGCGGCAGCAATCGCGCTCTGGTGCAGCGGTTTCCTCTCAGGTTTTGGCGAAACGGGGCGCCAGCTTGATGCGGACGACGCCTCTGATGTCAAGGAAGCGTTGCAGGATATCGGCAGGATTGCCGGTATGACGAGCGAAGTCCCTGAGGCTGAAGACAACGAAGCAGATCTGACGCAGATAGTGGAGTTCGTTCGTATCAGCACATTGTTGATCTTCGCGGAAACGGGTACCCGGGGAGCGCACTGAGTTGGCCCGGCGAAAAAAACTCAAAGAGATCAGCCGCCAGGAATATGCACGTCGCCGACGTGAGTTGTCCGCGCTCATGGAGGAAGGCAGTATTGCCATTGTTCCCGGTGCGACGGCCAGGCACCGCAACAGTGACGTTGAGTACCGGTTCCGCCAGGACAGCGACTTCCACTACCTGACAGGGTTTGATGAACCCGATGCTGTTTTTGTGCTGATCCCCGGCAGGGAACATGGCGAGGCGCTGCTGTTCTGTCGCGAACGGGACAATGAACATGAACGCTGGCATGGTGATATTACCGGCCCAGAACGAGCCATGCAGTTGTACGGGATGGATGATGCGTTTCCAATTTCAGACATCGATGACATCCTGCCGGGGCTGATTGAAGGTCGCACCCGGCTTTACTACGCCATGGGCCAGGACCGGGATTTCGACAGCCAGGTGATCGACTGGGTCAGGATGATCGATCATTCCAGCCACCCGGGTGCCGGGTCGCCCGGGGAATTTGTGCAGCTCGGACACTATCTCCATGAACTGCGATTGTTCAAGAGCGCCGCCGAGGTGGAGTTGATGAGGCTCGCGGCGGACGCCACAGTGAGCGGCCATTGCAGGATCATGCAGAGTGTCGTTCCCGGCATGATGGAGTATGAACTGGAGGCCGATCTGCTGCACGAATTTGCACGACAGGGCGCCAGATCAGCTGCCTACCAATCCATAGTGGGCGGCGGCGAAAACGCCTGCATCATGCATTACGTTTTGAACAATGACGCCCTGCGTGAGGGTGATCTGGTGCTGGTGGATGCCGGCGGTGACGGCCTGCTACGTGAGATTCCTGAGCCATCTCAGACGCCCGTCACACTTCTACCAAGACGCGGCCCAGGTAAATGCTCAGGCCTTTAACATT
>CALOEW010000076.1:0-75498 GCA_942492445.1 uncultured Gammaproteobacteria bacterium
TATCGGTTCATCGCGTCGTCGGACATTGACCGCAGGGTTGGGAGACTTAAATCGTTTGCGGAGAATGGTATTGAGAGGCATCCTGGCATACTGGGTGGTGACCTCGAAAGTTTTCTGGATGATGTTGGTTGGAAGCCAGGCAAAACGCGGACGAAGGGCCTCATAATCACGTGGTGCTTCCGACACCTTGCGCGGGCCACTGTGACTCGGACGAGTATCCGCGTCAGGGTCTGTATCCGCACCGCAAACATAACGATGGGTATTTGCACGGAAAACACAGCGATCGGTAGCCTCCTCAATATCCACCTCAGTGTCGTCGTGTTCGTTGGAGTGGTCGTCAACGAAAGCGTCATCCTCTTGAGTGTCAAAGAAAACGTCATCCTCATGAACAAGAATTCGGCCAGTAGGTGTATACATATCGGAAGTAAGATCAGACTTGTATACAATACGGTGACGGTAGTCTCCACAAAGGTCAAAATCGGGGTTCAACAAAGGAGGATCATCTTGCTGTTCATACCATGCAGGGTCGTCACCTTGTTCGTGATCCATATTCGTAGGATCCCAGTTGGCATCCTCAGTTAGGAGAACATGTGGTAGCTCCTCCCACTCTTGATCAGTGTGTGGTCGCATGTCGATGTACGGAAGGCCACGTCTGATATTGATGGGAATGCTGAAACCGTCAAAAGTGATAAGGCGTTGCTTACCACCGACTCGCGAAGACTTATCGTCAACGTCGACGCCGTTCCATTCCAGTTGGGGCAAAGAATGGATGGAGTGGCCCTTTCCGGAGTGAGCATACTGATTCATTATGAGAATCACGGGTCCACGGTTGGATTGTGTGACCGCACCAGCCGTGACGAGTCTGCGCCGTTCCATGACGTGTCCGTCAATACCTTCAACGTTAACGTATCGGTGAGGTTGATCGTTGACCTCGATGACTCGGCAGTCGCTTCCTGCAATACCTCCATTAGCTCCTCTGTCAATGAGAGCACCGTTCGCCTCCGAATGGTTGTTAGTGGATACGCGATAGACGCAGTCCGCCATTTTAACAGAGTAGACGACGCCGTCGATGTTCACATCCGTCGGGGCGGAAGTAGTGCCGGCACGCTTCACTTCGTAAGGAGTACCGCCGATAGTTTTTACCTGGTTGCCTAGTAGACGTCGCACATCACCGGGTGGAGCAACAACAGGGTTCGCTGTTTTCTTCGTCGGTTGGTAATGTGGGTGTTTTCCTGCCGCCTTCAATTCCTCTTGTTTACGTTCAGCCACATGGACACAAAGGGTATCGAAGTCAACATCAAATTGTTCCATGACGTCGTCGACTAAATCATCACTTGTGGTGTCAGTCGTCGGTTCGGTAGACGTAGTGGCATCCTCCGATTGCTGGTCCATGAACATGACCTTTCGTTTATCGCGGTTCTTAGCAAAGGTTCGACGTCCGCGACCAAAACCGCTCCTGGATGACGTGGAAGAGGATGTCCCTGGGTGATACTAGAGACGAATTCCGGAGGCACTGCAACCCTATATGGCCGGACGGACACTGCTGGAGTAGTGATGGATTATCTGCCGGTCTTTCTCGATGTCAGGAACCGGAAGTGCCTTCTGATTGGTGGTGGCGAGGTGGCATTGCGCAAGGCACGGCTGTTGCATCGGGCTGGAGCCAGCCTGTTCGTGGTTTCCGAGCAGATAGCCCCGTCCCTCAGGGAACTGCTGCAAAACCCCCGTCACCAGTTCCGGCTGGGGCAGTTTACAGCTGATGACCTGGAGGGGGCTGCCCTGGTGGTAGCGGCCACCGACGACGAAACTGCCAATCAAACCATTTCCCGCCAGGCACAGGCCAGGCAGATCCCCGTCAATGCCGTCGATCAGCCCGCACTGTGCAGCCTCATTTTTCCCGCGCTGGTGGACCGCAGCCCCGTGGTGGTTGCTGTTTCCAGCAGCGGCAGTTCGCCGGTGCTGGCGCGGCGCATCAAGGAACTGATCGAAACCCAACTGCCCGCGGCCACCGGCACCCTGGCGGAACTGTTGGGAGGTTTTCGACAGCAGGTCAAAGACAGGCTCGCCGGCTTTCCAGCACGGGTCCGTTTCTGGGAGCAGGTCCTCGACAGCACCGTTCCGGAACTGGTTTACAGCGGGCAGATTCAGGAGGCGCGCATGCGGCTGGAGTCGCTCCTGGAGGAAGCGAAATCGAAGCCCGTTGAAGGCGAAGTGTACCTGGTAGGGGCGGGGCCTGGTGACCCGGACCTGTTGACACTCAAGGCACTGCGGCTGTTACAGAAAGCCGATGTGGTTCTGTATGACCGACTGGTATCCGACGCGATTCTCGACAAAATCCGCCCCGATGCCGAACGCATTCACGTGGGCAAGAGGCGGGCCACCCACCTGGTACCCCAGGATCGCATCAACGCGATGCTGGTGGAGCTTGCCCGGCAGGGTAAGCGGGTTCTTCGATTAAAAGGGGGCGATCCGTTCGTGTTCGGCCGGGGTGGCGAGGAGATGGCCTCTCTGATCGACGAGGGGATTCCATTTCAGGTGGTCCCGGGAATCACCGCCGCGTCAGGTTGCGCCAGTTATTCGGGGATTCCCCTTACTCATCGGAATCTTTCCCACTCCGTCGTCTTTTTAACCGGGCATTTTAAAACAGAGAAAGAAGAGCCCGACTGGGGAAAGCTGAACGCTGACAAACAGACGCTGGTGTTTTACATGGGGTTGCTGAATCTGGCAAAAATTTGTGAACGACTGATCAGCCACGGCTTGTCAGAGGACCTGCCGGCCGCATTGATCCAGAAAGGCACCACCGCAGAGCAACAGGTGATCGTCGGCACTCTGGCCACGCTGCCCGAGCAGGTCGCGGCTGTCGAAGTTCGAGCCCCCACTTTGCTGATAGTCGGCGAAGTGGTAACGCTGCGTGACAGGTTGAACTGGTACCGGCCACCGGCCGAACTGAAGCAGTCTCCAGGGAACCTCTGATTGACTGCTGCAACGCCCTGACTTTCGGCCTGGATTCACGGGGCAGGCGCATTGATGCCGGCCTGATCTCCCCGTCAGATACAGTTGGCCGGGCGGGGCAGGCCGGCAATTCTGTTGACAGTCCTGGCAACACTGCCGCCAAAAAGCTTCATCAGGTAGAGGCTGCGGCCCTTGTCCTCTCCCAATTCCTGTCTAACCGCTTTTACCAGCGGACGCATTGGCGGCGACAGTTGATAATCCCTGTAGAAATTTCTTACCGTGCTGATGATCTCCCAGTGCGCGTCAGTCAGCCTGACATCGCAGCATTGTGCCAGTAATTCGGCGACTTCCTCGTTCCAGTCGTCCAGGTCTCTCAGGTAGCCTTCCTTGTCCAATAGAATGCGACGGTCGCTACATTGCAGGAAATTGTTCATGTCTCTTGACCTGGCACCTTAGAACCAGTTGACAACCCTGTCGGCCTCACAACACAGCCCGACGAATTCCCCCATTGATACCGGATTAACCTGCACTTTGACGCGCCCGCTTAACCCGCGGGCCTGCAGATCGTCCTCCAAAGCGTAGACCTCCAGTTTATTCATCAATTTCAACTGACTGGTATTGACAGCGCAGTAAACTCCATCTTCGATCAACAGCAACCGGTCGCCGGCCCTCACCGTACGAAGACATAACGGCAGCAGCTCAGGGTCATTCAGGGTATGCAGATGGCTCACAGGGAAAACACCACATCGGCTTCACGGATCATCATCGCCACCTGGCTGCTGTCCAACAGTTCCACCGGAATCACCAGGTCGTCCACGGACAAATTTCGCTGTTCCAGGGAATCGCTGTCCACGTACAGTCTCGACGCCGTAGAGTGTCAGTGCCTGAAGATTGGCCGACAACGTCTTGCTGAGAAGCGACTCAGGCTCCTGGGAGCTTAACAGCTGGTAAACGCCATCATCCAGGAACAGGTAATTGACAGTCTGCTCGTAAACAGCCGTGGCCAGCACCAGCTCCAGGCAGATCTGTGCGTTATCCCGGCCGTAGGGCGGAAAGCGGCTGATGAAGGTAAAGGTTTTACGGGCAGGTGAGGGCATGAATTCAGCCGAAATTTATCACCCGGTCGGAGTTCTGAACTGCATCCACCAACTGCCCGAGACCGGAGATGCTGGCCAGTTCGGACAGGCTGCCGGCGTGTTTGTCATAGCGTTTCGCTTCCTGGGCATCAATAACGCCCCGTTTCAGCGCTGAAGTGACACAGGCGACTGCATCGATCCGGTGCCGGCTGATCAGTTCATCCCAGGCCTGCTGCAAAGATGTTTCGTCCTGACCGACCACGGCAAGTCGATTGAGATTGTTGACCCCGTCGCGGAAGAAAAATAACCGATAGATCTCATGGCCCTCTGACAGCAGTGCCTGACAGAAGCGCAACGCCGAACCTGCCCCCTCACTGCTGTACGGAGCCGAGTGCACCACGATAGAAAACTTCACTTCAGCTGCTCCGCAAACAAAAAGCCCCGCGGATACGGGGCTTTGTTTCTGCCTTTCAAGCCGGTTTATTCACGGCCGGTGAGAGCGCCAAGCAGATTCAACAGGTGAACGAAAATGTTGAATATGCTCAAGTACAGGGAAATGGTCGCCAGGATGTAGTTCCTTTCACCCCCGTTGATAATCCGGCTGGTGTCGAACAGGATAAACCCCGACATGATCAGGATAACCGCCGAGGAGATTGCCAGGCTGAGCGCCGGAATCTGCAGAAAAATATTGGCGATCATGGCTACAACAGCGACGATCAGGCCGGTCATCAGGAAGCCGCCAAGGTAGCTGAAATTCTTGCCCGTTGCCAGCACGTAGCCGGAGAGGCTCAGAAAAATCAGCGCCGTGCCACCCAGTGCCTGGGCGACGATCAGTGAGCCATTGGCGAAAGTCTGCATATACGCGGAAATGATGGGCCCTAATGCGCCGCCCATGAGGCCGGCGAACACAAACACCCAGAACAGGCCCTTGCCGGAACGCGCCGTAGCCTGCACCACGAACGAGGTGATAAAGCCGCCGATTAACAGAACCAGCCCCATACCCTGTGAGACCTGCAGCGTCATGGTGACAACCGCGCAGATGGCGCTGAAGAACAGGGTCATAGACAACAGCATGTAGGTGTTACGCAACACCTTGTTTACCGAGACAGCCGATTCCCGGCCTCTGGCGATGCTGTTCAGTTCCAGCGTTCAACCGTTCATATGTGTCTCCATTCCTTGGTTTACAGTGATATCGACCGGAACCCGCTGGTGCTGAAATGCACTCGGCTCAACCAGCACCCGAGGTGCCCGGCCTGCTGCTGCACGTGCCTTTACTCCGGGGCGACGCTATAGTGACGCATTCCTCACGATTCAAGGACCCAGCCAGCCCGACAGTGCTTTCCAACAGCACCCAACAGAGCTGACTGAGATCAATCATACTGGTTGGGCACCCAAAATCAACGCATTTCGTCGCGTTAAGACGACCGGAAGCTGGCATAAACCGGGGGATACGGCACTTCCGGCAGCAAGTTAGCTCTTGCCCGTATCCGTATCCTCCATTAGTAGTGTCATCTGCTCGTGTCGCGGAGGGGTGGCAGAGCGGTTGAATGCACCGGTCTTGAAAACCGGCAGCGAGGGTGAAAGCCCTCCGAGAGTTCGAATCTCTCCCCCTCCGCCAGATAAATCAGTAACTCCTTGATAAAAATAAAATAAATATATTTTTATCAAAATATTCTGCTTTTTCCCCCACTTATTCCCTCATGCGTTTGCTAGCTGTGGCGGCCTTCATTTTGCTCTTATATATACCCCACTGCTGTCCCACATTAATTTGAAAAATCAGATAGCGTGAATTTTGCTCCCAGAGGTTTGAGGGGAGTCTGAGGACGGAGCAATAAAAACGCCGCACCGACCGACTGAGCAAGACCGTTTCCCAGGGCTTGCGACCGAGAGAGGGAACCCCGGAGGGGTGCAAGTTGCGGAGGATCAGATTCCCCTGGAGCGGTGCGATCCCGGAAAATTTATCTTGCACACTTCTTATTGGCCGTGTGACGTACTCACCTCAACTTCATGTCAGGGATATGGATTGGAGGAACCGGGCCTGGGTCTGCGTCACTGTAAAGCCTTCATGGTGCGGGACAGCAAAATGAGGTTTATTTGTAAAGACTTGGATCGCAAAAATTTCGACCAAACAGGAAAAACAACAATCTATTTGGTTCGCAATCTTGCTGTTGCACAAACTAATTTCTCCCATCTAATTGCTTATACGACGATTTGGAGAAACCAAATCCAGCTAACTAAGGAACCTCTGATTAAGTCCCACAATGCTCTGCGGGAGTCTGTCGGGTGTTGCTGTGAGGCGCCGTGCGCCGGGAATGGTCACTCCCTTGCCAAGCACGGCAACGAAGCAGCGACGCCCGACAGGCCCCGCCCGAAGGGGCCTTCAGGCAACCCCGCTGGCTTCGTTGCACTGCATCGTTGACTACCTGAAGGCCGACGCATGCCGGCGGCAATGCGCCTCGCCAGCAGACTACCTGAAAGCCGCAAGAGCCGGTGGGACTTAATCAGAGATTCCTAAAACTTCGATCGGTTGCCCCTGAAAACTTGACAACGGTTGCTGCAGGATTATTAGCGAGTTCGGGAGAATATCGTGAAGCCATACGAAGGAGACGACAGATAATAAGGGGTTGTTCGAGGCCGGGCTATTTATCAATGCCAATGACAAGTATAAGTTACCAAAGGGGTGTGAATTTCTGATTTGGACTAGCAAACCTGATTCTGTTTGAATACGAACCGAAATGAATCGAAGATCGACCAATAAAAATAGTAATTTTTATTCAAACATTCTGGAATGACCCCTCTTGGGGGGGAGAGGCTTTCCCAGTATTTTTTGAAATGACAGGGCGCTGGATTCCCTGTCCCAGGGCTCAAAGCAAGCATGACCAATCTTCGAGAGGTTGCCCAGAATTTCCTGGTGCAGGTGGTGGTCGAATTAGTGTCGTGCCGAGTGCCCAACGAGCTTTTGCAATAGACTATTTGCAATCTCTAAGGAACCTCTGAAATACTCGTATTTTTTGGCATAATGTAGCTTCCAACCAGAAGGAGTCAATTATGAGCCAGTTGACCTTTGCCGAAGCTGAGTTTGCCATCAAGAAAAAAGAAAACGCCGCTGAGAGATCTTTCCTGGAAAAAAATGGACAAGCTTATCCCCTGGAAGAAACTGGAACAGCAACTGATTAAGAAGTATCACAAGGGGAAAAAACGGGCCGGCCTACCGTATCCGCTTCCTGTTATGCTGCGCGTTCATGCGATGCAACTTTTCTATAACTTGAGCGACCCGGCAATGGAAGATGCCTTGTATGAGATTGAGTCTATGCGCCAGTTCGCGGGTCTTCGGCTCAGCGGTAATTTGCCGGACGAGACAACCATTTTGAACTTCAGGCATTTTCTGGAAGAACACAAATTCGGCAAAATGATCTTTAAAACCATCAATGGTCATTTGGCTGAACAAGGGCTGATCCTGCGTGAAGGCAGTATCGTTGATGCCACGATTCTGAGCGCGCCGTCCTCTACCAAGAACAGCAGCGGTGAGCGTGACCCAGAAATGTATCAAACCAAAAAAGGTAATCAGTGGCACTTTGGAATGAAGATGCACATTGGCACGGACGATGCTTTCGGCCTGATTCACAGCATCGCCACCACGTCTGCGAATGTTCATGATATTGCGGTAGCTGATCAGTTTTTCATGCGCCGAACCGAAAGAGTCTGGGGCGATGCGGGGTACCTTGGGATTGGGCAACGACCCGAACATCAAGGGCGAGAGGTTGACTGGCAAATCGGTCCATGCGTCCAGGCAAGCGAGCGAAGCTTCCTGAAGGCGATCCGGTTGCAAAACTGGAACGACTACCAACAGGTGTGCGAACTTACAAAATTGAACACAGCTTCTTCTACATCAAGCGAATCTTTGGGTACAACAAAGTGCGCTACCGAGGACTTGCCAAGAACACCGAGCGGCTTTATATACTTGCCGGGTTCAGTATTATGATGATGGCGAGAAAATCTCTGGTTACATAGGGACAGGTGCTCAATGTCTGGCGCCCATTGGGCGCCGGAGGGCGAAAACAAGAGAGTAAATGGTGCCCGTTATGCCTGCTTTTGTCATTTTTTCCAAAAATCTAACCGCAACTTATAAAGACGTCTGTTTTTCAGAGGTTCCCTAAATGTCTGTAGTAATAAACCATTGATAGATTTATTTTGAACCCCCGAGTTTAATTTGGACAGTGGCTCCCAGTATGGTGTCGTCAACTCAACTGGAGAGAATAAAAAATGCGAAAATTGGGACTTATCCTGCTGTTTTCCACATTGGCATACGGACAACAAGCATGGGCAGATAGAACTATAAGCGGACGGGTTACAGATTCGGACGGTGGATCACTAATCGGTGTGAGTATTCTTGTCAAAGGCACCGTGACAGGATCTGTTACCGATGTTGACGGAAGATTTTCTGTGATAGTTCCGGACGGTAGCAACGAACTGATCTTCAGTTATACCGGTTTCGCGACTCAGGAAATTACACTCGATAGTCAAAATGTCGTCGATGTGATGTTGGATTTTGAAAATTCTTACCTGGAAACTGCTTCAGTCAGCGGTATATCGGATGTAAGAATAGTAAACGAATTTAACGGGCCTACTGTGGGACTGCTTGACGATCGACAGAAAGTAAGCACGATGATACCACAGCATCTATTCGGTGTAGCACAAGAAGCTATTCCGGAGGCGTTCAGTGGTTCACTGGATCTGCAGGCACTCAACTATCAAAACGAGCCCTATGTAGTCGGCTTCTGGCCCGCCACCTGGTCTGCCATTGCGGTTAATATGTTGACCGGTGACGTGCTGGCACTAATTGATAACAATATACAACCTTTCACAATAAATGAACTGTATTTTGATTTCATAGCCAGCCAGGAATTAGATACCGGTGATCTTTCACTATGCCAGGATTATCCGGAAAATTCCTCGGGATTGTCCGCGATCTATTTTATCAACGAATTAAACCTAAATGCTGGCAACGCGCCCACTGTATTGACCCGCTCCGAGGAATGGGAATGGGAATGGGAATTCAACAATAGTCTTAACTGGCGCTTGAACCGTGCAATTCGCACCTTCGTGGATGGCACCGATCAGATTTTCGACGGGACTGAAGATTTCTTCTTTGACGACTCGCAGGGCCCTTTAGTTCTGACAGAAAGAACGGCTGATTTTAACGTATTTGTAGATGGAAATTTCGCTGGGCAGGTCGCCGACCAGGTGATGCTCAGCACGCCGCAGTTCTGGCAGCCGGTGAATGCCTGTCCGGGCTATAAATTTTTAACCACCACAACAGAGGAGACGATCCTTTCAAATGTTAACGGCGTAACCACGACTGAGGTGAATACCACTGGTCCACAAATCTACTTGCTTAATCGTAACGATGTAATGATTCCAACAAACATCGGTGTGAGAAATACTACAGAGACAATGAGGGTCGGGTTAGACTTTATTGAAATAAATTTTATCGACAAGGAGACGGGGTATCCGGTAAAAACAGAGCGGCTTCGCACCGTTTTTGACTTCTATAATTCAAATACGGGCGATTTCAATTTGCCTTTTGAGCCGACTGTGCACATGAACCTGATTGGAATAGAATAGTAGCCAGATCAGGAAACTCCCAGGGCTATTTACCAATCTGTAGGCTGCTTGTTGAATTGAAGCGAAGAATGACCCGGCAATAGTATTTTACTTTGACCCCTCAATCAGGCCGTAGTCATGCAAAATCAATGGCAGATACTGAGTCAACTATTCAATGCAATAACCACCCAAAAAAGTGGGTCAATCGAGCATGCAATTCAACAGTACGGGGATCCACGGGTAGTGCTGGGAAATGGCGCTGAGTTTGTAGCCGTGGATACCGCCGGCAATATGTACGGAGGCGATCCGATCCCCCGCAATCTGCAGAAATACATACGGGTCAGGTAAGAGGACATCACCCTCAATCGCCTACACGCGGACCGTAGTGGGGAAGTGGTTCACCCAGTTCCAGGGCACCTAAATCTGGCGCGGATCCGTTGCTGTTATCCGTGACTGTGGGCAGATGGACACCGCTGTCCACGGCGGCGCTGCCGGGTACGAGGCGAAAATCCAGATCTCCGGCAACGTAAATATTCTGCAGGTTGACCACGTCTGTCGAGTCAAGCATGGGAACATTTCGAAACACGCCGTAATCCAGCAAAACACTGTTGGTATCCTGTCCGGTAGTCCGGCTGTACTCCGAAAGAGTCCCGAATTCCCTGGTCTCCAACTGCGGACTTTTGTCAGGGCCCGGATAGTCCGCCAGAATGCCCTGAGGGGGGCTGTTCCAGCGAAAGGTATCCGGGGAACCGGCAAACGGGAAAAAGCCGTTGTAATCCGATGAACTGTAATTGGTGTAACTGGTAATTCCAAAAAGTACCGCACTGGCGTTCTGGCCCATGATCAGATTATTACGCCAGTGACTGTTCTGCAGTGTTCCCTCGGTTTCAGAGAGTATGGTGTTGTTGTAAAACACCACTCCTGACGAGCCGACAGTCAACCTGGTGGATCCGCCAGGCAGATTATAGGCAATGTTGCGGATCCAGTAGACCGGTCCGCCCAGGGCAGGCTGATTACAGAAGGCGTGCGACGGGTGGTTGATCAGCATGTTTCGCATAACGCGGACGTTATGCATGCTGCCATCGGTTTCGATGGGATTGTCGTGGCTGTTGGTTATGTAGTTGTTGTAGAAGTCGATAGCCACCGGCCTGCGATCTCAGTACTCCCGTGGCGGATATTTCGGTCCGTACCTTCCGGAGCCGGATGCCACCGTCCCGTCCGGATTACCATAAGTTTCCACATTGATGCCATCGTGGAAGTCTGCGATGTAGTTGTAAGCTACCACGTGACCCGGGCCGAAAAGCTTGATGGCCACATAGGAGTCCATGGCCGGGGGATGGACCTGATTGTCTACCCCGTCAAACCGTGACCAGAGCTGGGGATCATCCCAGCCTATCATCCGCTCAGGATTGTTACGGCCATAGAACCAGTTGTCCGCAATGTAAAAATTGCTGGAACCTGAATAGTTGGTAAAAATACCCGCGCCAACGTTTTCGAAGCGGGAATTTTTACCGTCAGACCCTTGGAACCAGCCAGAAACTGGGTACCGGCCCAGATAGCTATTTCCGTATTGCGGAACGTGATCCCTTCAAAGTAGGTATAGTCTGCGGCCTTGACGTTAAACAGATTGTAATTGCCATCACCATCGAAAATCACCTCACCGTCACCGGCAGCTTTGATGACGATCGGTTTATCTTTCGGTGCCATCCGCAGTGAAGTGATAGGTTCCTTCCAGTCGGGAACAGGCGGTTTTCATTCGTGGTGGTATAGATATACCGATTGTATTTATACAGTCCGGCATGAACCAGAATAGTGTCGCCGGGACGCACTCGCGGGCGACCGGTTGTGGACCAGTCTGTGCCTGTGCAACTGTAGTGATAGGCGCAGAGGAGGCCCTCAAAGGAAGGCTCCACTTTCTCGCCCTCATAGTCATGGGGATAGACATGGTAAACATTACCAGCCGCATAGGGTTCAGGCTCGGGCCGCGTTTTTACCGACAATAATCGTTCCGACTGGCCGAGAACGCCGTCCGGGTCGTCCATCCGAAAGCGCACTTCGTAGGCAGTGTCAGGTTCCAGATCCAGAACACTGCCGGCGAACATGGGGGGCACCTCGACATCGAAATACACTCCTGCGTAAATTCGTTCTCCTCCCAGTCGCAGCAGAGGCAGGGATTCAACCCAATGCCCCTCACCTCCTTTTCGATAAGCAACCGATACCACCGCGTTCCGATTGGCATCGCCCCGGATAAACCATTCGAAGCCCAGATTCTGCAATGTCGGAGGCTCGACGAATAGTTCGTCCGCATAGACACCGTTCTGGCGGTTTGTCTCCGTTTGAGCATTGACGGAATTGAAGCCGGCGAGTGTTGCGGTAACAGTGAACATGGCGAGGAAACTGGCAAGTGATGGATGCCGCATTATTATTCTCCGTGACTTTTCTATCCCGATGAGTCTCGAAGATATTAGTTAGTAGGGTGAATGTCCAGCCTGGGGGAGAGCGGGCTTGATCGCATCGATCAGGCTTGGACAACTACATAGGGTTTGGTTGAACCATGGAATTTTATGCAACGCCGATACGGCACGGAATGGTTATTTGACTGGTTCGCCGGTACGCGCAGTTTCCGTATCTCCGTCAGGGGCTGTCCGTCATGGGTCTAAAACCGCAATAAGTGTTAATTTGCAACGAATAATGATCCCCTTCGAGTGCACCGGCATGCCCCGAAACCGTTAGCGTCTGGTGGGTCAACAGTTCGATGCAAAATCAGCCAAAAGTGGGTCAATGGAGAATGCAATTCAACAAATTGATAAGAGAACCTTAACAGTTCTACCCTTCGTCAAACTGGATAATCTCCGGTCTCGGGGTATACCTTCTAATCTATTAATCAGAGGTTCCCTAGTGGTTGAAACGCGTAACTTCAACGGCCTGACTACCAGTTTTGGTATGGTTGGGAGTTCCTACGACAAGGTTCTCACCGAGCGATTTACCCGGGTGGGTCCCTATACCGTCAACTATGAGTTTACCATCAAAGACTCCTCAAGCTTTACTGACAAATTCACCGCTATCGTGGCCATGACTAAAGTGGCAGGCCAGCTTTACGAATATGCTTGCCATGAGGGAAATTACGGAATGGTCAATATTCTACGCGGCCCTCATGTTCAAGAGGAGCTGGCGGAGAAGTAGCTGGGCCGCAAGTCCTGAGCGCGCTTACATAGTCTGGATTGCCATAAGCCGCTCCACAAGGGGAGTCAACGCTGTCGCGGCAACGCTGGAGGAAATGGGCATCGCCGATGTGCTTTTGATCGGCATATCGAAAGGGCAGGACCGCAACGCCGGCCGCGAACATTTTCACTTTTCCGATGGCCGGGGACAGCACTTATGGAGCGTCGGCGCCGCAGATCTGCTTATAATTGCCACTCTGCGCCAGGCTTTGCGCCGAACCGGCCGCCAGCGCCAAGGCGCAGTCGAGTGCCCTGGCGGCGCTGGCTGGATAATCGGGTGTAATCCCACTTCCCTCCAGACGGCTGCCATCGTGCAGGAAGAAATCGGCCAACGGGATGAGCAGTGCAATTCCTTCGTCCAGAGGCGCCTGATCGGCATTCAGCACCTCGCCGGCCGATCCGGGCCCGACGATCCTCGCGCGCCCATTATACTGGAGAGCGCCGGTGACGACCTCACTCGTGCTGCCGGTTACGCGATCGACGAGAATGAGGACATCGCCGTCGAATGTCGGTGTTTGCGGATCGGCGGCCATCACCAACAGGCCATCGTCCATCAGGTCGCGGCCAAGGGCCTGCGCGTCGGGTTGGGTCATAGGCGTGGCGGCGGCGACATCGGCTTCGCTGGGCACCGCATCATGGGCGCTGAACCAGCGATTGGCGACGAGATAACCGACAGGCATCCGCTCCGGCGCCAGACGCGCCAGCACCGGCCATGCGGCAAAGGTGCCGCCCAGATTGCCGCGCAGATCGATGATCAGCGTATCGAGATCGGCGGCGATTGCCTCTCCGAAACGCGCATTGATCTGTTCCATAATGGCCGCGCCGAAAAAGGAGCGGATATGGATCAGTCCGATGCCGTTCCCCCTGTCTGTAAAGGTCGCGACGGCCTCTTCCTGCGCCTGCGCATCGGCTGCCTCAAGTCTTTGCGCAAGACTTTCATTCAAGAGCATCAGTTCGAAATGGGAAAACAGGACATGATTGTCGCGCGCGGTTTCAAAGGCTTGCCGAAACTCGACATCGCTTTGTGCCTGTGCTGTCAATGCGCCGAATTCTTCCCGGAATGCGTGCCATTCGGGTTGCTCCAGAACGGCCGGGTTGAATATAAGGCTGCCGATGATCTGATCGAAGCGCGGCAAGAGCGCGACATAGTCACGTTGCGGTTCAGCGGGTTCGGCGGTTGGGGTCTGGGCCGCGGCTTGGCCCGGCGTCATTGTCCCGCATGCCGCCAGGCAAGCCGCCATTCCAAATAGGATACCGATAGGTTTTGTCATGAATGTGTCTCCCGCAATGCGCGGTCGAGCGCGGTGTCCGCGGGCGTTGCATTGGGCAATACAGATATTGGGAAACTCACAAGTACTGCGATCGAACCTAGAGTCTTTATTTTTCTATTCACCTTGTTTTCTCCTAGCAGCAAGTTAGACAGCAGCATCAGCAAGACGCGCTGCTGCGACTTCCCAGTTTACATTCCGCATAAATGCATCAATATACTGACCGGCTGCCGCACCATAGTCCATATGGTACGAATGTTCGTACATGTCCAGAACGAGAACAGGGCTGGAATAAATCGGGCTGTTTGTGTGATCAGCCATCCAGTAGTTTTCCAAGGTTCCGAGTTGGTGATTCCACGCCAGCATTACCCAGCCTGAGCCGCCACTCAATCCGGAGGCGACGCGTGTGAATTCTTTCTCCCAGGTCGTCACGCTGCCAAATGAAGACACGAGAGCGCGGTCCAATTCAGCATTGCGACTGCCTGGCGGGGCCAGGTTATCAAAGTACAATTCGTGCAGCACAACCGACCCGGTGCGCATCAGGTGCTCGCGTTTCAAATCGTTGTAGACATACGCGGGTATTGCATCGTCGCCGAGTGCTTCCTCCAGGCGTTCTTTAATGGTATTGAACGCGCGCACTGAGCCGGCGTAGTTATTCTGGTGATGGGAGATAATCACAGACCCGGAGATTCCATCAAGTCCGTCCGGTTCAAAATTCAGAGGTTTGATCTGCGTATTTGCTGCGAAAGCACTGCCGATTAAGGCCACCGGTTGCTGCTGAGCCTTCGCCATTGAAGTCGAACTTCCGGCTGCAAGGCTCGCAGCACCGACCCCGATCAATTTGAGTGCTTCTCTTCGTCGATTGTTCATAAGACATTCCTCTGGGGCGGTTGATTAGAAAGCCTCTGGTCAATCAGGAAGTGCAGGCGACGGCAGAACTCCGTCACCCGAACTCCATGCATTGTAATTTTATCCTGGCTTATCTTGGTCCAGCGGGTCTTATCTGCCCACGTATCTCACCACTGGCGATGTCACCGGGGCCAGTATTTGGGGAGCCAATTCCATCATTGGTATGCACATTGACATAGGCGCCTCCCGTCCTCAGGGCTTCGATAAGCACCGAAATATCCTGGCCCGCTAACGGCCCTACCAGGTCAGCCGACTCCAGCAGACCTTCGTTTAGGACACCCTGTGTCCGCCCCCCGCCGGAAATCTCGGGGCCATAAAGAAAGGCGACTACAGCTCCGTTGGAACCGGCAGGAGCCAGATGGATGTGCGAGGCAACCACATTGTGAATGTTGGCCACGTTAAGGCGAAAGGCTAAAAACCCACCCTCGCCAGTGACCTGAAAAATCGCCTGCCCGGTTGCACCAGACTCTACCAAAGGGACCTCTTGATCGCCAGACAGGTGGGCTACGAAATTACGGGAAGCAGGCTTCTGCGCGTAAGTTGAGAGAGGCAGTAGAGCAGTAATAATCAATAACAACAGATGTTTATTCACGATTTAAGTCCTTTGTTGATGTTATTTAATTTCAGGTATCCGGGATGAAAGCTGCCTCCCGGACTGGAATTGCTCGATCAGTCGGTGCCACCGTTTTCACCAGGCGTGGCCAAACCAGTGACATCCGCCGATCCAGTCCCGGAATTAAAATTAACGGGTACTGTCAAGGTAAGGCAGAAATTCCATTAAGGAACCTCTGATTGATATATGCCCAGATGCAATGAAAAGGTTTAGGCCCCATCTGAGGTCGGGATGTTGTCAGTGATATCCAGCAGTCCCGCCAGGTCAGTAAAGAAAGGCGTGCAGGTGTGTGAATAAAATGCTGTCAACGACTCAAATTCCATTGTTACTCCCCTTGCTGCTGACGCTCACGGGTTGCACGATTATCAGGCAACGTGAATACAAACCCTTTGTCCAAGTTCTGGATGGACAGAACGTACTCGAGATTTCCACGTATCCGGCAGAATTTCCCACCCGCTTAAGAAAACGGGCAGTGATCCAGAGGTATGAGTCACACGATGAAATGTACTTTCAGATCAATATTCGCGACAAGAGGAGAAAAATAGGACCCAATCCGCTGGTGCAGTCAATCACCATTCATTTGTTCTCCTACCAGATGGGTGATGAACCACCGACAGTTATGCTAACTGATTATCCAGGCTATTTTTGGATGCAGAATAATCCTCGATATGCGCAACAAGATCTGCCCCCGATTCCGTATTGGCCCCAGGGCAAAGTCTCTATCGAAATCGACTTCACTCTTAACGGTGAAAGATATAAATTGAAAGGCAATATGCCGGCCAGGGAACATACCCTGGTACTCCCTACGTTAATCGCCACGCAGAGCATATGAGGGGTCGTATCTCCAAAAACATGGGTAATTAATCAGAGGTTCCCTAGAAACCCCCGAATGTGTCAATGCCCAGTTTACCCGCGTAGCGGGATTCGATTATTTCGTGCTTTCTTAATCCCCCCTCCAGTAGCAGCGACACGTCTTCGGAGATTTGATTTACCGCCTCAAATTCCTGATTGCTCAATTGCGACAACTGCAGAACCGATCCCCAGAGAGACAGCATACTGCTATCGATAATCCGAGCTCCGTTTGATTTGGCCCACTCGGCACCAATTGCGATGCCAAGTCTTTCCAGTTCACAGATTAATTTCGGCCGCAATTGAGGTTCGGCGCGCTGGGACAGCTCTGCCTGAATATCCAGCCATCCGCGTGGGTAAACAACCGTTCCGGTATAGAAACTCCGCACCCAATTCAGATAGTCTTGCTGAGATTGCACCTGTTGATTCAGGTGATCTGCTTGCCATGCTGCAATAAAAAGTTGTTGCCTGGGAAGAAAATCAGGCCAGTTCCAGGCACGCGGCGAGACGCAGGCTGTGAGAAGCAGCAGAACCAGAACTGCTACTGTAATTCTGAATAGATAAATCCTGTTGCTCCAGGGAGGTTCAGCTTCCCTGATTCCACGACGAAAAAGTGTAAAGTGCTGCAGCATGAATCACTTGTTGCTGAAATTGCTACTCTACCGTATCTCCAGGCTGTTAATGACCTGTTCGACTCCGTCAATCCCCTCGGTGACCTGGCCCGCAAGTTCACGCTCTTGTGTCGTATCCACGAAGCCCCCCAGAATCACCACTCCGCGATTCACCTCAACCTCAATGTTGATCGCGCTGACAGCTGAATTTCTTGCCAGCGCGCTGGTGATTCTGGTGACAAGTACAGTGTCATCAATATACTCACCGACCCGGCGGGCATCGGACACGATCTGAAGCGCATTGGAAACACTCACTACACCCACTGTAGTACCAGCGATTTCCAGCGCACGGTCAACTTCTGCCTGGGAATCGGTAAAACCGATCAACTGCACACGCCCTCGATAGGATTCAACTTCAATATCGAGGCCGTCTGTAGCGTCATCGGCAAGCAAAGCGGCTTTAAGCCGGCTGGCGACAGACGCATCGTCGACCAGTTCACCGGTAGAGCGGTTAATTCCATCGCCCGCGCACCCTGTCAAAACCAGGATCGCAATGCAAAAAACGCAACGTTTATGAAAGGTGGACAGGGAAGTCAACAGCCGACTGGTTGAAAAATCATATGAAAGTTTCATTTTAAAGTTCCTGGCCTGTGCCATCGAATTCCAGCAAAGCGTGCTGACAGGGTTTAGTGTTTGAAGCCTGCATTGTCCCATGAAACCCAGTGGCATGTACAAACAAGTGAGTGAGCTAATCGAACGGGTTGTCTGCAGTGGCTTCCCGAAGATAGCGCTCCGCATCCGCTGGCAGTAACAGCCTGTCGCGCACCAGTGCCGCTGCAGCCGCCTCAAGGGTATTCAGGTAACCCGCTGAATCGCCATAGCGTTCCTCAAGCGAAGGGCGGGGGTCGCCCGTTGCAAGGCGATCCTGCCGTGTCGCAGCGAAAGGCAGATAGGAGCCGCTGAGGCCGCAGGAATGGCCTTCTCGGAAACCGGGGCCCTGCATGTTCCAGCCTGTCAATGTCGCCACGGGAACTGCCGTTTCGAGTTGCCTTATGCCGGCAACGTTGATGCCGTCGGTATCCGGGCGGGGAACCATGATTCGGTAGGGGGCGACGGGTCGGGGCGGTAACTGACTCAGCTTACCGCCGCGCGAGCCAAATCCTGGCCCGAAATCCAGCAAGTCCAGGGTATTCAACACTGGTGGGAAAAAGACGCCTGGAATTCTGGGAAAGAGCCTTCGTGCTTCATCCGGAGTGACCAAAGTGCCGTCACGAACATCAGGTACCCGACTCGCTGGCGGTTCGATGCCGAGGTCAGCCCATCGGTCCATTGCCACCAGCAATGCTCTGGCGGTCAAGTGATGCGGTGTCGGGTTGGTCGGATGCAGGCAGTTGCCGGAGGGGCCGGGCAGTGTGGCGTGCCATTGACCACCGTGCTGCATGCCGGACAGTAGATAAATACGAACCGTATCCGGTATTGGAACAGGGCGCCCGACTCCGTCCGCAAGACTCAAGGAGGCACGTAGTTGATGATATTCGGTTTCGGTATGAGTATCGATTATCAACGGATCAGTACGGGGGCGTTTTAACAGCCCATCACGTATTCCCGATACCGGGTCAGTTGTCACAGCATAGGTATGCGGGGGGTAGCTGGTCTGAAGAAAGTCATGCTGTTCAGACTCGGTGGAAAAAATATTGGGATTTGCAAACTCCACATTGATAAAAACCCTGTCAGTTCCAGCGATATTGATGTTGATGGCATCGAATACCCTGCGGTGCTTTTCATCTTCATTGAACCCGAGATAGATTTGATCTCGCAGGTACCCTCCGGTCTGAGAAGTACCGGTGGCATAGGCACGGCGAATTCTGAGTTCACCCGACCTGCCCGCCAAAGGGTTTGGTGAACCCGCATCGTCCATTGCCTCGAACCGAAGAAACGAAGCGAGGTCACGAGTCGTCACGTGCCCCAGGCCCATTACGACAGGGTCCTTGGCAGGGTAGGTCAGTTCATAGATACGGTTGGGCTGAAAGCCGCCGAACAGGCAGATATCCCGTGTTGTCCGGGTCAGGCTGCGTCCACCTTCACAGGTCCCGAAAGCCCAGTCTCCGGGTGCGATCAGGAGTCGTTCTCCGTCGGGAGTATCGCGCACTGTGAGTGTTGATTGAGTTGGATCTGTCTGTGCCGTTTCGTAGGAGCGGAAAAAGGCGCTGCCGTTAAGCGGTAAACTGAAGGTCCCTTCCCGGGGTATAACACCGGAATACTCGACTCTGACCCGGGATACAATGGCGCTGCCGTCGGCCTGGTAGGCGACGGGAAACTGCGGCGCCAGTATTCCCGGGCGTGGCACCAGATCACCCTGCCAGCCTGCATCGACAACGGTATAGCCCTGCTGCAGGAGAAACCCATCGCCAAAGGCTTCCGCCGTGCCCATGTCGCGGCTGGCGCCAGGCTCGACCAGATTGAAGCGGCCCATCTCGATGCTGTTTCCGCGGTTATTGATGCCATAGAGAATTTTGCTGTTACCACGATCCATGTCGACCGGTTTCAGAATGTAGAATGGCGTGCTCAGCTCGACCATCCCCCGGGCATTTACCGGAGCGCGATCCAGATTAACGATGAGGGCGTTGAGGGGGTCGCGTGGATCAACCTCGATATAGGCGGTTCCCTGGAGGCGTTCGTAGGGGCCAACCTCGCCGAACTCCGAGCCACCAGCAACGATCTGACGCTGTTCGACTTCGAGGCGGACCACCTTTGCCACGGACAGGTCTGCCGACAGCGCCAGCCAACAGGCCAGGAATGTCAGGCAGGCGGCAGTAACGGTTTTACGAGGGATCAGATTATTGGCGACGCTCATTTCGGATTCTTTCCTTTTTTATTTTGACTATTCAAGATTCCAGCTCGATTGCATGAAGGGGCGTAAACTCCAGGAGCCAGGCTGGCTGCTACCATAGCGCTGTTGTGCACTGTTGGAAATACGCGCTGCCGGTTCAAGTCTCTTTATAGAATAAAGCGGTGCCTTAAGAAACCTTTGATTGAATCGCCAAGGCTCTGCTCTTGTGCCGGGATTACTGTGGAAGCGCATCGGCACCAGGTTACGTCGGCCCGCAAGCCAAGTATTGAAGCGGGCTTGTCTGCAAGTGCCTTCGGGCGTGCCGGAATCGGGGTCGGAGTCCTGTTGTGATCGTGTACCAGCCTCATCGGAATCGGTGAATGGCCAGTGGTAAACTCCCGGGGAAGTGGACAAGCAGGGTTTAACCGGGATACTTTTAGACCGCCTGCATCAACCACATACCTTCGTGTTGGGGAACTAAGTGTGAAAAAAACTCCGGTGAGACTGTTGTTCGGCCTGGGGCTGCTCGGCCTGGGGCTGGCTGTAAACGGGATTTCTCCAGCTGAGGCCGCGTCCACCGAAAGAGACTCTCTGACAGCTGATGACCTGATTATCTATCATGTGGAAGGGCGGCGCTCGCGCCGGGTGGCATGGTTGTGCGAGGAGCTGGGACTTCCCTACACCCTGGTGTTCAAGCGGGGGGATGTACCCGGCTCGTTCGCCACATTGAGAGAGGTCAACCCGGCGATGCCGGTAGCACCTTCCGTTCTGTACAGAGGCCGCATGCTGGTTGAGTCGGGAGCCATTCTTGACTATCTGCTGAGCCGCTACGGGGAGGGGCAGCTGGAACCCGATGTCAATTCAGTGGATTACCTGTACCACCAGCAATGGCTTCATTTTTCCGAGGGCAGTGCGTTTCCGGTATTGTTTTCTGAAGGGCGGGGAGGCCGCTATGCAGCGATCGGGCCGGCACGGACTCTCGCCAGCTCGGAGCCCAGCGATGATTCCAGTCTGCGAACCGAACAGACCATGGAGTTCATCGAGGACTACATCGGCAGGTACCCCTATTTTGGCGGCGGGACGTTTTCCATTGCCGACATCATGATGCACTACATCATCTTCCTGGCGCCGCGGCCGGAGTATTTTGCATTGGATATGTCAAAATACCCCAACTTCAATGCCTGGCAGGAGCGGGTCGAATCCCGTCCGGCATTTATCGCTGCGCGACTGCGCGCACTCCCGGACAATGAAGTGCCGGGGCTTGCTCCCATGAATTCCCCCTCCACAGAAACCCCTTGATCGAGGAATGATTGTGCGACAGATCAGTCACGGTATCCCTGGCAGTGCATTGAAAATCGTGCTGGCGACCCTCATGGCCTTGCAGTGGCTCGTTTCGGTTGATGCGCTGGCCCAGGATGAGCCTGACCTGCGGATCTATACCGTGGAAGGGACGCGGGGCTATCGAATTATCTGGCTGGCGGAGGAACTCGGCATTCCCTACCAGGCCGTGTTCGAGCGCGGTAACAAAGAAGGCTCCTACGATCTGATCAGACAGGTCAATCCCCTCATGCCACAGTCGCCAACTGTAGTCTACAAGGGCACGATGATGGTGGAGTCGGGCGGCATCATCGCCTATCTGATGTCGCAACACAGCGACGGGCGGTTGCAACCAGACCCTGATTCAGAAGAGTATTTTGACTATCTGCTGTGGCTGCATTTCGCTGAAGGCAGCGCCCTGCCGGTGTTATTCGGTGAGGCTCGTGGCGGGCGCTATGCGGGCATCCAGGCCAATGCCGACCGGGCATTCGTCCCCAATGCGCCGGTGGTTGGCCTGGTGGGCACGCAGCGTGCAATGGCTTTTATCGAAGCTCACCTGGAAAAGTACCCCTATTTCGGCGGTTCCGAGTTCTCGGCTGCCGATATCATGATGCATTTTGTTGCAGAGTTGGCGCCGGACCCCAATTATTTTGCGCTGGATCTTTCCAGCTACCCGAATTTTGCCGCCTGGGAAAAAAGAGTGGAACAACGGCCGGCCTATCAACGGGCCATGGCCGTCGCCCTGCCTGATAACCAGGAGTGCCCGCGCCTCCCCGGTTGTGCGCCAGTCACCGCTGGCAATTAACCCAGTCTTTCATCTTGGCACCAGAGCCCGCCGCATTAACTGCCGAGACTGCTGGGGACTTGTTCAGTGGTTATTGTGGTTGATCACCACAGCCAGGGAAGGAAACCGATGCCTCTCCAATGCCACAATTGATCGCTGGGGCGCCCGGTTCAGGCAATACCATTGCTCGATTTTTAAGGTTTACTAAGCTTTCAATCAACAACAGGTTGATTGAATTTCCTCCTTGGAGCTCGACTTCAATGATTAGCCCCCGTTACCGGGGGCTTTTTTTGGAATGCAGTGGAGGCGCTTTCGGAGGCTCCCTAGTTCAGGCTGGCGCGGGAGCCGGAGTTCTGCGCGGCGATGACACCCCCGTCAGAGAGCCGCATCAGGTCGACCAGGATGTAGCCGCTTTCAAGCAGCAATGGATCGGTTTCCTCCTCAACTTCGTCAACTTCGGCATCGACAGCGGGCTCAGCCGGCTGTCCGGAATCGGCGTCCAGCTGGGCCACATCAGCGGTATTTTCATCCTCTGCGGCACCGGCCAGGTCCCCGGCTTCGTCGTTTTCATCCACCCACTCGCGCAGGGGCAGACCCTTGAGGAAGCGGCGCATGTTTTCCGCATCGAATTCCTCGCGGCGGGTATCTTCGCGCTCAGCCTTGACGACAGCCTCGTTGAGAGACAGGGTGGTGCGATCCCTGTATTTGAGAGACCGCTCAATCTGGTCTTCCAGGTAGATGAAGTCCGGCGAGGTCTGCGCCCGCTCGTCGTGCAGACGCGTCAGCTCGGGCAGAAATTCCTGAATCGGGTAATAGGCGGAATATTCCACCGGCCTTACGGTATCCCAAGGGAGGGCACCGTCAAGGCTGCTTTCCCCCAGGTCTTCGTAGGTCTGCAGGACGTCCGGGAACTCGATATCCGGCACCACGCCGCGGTGTTGGGTACTTTCCCCGGAAATGCGGTAGAACTTGGAGCGGGTCAGTTTGACCTGGCCGTAGTTCATGGGAATGATTTCCTGCACCGTGCCTTTACCAAAGGTCTGGCCACCCAGCACGACACCGCGCTGGTAATCCTGGATCGCGCCGGCAAAAATCTCGGAAGCGGAGGCGCTGGTCCGGTTGACAAGGACGGCCAGGGGGCCGTCATAGACAACTTCCGGGTCGTTGTCGCCGAAGGCTCTGGTAAAGCCGGCACGAATCCCGGTGTAGCGTATCTGCACGGTGGCACCGGTGTCGATGAAAAGCCCCACCAGCTGGTTCACCTCGCTGAGTGAGCCACCACCATTGTTACGCAGGTCGACCACCACGCCGTCTACGCCTTCCAGCTTGAGTTCCTCCAACAGGTTGCGTACGTCGCGGGTGGAGCTCTTATAGTCGGTCTCGCCACGGGCCGCCGCCTCGAAATCAAAATAAAAGGTGGGCAGATGAATGACACCGATGCGGTAGTCATGGCCGCTGTAGCTCAGCTCGATGACCTCTTTGCGGGCAGACTGGTCTTCCAGCTTCACCGTATCGCGGGTAATGCGGACCACACGCGCGCTGCTTTCGCTCACGGCGTCGGCAGGTATCACACTGAGGCGAACCACGGTGCCTTTCTCGCCACGAATCTGGTCCACCACGTCATCAAGACGCATACCGACAACGTCCTTGATCTCGCCGTCCGGGCCCTGGCCGATGCCTATTATCTTTTCACCTGCCTGCAGATTGCCACCCCGTTCAGCAGGGCCGCCTTTGATCAACTCCACCACCTTGGTGTATTGCTCCTCGGTGGTCAGTTGCGCGCCGATTCCCTGCAACGACAGCGACAGCCCCATGTTGAAATTTTCCGAGTCCCGCGGCGAGTAGTAGGCAGTGTGTGGATCGACAGTGCGCGCCACCGTTGCCAGGTAGGTCTGAAACACGTCACGTTCGTTGGTTTTCAGCACCTGATCCAGCTGGTTCCGATACCGTTTGCTGAGTTTCTCGCGAATCTCTGCATTAGTGTCGCCGGTCAATTTCAGGCTCAGCACGCTGTTCTTCATGCGCTTGCGCCATAACTCGTCCAGCTCTTCCCTGGTAGTGGGGAAGGCGGCATCCTCACGATCGATGACGATCTCCTCGTCGATGGTGAAATCCATGGACGGGATGTCGTTCTCTATCGTATTGATAGCGAAGATGAGGCGGTCCAGAAGCCGCTGCAGGTATACGTTGTATATGTCGAAGCCGGGCTCGACACTGCCATTCTTCAGACTGTCGTCGAGGTTGTAGCGGTACCTCTCGAAACTGTCGATATCCTCCTGCAGGAAATAAAGACGTGAGCTGTCCAGTATATCGACGTAGTTTTTCAGCAGTTCGGAGGAAAACTCGTCATCCACGTCTACCTTCGAGTAGTGCTTTTCCTCCAGCTCGTTAATCAGGTCGGTCGCCGTCTGGCCGTAGATAAGCTGACTCCGTGTCGGCTTATACAGGGACTCGAGGTCCAGAACCGGCTCCAGTTCCACCGGTTCCTGAGCCATCGCCAGCGGGCCGGTTGCCAGCAGCAATGCACCCAGCCAGAATTTGACCCGGTTTCGGAAAGACAGTCGTACTTGCGAGTGGGCAGTGGTAATTTCGATCATAACGTTTTCCAGTGCTTCAACTTTTACATGCCAGCGAACCATTCCTGAAGGTCTCCAGATCAGGCGGAACCCCAAAAAACTCTATTCACGCCATTATTGGAACGCCGAATGGGCTTTTTCAGTTCAATGAAGTTATACAACAGTGTAGCCTCAGTAATCTACAGTCTTGATCGGCCAAATTGCGGTTCCAGACGAAAATTCCCCATGAATCCACTCCAACTGCCGGCAAGCCTCGTCGGATTCGCGTATTTTACATGTCTTTTCCATGCCAAATCAGGGTTTTATCACCTTGTTGCGGGCCGAAGCATGACGTTCGGCGCGTTCCACGTCGATGTAGCGGTCGGTGATGGCGCTGGAACCATGCCCCGCATCGTCCCGCACATGCTCCCGCGGGCGGTGCTTGACGTCTTCGGAAATACCGGTATGCCGCAGCCAGTGAACGGTGGCCGCCGCCAGCCGCTCCGCCTCCTCCACAAACCCTTCCGCCCGCATCCGGGCGGCCGCCGCGTCAAAACACTTCTGCACGATGCCGCGGATCTGCCGGGTGCTGGTGATTCCGCCAACGCCTCTGGCCCTGTGCACAAGTGGCGTTGACTCACCGGGAACAGGTAGAGCGGTAAGGCCCCGGGACAGGCGGTAACGCTTCAACGCTTCCATCATCGCGTCGCTGACTGAGATCTCCCGTTCCTTATTGCCCTTGCCGACCGTGACAAACCACCAGTTTCCCTCCTGGTCGGGCTGGAAATGACCCATCTGCGGTGACCAGCGGCTGGTTTCCACCAGCTCCGATATCCGCAGGTACATGGCGAACAGGGCGTTCATGATAAACAGGGTTCGTTCGTGGACCTGGGGGTCTTCAACGGCCATCTGTTCCGCCGTGTCGATCAGGTAGCTCCATTGCAGGGGGGACAGCCGGCGAATCTTTGTCTGAGCCTGGCGCTTGCGAATGAATTTACTTTTCTGACGTATTTGGGTAACCGGGTTGGATGCCAGGTAATTCTCTTGAATCAAGAAGTTGAAGAAACTGCTTAAGATACTGAATAAGGACTGTATCGCGGATTGGGAGAGTACATACTGGGGAGAACTGGTGACATAGGGACGCCAGTCGGGGTTGGGCCTGCGCTCCCCGCCACGGTTCAGGAAACGGGCCACGTTCTTGCTGCCCACCCAGGATCCCGGGGGTTGTCGGGAAAACTCGACATAACGTTCGATATCGTCTCTGGTGAGCTGTTTTATTGTCTTTTTTGCCACCAGCCAGAGCCACTGGAGGAAATGTTCGATCTCCCGTCGGTAAGTGGAGAAAGTGTCCGGACTGCCGCGATAGCTGTAGATAAATTCGCTCGCCAGCTGATAATCCGCTGCGGCCTCCTCGGGAAGCGACACCGAAAGCACTGCAGCGAGGTCGCCAACCGGATGCTTGAACGGGTTCGGCATCGCCTCCAACGTGTCAAACAGGGGATAGGGGGACTTAGTTGCTGACATTATAAAACATCGCTAACTCTAAGATTAAAAAAAGATTATCTACTTTATTCCAAGTCAGTATCAGGTGTCGACGCGGGTCGTTGTCCCGCAGCCGACCCGGTACCAGAAGCCCTACTTTACTTTGGTTATCGGCAGTCGTTACACTCACGCTATGTAGCCACCTACATAACGGCAGGATAACGAGCGTGTAACGGCAGGCCAGGAAGCCCAGCGCCAAACCAGGCAGGCTCAGCCCTGAGGCGGACAGTCCCGGGCCTGTTGAAACCGAATGCAACCTTCACCAGGTGAATACGACCGTGAGCAGTCAGACTTCAGCGAGCGGCGCAGCAGCAGTCTCCACAGGCGCTGTGGCAGCCCTTTACAGGGGTTCCTCCCCGGAGCCAGACCCTTTGTTGGCGACGCCGGTGGCGGCCGCGGGAAGGGTGCTGTCGGCCTGTTTACTGGCGGCCCTTCTGATGCTGGCCCTTGCGCCGGCCTCCCGGGCCGACACCCTGACCGTCGCGGTCGCCGCCAATTTTGCCGAAACCCTGGACCGGCTGGTGGTGGACTTCGAGAAATCCTCGTCACACCGGGTACGGGTGGTGCGGGGTTCCAGCGGCCGCCACTTCGCACAGATTGTCAATGGTGCCCCCTTCGACCTTTTTTTTTCGGCGGATGCCCGGCGTCCGGCGGAACTGGTAGAACGTCTCTCACTGCCTGCTTCCCGATTGCGCAGCTATGCCCTGGGTCGTCTGGTACTCTGGGCGCCCGCGGCAGCCAGCTCTGAAGTAGTCGAGCGGATACTGAAATCCCGTGACTTCCAGACCCTGGCGATCGCCAACCCCCGGCTGGCACCCTATGGGCAGGCCGCCGTGGAAACCCTGCAGTCATTGGGGTTGAATGAGGTCCTGCAACCCGGCGTCGGGCAACTGGTGCGCGGGGAAAACGTCGCCCAGACTTACCAATTCGTGGCAACAGGCAACGCTCAGATTGGCTTCGTCGCGTTATCCCAGGTACTGGCGGCGGGTAATCGCGGCTACTGGCTGGTTCCGGATTCACACTACCAGCCGATCGTCCAGCAACTGGTTATCCTCCGCGACACCCGGGCAGGCCGGGAATTGCTCGACTTCCTGGCCACACCGGCAGCCCGTTCCCGCATCGAGGAGGCCGGTTACGGACTCCCGCCACAACCTGAAAAACTGGATTAGTCTGGTGTTGCAACAGGCTGATATAACAGCATTAATTTTAACACTTAAGCTGGCCGCCTCGAGCACGATTCTGCTCCTGGTGCTGGGTACGCCCTTGGCCTGGTGGCTGGCCCGCACCCGTTCCCGCCTGCGGCCGCTGGTGGAAGCGCTGGTCGCCTTGCCATTGGTTTTGCCACCGACGGTGCTGGGTTTCTATCTGTTGCTGCTGATGTCACCCGGTGGGGCGGTCGGTGCCCCCCTGCAGGCACTGGGATTGCCCGGGATAGCGTTTTCCTTTTCGGGCCTGGTGGTGGGATCGGTGATCTACTCCATGCCGTTTGTCGTCCAGCCCCTGCAGAACGCATTCCTGGCACTGGGGACACGGCCACTGGAGGTGGCTGCGACGCTGGGTGCCGGTCCAGTCGCCAGCTTTCTGCATGTGGTCCTGCCCTTGAGCCGGCTCGGCTACCTGTCCGCCACGGTGTTGGGTTTCGCCCACACGCTGGGAGAGTTCGGTGTGGTACTGATGATCGGCGGCAACATACCCGGTGAAACCCAGGTGGTATCCATCGCCATCTACGAACACGTCGAATCCCTGGCGTACTCCCAGGCCCACGCACTGGCGGCCCTGTTGCTGGGATTATCGTTTCTGGTGTTGCTGCTGATGAACCTGGCCAACAGAAGAACGCGCCTGGTAAACCTGTCGTGATCGAAATCCGTACGCAGCTGCAACTTGCCGATTTCCGGCTGGAGGTGGACTGTCAACTTCCAGGGCGTGGTGTGTCGGTGCTTTTCGGTCCCTCCGGCTCAGGCAAGACCAGCCTGCTGCGCAGCGTCGCGGGGCTTGAGCAACAGGCTGTTGGCCGGGTGGAAGTCAATGGCCAGGTGTGGCAGGAACCCGGTTTCTGGTTGCCCGCACACCGGCGTGGCGTGGGTTACGTGTTTCAGCAGGCTGGCCTGTTTCCCCACCTGTCGGTGAGGAACAATCTGCTGTTCGGTGCCCGGCGCCGCGGCGGCACGTCATTGAATCAACAGGCGATCATCAAGACCCTGGAGCTGGAGCCACTGCTGGACCGGGGGGTTCACGATTTATCCGGTGGTGAACAGCAGCGCGTGGCACTGGGCCGGGCACTGCTAAGCAGGCCCGGCCTGTTGCTCCTGGATGAACCCCTCGCGGCGCTGGACATCGCCAGCAGGTCCAGGCTCATACCATTTCTCGAGAACGCCCTTCACCTTCTTGATATTCCAGCACTTTATGTAACCCATTCTACCGATGAACTGGTCCGGCTGGCGGACCATGTTGTAGTTCTGGAGCAGGGCAGGGTTATCACCAGCGGCCCCCTGGTGGAGGTGTTTGCTGACGTTTCCACGCCGCTTAGCCGACTTGATGATGCCTTCAGCGTGCTGCCGGGACGACTGCTTGCAAGCCACCTGCCGGGCCTGTCTTCGGTGTCGACAGCAGCTGGCAATGTATTCCATGTGCCACAAACGCCCCGGATGGAGCAAGTGTCCGTACGCCTGAAAATTCAGGCCAGGGATGTCAGCCTCAGCCTGGAAAAATCAGAAAAAAGCAGTATTCTCAATATATTACCAGCGATTGTAGAACAGGTTTCAGAAGTGAAGACCAGTGGCAGCTGTACGGTGCAACTCGACCTGGCCGGTGACAGGCTGCTGGCGAGAATATCCGACTATTCCCGGCAGCAACTTCAAATCGAACCCGGAAGACACCTTTATGCCCAGGTGAAAGCTGTGGCGCTGCTGCCGGCCGGTGAAATCAACCAGCCAGCAGAATAACGCTGGAGGCCTTGAAGAAAGCGGTAATAACCATGTCCTTCCTGAGCCCCATGGCGGAGGCGCTGGGATTGGTGATGACGGCATTGAGAGTCTTGTCGTCACCGATATCGATAATGACATCGGTATTCACCTTGCCCGCAACCAGCCGGGCGATTCGGCCCGGGATTATATTCCTGGCGCTGACTGTCAGTGTCGGACTGCTGCTTAACAGCACCGAGGAGGCTTTGACCAGTGCCAGCAGCGCTCTGCCCGGACTGGCATCCAGATTGATCCGGCTTGGTTCGGTGATTATGGCTACCAGCGAGACCCTGTCGTTGACTTTCAAGGTGATCTCCGCGTTCACCGCCCCCGGCTGCACGGCAGTGACGGTGCCCAGAAACTGATTACCGGCGCTGCTGACCAGCTGATTGCTCCTGACAAAACGGGTCAGGTCATCGAGGCGTCCGATATTCACACCCAGCCGGCTGACAAACTCGCTGTGCTGTTCCTGCAACAGGGAAAAACCTGCCAGCAGGCTCTTCCCGTGGGCCGTAAGGTGAGTGCCACCGCCCTGGCTGCCACCTGCCGACCGGGTTACCAGTGGACGTGCCGAAAGGTTGTTCATCCGGTCCAGACGTTCCCAGGCAGTCTTGTAGCTGATGCCGAGTTCCCTGGCCGCTGCGCTGATGGAACCGGTTTCGTTGATGGCACCCAGCAATTTCAGCTGCTCCAGGGCGAATGAGTCACCACTCGAGTCTGCAGCCAGCCAGATCTGGCCCTCCAGTTTATTGGGCATTCACGCCTCCAGGACGAGTTGAAACCTTGCAGCAACCTGGGTCACGATACGCACCTGTGGTGACCCTCAAATGCCGTGCCGGCTTATATTTTCCCACACACCGAGAACCGGTTCCTAGCCCGCTTCCTTACCAGTCCGACCTCCCAAGAGCCCGAAGGAATGTCTTATCCTGCCTTAGAAAAGAGAATTATCCTATTGAATTATAAATAATTTTAATATTCATTCTAGTCCAAGATATGACACGTGTCGGGGCTGGAAAATTGTCATCGTCAGCAGGACCCGTTGCCGGGTTCCAGTATCTGTTCAAGGGGGCTGGTAACCAGACTGGCAGCACCTGTGCTTGCATTAATTGCAGTGCCGGTTCATGGTATCGGCAATTGCAGGCCGATCCGGCCAGTGAAGGATTGCCGAAATCAGGCTGCGCCTGCATGCGCAAACCCGCTCCGGGTGGAACGACAAATGACAGGAGACTTCTCATGCACAACCGAACTCTGGCCACTGTAGCGTTCAGCTCGCTGATAATGCCATTGCTGGTGCTCGCCCAGACGACACCGGCGCCGGAACTGCCTCCCATTGCGACCGACGTCACCGCGCTGGATATTCGACACTTCATCGATGCCCTGCCCAGAGACCGGGTCAGTGATCGTCCCATCCGGGTAGTCGAGGTGACCGGCGACTACCGGGTCGGTGTGTATGGCGTCTACCGGCCGCTGGGGGTGGCTGGCGACGCAAATCTGCATCGTGTGGACACCACCGAGATCTATTACATGCTGAAAGGCGAGGCCACACTGGTGACCGGAGGTACGCTCATTGATCCGTATCAACCGGAGACGTCTGCTACCAGTTTGCGCGGCACGGGAATCGAGGGCGGCGTAAGCCGCCGAATTGTGCCCGGCGATGTGGTGATTATTCCTGGGCACACGCCACACTGGTGGAGTGAATTGCACAGTGACATCGAGTACCTGATTTTCCGGCCGGACCCGGATCGACGCCTGAGCCTGCGCTAGGGAACCTCTGATTAAGTCCCACAATGTTCTGCGGGAGTCTGTCGGGTGTTGCTGTGAGGCGCCGTGCGCCGGGAATGGCCACTCCCTTGCCAAGCACGGCAACGAAGCAGCGACTCCCGACAGGCCCCGCCCGAAGGGGCCTTCAGGCAACTCCGCTGGCTTCACAATTCTGAGCGGTTGGCGGCCTGGGATACCCCGGGGCGGTAAAACCGTCAACTCAACGTTCCACCACTTCGTACATCCAGGTGCGGCCGTCGGTCACTTCAGAGGCATCCACACCCAGACTGTCGCCATACTTGCGGCTGAACTCGCGCAGCACCGGCTCGATATCCGAACCGCTGATGACGCGGTCGAAGCGCAGTTGATAAAGCCGGTTGTCAATCCTGACGAGGACCCGGTCATCCGCTTCGATGTAGTGGGGCCACTGTTTCCAAAGGGCACCGTAACCGGTCGTCATGTAACCGCTGACAATAAACAGGCGTCCGTCGTGGACTGCCAGCCACACTGTCCGTGAGCGCGCCGGGACGAGGGTTTGAAACTCGATGGTGTCACGGTCCTTCAGGAAGCTCCAGTCATCCGGGGCCGGACTGAGTTCACCACTCCTGAACGGCCCTCCGCTGATGATTGCCAGTGGGCCGTCATGGAAACGCATGGCCACCAGAAAGATGACTGCCGCCAGCAAAACGGTCAATACAGTGACGAACAGTCGTCTAAAAAACGTGAGCACGGTATTTCCCCGGAATGTCCGATGAGTGTAGGCTGAACGTTACCATTTTCCGCCCTGCATCAGAAGCGTTGAGACAGAGACATGTTGTACCGAGTCATGCTACAGCAATTCAGGAAATCGTTGGTTACGGTAGCGGCCGTGTTGCTGCTTGTCAGTATGCCAGCCTGCACCCACTCTGCACCGGACATCACCCGGATTTCATTGCAGCGCACCGCCTGCTTTGGCATCTGTCCGGTCTATACCGTTGCCATTTATCCGGATGGGCTGGTGGAGTTTCACGGTGAACGCTTCGTCGAGTCGGAAGGCGATTTCCGCCACCGGGTTGATCCCGACGCCTTTGCCAGGCTGGCGGCGTTCGCCGCGGACATGGATTTCTTTGGCCTGCAGGAGGAATACCGTTTTCAGACTGGGCCCGGCGGCGAGCGGATAGTGGTATCGGATCTGCCATCACGTATCACCACGGTCGAGAAATCAGGGCGGTCGAAATCCGTACTGAACTATTTCGGTGGACCGGAACTGCTGGCGGAGTTTGAAACCCTGATCGATCAACTTTCCGGGACCGCAAGGTGGATCGGGCAGCGCTCTCCGTCCCTGTAGTCACCACGCCGCCTGAGGGGAGGGCAGCAGGGACTTTTGACAATGAGCAGGAAGGCGGGCACAGTATCCGTCACTGAAACCCTGAACTGGAAAGAGGCATGACCATGGAAGCAAACAGTCTGATCGCCGTCCTGCTCATCGGCGCCATTGCCGGGTGGCTGGCCGGCAAGATTCTCAAAGGCAAAGGATTCGGCCTGGTAGGCAATATTGTCGTTGGGATCGTCGGCGCACTGGTGGGTGGATTACTGTTCGGAATGCTGGGTATCAGCGCCGGTGGAGTGCTGGGTTCCATCATCACGGCTACCGTTGGCGCGGTGGTGTTGCTCTACGTAGTGAGCCTCATCAAAAGAGTCTGAGCCGGGCCAATCACTCTATGACCAGGTATGCAGGGAATGTATCCGGTAAGCCCTAGTCGTGCTCCAGGAGACGAGGAAAGGAATAGATCGCTTCCAACTCGATATCACCCCGAAAATGGAGAATCAACGGAGAGTTGGAGAATAGCCTTCTACAACTCTGTCGATTTAATCTGCCGGGATTACATTCTGCGCCAGCCCCCGCGGGCTGCCGCCTTCGAGCACAATCCCGCTACCAGGCAGCACGGATATCGTGCTATGTTCACACTCCGTTTTCTGCATCCGTCAGTGTCAACCCTGGTTGCTTCGAAAGGCATTAGACTGTTATGAATAAAGGCTTCAGTTTCGTCGTGGCCGTAGTGAGTTTCTGTTGCACGGTATCGCTGACCGCACAGGAATCGAATTTCACCATCACCAACTGGCGTGACGGCACATCGATGGGCTGCACCTACATTTTCGAACCTTCGGCAGTCGTATCCTGGGACGGACAGGGGGCACCGCCGGTTACGGTCGAAGACGTGAACAGAGTGGTACTGAATTGGGTTGCCGGGCAACAATTGAGCCTGGTGATGATCTCAAACTACCGCCTCGCTCTGACCTACGACGTTCGCAGGGCCGGCTCACGTTTACCCGTGCAGGCATGGTTTATCGATCTCGTCGTTATTCCGACCGCCGGAAGGGCGCCTGTTTACCGAAGCGATGTAGAGAGAAAACTGGCAATCTCATTTAACGAGACAATTATAGAACCAACCTGCGATTGAATTCCCGGTTCTGTTTTCGCATTGATCAACCTGTGCCACGTGACGTGACCTGACAGACTCCCGCAGAACAGTGCCGTGATCAATCAGAGATATCTTGGATCCATCTGGCTGATTTCTGGACATTCTTCCGGTTAACAATTCAAGAACAAGGGGCATGCATGCAAATTCTGGCGATGTCATGGCTGATTCTGTATTCAGGCATAGTGATTCTGGGTGTAGTACTGGCTATTCTGTTGGTTTCCTATCAAAAGAAAATTGCGGAAACCCAGGAAAGGATGCTGGCAACGCAACAGGAGGTTGCCAGGCAACTTGGAATTATTGCCTCTCGGTTGCATAACCTCGACTGAAAACCCACTGCTTTATCGCTGGTGACGGACCCTAAGCTACTCATTGAACAACTGTCCCGCAAGCTGACATAAACAATGAACCATCAAGACGCAGCAATGCGATCTGGATTGTTTAAGGAACCGGTGCTTTAGTATTGCCTGCAGACTACGGGCCACTCTCCAGTGAGTGCACGAAGGTACGCCATTCCCTGTTAAACTACAGGAATCCCTGAATAGCGTTGGTGTTGGTACTTGACGATGAAATTTGGAACAAACGTAATTTTCGTTCTTCCGGCCTTTCTTTCTTCAATTGTTTCAGCCCAGATTCCGCTTGAAATCTACACAGAGTTGAGCAGAAGTTTGTCCCTTGAGAGAGAGCCAGCGTTAAAACTTGAAGGAGCACAATACATACTGGAAGAGGGGGATGAGTACCAAAAATATCTCATATTGGATGAGGCTGCCATTGCGGCACTGGACTCCGGACACTTTGATTTAGCGGTACAATATGCCCGGGAGTTGTTACTTCAGTCCGAAAATCGCAGCTTCGGGTGGAACTTCGGAAATGCGGTTTTCAATGCCAATCATATCTTAGGCCTGGTTTCCTTTTTGAACGAAGACTACGAAAAGGCAAAGACCTATCTGTTACAGGCCGGAAGCACCGTTGGATCTCCTCAGTTGAATACCTTTGGTCCCGGTATGCGGTTAGCATTCAGTTTGCTGGAAGCAGGCGAGGAAGAAGCAGTCATCCGATATCTTGAGTTATGTAGAGTATTCTGGCGTTCTGAAGATGGAAGAATCGATCGCTGGATCAAGGATATTGAAGAAGGAAAAATACCCTACTTCGAAGGAATGCAGGTCCGCTGAAAAGGCGCTGATCCAGACGGTGATTTGCTTTCTTCAAAAGAGGCTCATAAACTTGCGCTATGGCCAGATCCCTGATGATCTTTGTGTTTCTTATTATCCACGGGCTGGAAGCAGCAGCCCATGATGCAGACCAGATAGACTACGACAATAATGCCCTGCTTACTATTGAGGGAGAAATAGTAAGTCTCGATTGGACCAACCCCCATGTGATAATCGGACTTGAATCCAGGGATAACAGCGGCGCTACTGTTACCTGGTTTGTACAAGCCGGAACTCCAAACACGCTCTTGAGAGAGGGAATAAACCGGCATTCATTGCGGGCTCGAGAGACGATCCTGGGTATAGGCGCTTCTGGCGCAGCCTCCAGTCCGGGTGCCGCCGTTGTCGTTTCAGGTTTTCTGATCACAAATCTTCCCTGCAACCAGACCTGCGGCCTGTTGGGAAGTGATATTACATTCTCCGACGGAAGAACCAGGTCAATCCTGATGGCTTAATAACAATGCACCGGGGTTGATAGGTAGAAGCAGTATCCGCGTTTTCACTGTCGTTTCCCTCAGGGGCAATCCCGGTGCTTGGTTTAGCCACTGAATCAAAGACGTCCTGATCTATTTCTTTCAACAGCTTCATGTTCATGTACTTGTGGGTTCCCCACAAGGTGGCAGAGACTTGTCGCAGTCTGGCAGCGACTGGGCCGCACAAACTTCGCGTGTTGGGTTTAAGTCTGGCTTTACTTGCTAGATGGATGCTGTACCTTTCGTCTCGATCAATCGGGGTAATTTTTCTCAAGGCTCTTTTTCAGAGGTTCCCTAGTATTGAGGCAGGAAGCGAAACTAACCAGCCAGCCATGGCACCCCAAATGCCTGCACACTCTGCTTGGCCAGCAACCCCCGCCATAAAGCCCGCTAAAGCTCCCGCGACAGATCCCATAAGTACGTCGTAAACAACAACCCTCCAGAAAAACGCCCACCAAACAGGCAACAGATTACTCCAGGATATTTTCCTTCAATTTCCTTGTCATATTTGCTCGCATTTTCATGAGAATCATACAGGTTAAATCTGTTTTGCAAGAAAACAACCAGGCTGAGTTGGAGTTCCATCAATCTGGTGACGGGGACTAAGATGCAGAGTACTGGTAAAAATCCTGGAGCTACTCCTAACTGCGGCTTTTGCAATGAAAAACCGCTAAATCTTGCGGAAGTAGTAGCTGGCCCCAATTTATTTAATTGCAGGAAATGTGTAATCCATGCCTGTGAATCGCATAGAGATGCCGGATTTCCAATTAAAGGAAACAAATAATTGAGCCCCGTAAAGTCTGTTAACGAGTTTCCGCCAGGTATAAGTAGGACTTCAGGTGCATTGACGCTTTAACGTTATAGCGTTATTCTTCAGGTCGGAGGTGCCTTGTAATGAGCGAAATGACGAAAAGGTCCACTATCTATTTTGAGCCTGAAATTCATCACGCCTTGAGGATCAAGGCAGCCAACTCCCACCAGTCCCTGTCTGAGGTCGTGAACGAGGCTGTTCGCCTGGCTTTGCGTGAAGATTCTGAGGATTTGAACGCGTTCGAAGAACGTGCCGATGAATCCACACTGAGCTATGAAGCCTTGCTGAAAGATCTCAAGTCACATGGCAAGTTATGAGCTTGTATTCAGGAAATCCGTTGCGAAGGACCTACGTAGCATTCCGAAAAAGGATGTTGCACGAATTCTGAAACGAATCGACGCCTTACGCCAAGATCCTAGAGGAGAGGGGTGCGTAAAGCTTTCCGCACAGGAGCGGTATCGTGTACGCCAAGGCGTCTACCGTATTGTCTATGAGATCCGAGACAATGAACTCATCGTCGTAGTCGTCAAAGTCAACCATCGGTCTGCAGTTTATAAGAATAGCTGACCACGATAGGAATCCGCCTGGTAAAAGCCGCCATAGCCGCAGGATCAATTGGAGTGAAGGATATTTCTCTGAATTGTCCAATCAATCCTGTATTCAGCTTATCCCTGTCACAAATTTATTATCCCACCACTTGTGCATCTTGTTCGTTGAGTAAAAAAGGTATATTTTATACTCATAAGTGTGTTCGAATATGACCTGAAGAAAAGCAAGGCCAATCTCAAAAAACACGGAATAGACTTCCATGCAGCTCAACAGCTCTGGGAAGATCCGGACATTCTGGAGATTCGTGCAACCTCAAGTGATGAAACGCGATTTTTAGTAAAAGGCCGGATAGAAGGCAAACACTGGTCAGCAATTGTGACGTACAGAAACGAAAATATTCGCCTGATCTCGGTGAGGAGGTCTCGCACGAAGGAGGTGAAACTCTATGAAAGCTAAAGACCTGGATAAAAAGTTTAATGAAGGAAAAGAGGACATCATCGATGATCTCGATCTTTCCACTGCACGAAGGGTAAACCAGGAACAGAAGCGCATAAACGTTGATTTTCCATCCTGGGTTGTTGATTCCCTGGATCGTGAGGCAGCTCGTATTGGCGTCACCAGGCAATCGATAATCAAAGTCTGGTTGGTCGAGCGGTTAAAAGCCGAGGGTGTAAATCATGACAGTATAGGGCAGTAAAATTGAAATCTCCCATGGGAAGAGGGAGTTCACTGGTTTAGCGCTTTGGTTGATCTAACCGGAAATATTGTCGAAGTAATCTCGAATGGTAGCGCTACCTGTATTCCATTGAGGAATATTCTAGGTGTCGAGACTCCACAATCTACACTACGCCAGCATTGGATGAAGATGGCGTAGAAAGGTAACGAGCACTTACTACGCAGTAATGCCAATACCGGAAGCTCCAACAAACCGAAAAACAACCAAGCGGAAATGCAGGGGATATTGTTAGCGGCCTGTTATTTAGGAGTAATATGACAACTTCAATGCAACTGAATGTCCGGTAATCTTATTACCGGAAATAGGAGAAATAAATCAAGGTAAAAGGGGAAGTTGTATTGGCTGAGGAGAGGAACGAAAAGAAAAAGCCCCCGGGCATGAGAAAGCAACCGGAAGGTACGGAATCTGATATTGAACCACTATCCAGGCAGAGCTGAGGGATGTGGAGGTTATTTCCGCTCGGGCCGAGTGCGCAGCAGGGCGACCGAGCCGCCCCGCAATCCACCGAACCTGCTCCAACAAAGAATTAGTTCAGGCGGCACCACGGATTTCCACATAGGCGTTGTACCAGATTCTGAAAGATCAGCGCGCTGTGAAACTGTTACGCCTGGACTCACTACGAGTAGGTACCAAGGTTCTTAAGCTATTTACTGAAGATGTGGGGGGGGGCGTATGAAGGCTAAAATAGTGATTTATTATTTCCGGTAATCTTTATTACCGGAAATAGTGGTATTGGCGGGATTGGGCCACTATTCACGCAAAGCTGGCTACAAACCTGTCAACTGAAGCGTTTTCAGGCGGTTCGCGTCGTAGTGCAATCCAGGTGGTCGCGTGTAATACTGACTCTAACCAGATATCAGATCCGGTCTGCTGGCTTCCTGCCAGGCGCTGCGGCGCAGTCTACCGACGTTGAATTCGTAGGACTTGCACACTTCCGATTGCTTTCTGGCTGGCTGTAATTGATGCGCTATGGGCGTCCCGCTGATTTCACGCATATCGAAATTTACCAGCCTTGGTGCCGATTTCTTGTCTTTAAGTGTGGACTCATAATAGTCGACCGCGGCCTCTCTAAGTTTTACGATATTGATCGGACCGTCATAGCCGTAATAACCGGCAAACGTCACGCTGGATCTGTCGGCATGTTCGAATACTGCAGACTCTATGGATGCTCTCAAGTGGGCAACGCAATCGTAATTCTTGCCTCGAAACCCGATCTGAAAAATCAACGTGAAATGCTGAAACCCGACTTCCGGCCCCTTGCGGGCCCCGGGCACGACATTGTTGAACGTAACCTGCATTGTTGGCATATGTGTAGCCTCAAGACAGTAATCAAAGGCTTTTGTAACTATTCTTACAGTCATTTAATACTGTAGTATGTGGTATTACAAGTCCGAATTGTGCAAGACTACAATTGGTTCGACGAACGCTGATAAACATCAATAAAAAATCAATATGCCCTTGTTTTTATTGGAATTTATTTCATTTCTATTTGTTAGTACCCACTCACATCAAGTCAAAGTAAATTTATACTATCCAATAAAAAACAGTCAATTAGCAGACCAAGCTAATCTTTATTCACGCCGAACTTTACCTGGCTAATCGTGGACCTTACGTTTGCTCCGCATGGTCACGAATTCCTCGGCCAGGGTTGGATGAATTCCGATGCTGCGGTCAAAATCACTCTTGGTGGCACCGCAATTCAATGCCACTGCGAATCCCTGCAACAGCTCACCGGCATCTGGGCCTACCATGTGCACCCCCAGTACGCGGTCATTCGCGGCGTTGACCACCAGCTTCAATAATGACCGCTCTTCCCTGCCACTTAATGTGTGTTTGAGCTGTTTGACCCTGGCACTGTACAAATCCAGCTCCAGTCCCTCGGCCACTGCCTCCTGTTCAGTCAGCCCCACAGTGGCAACGCTGGGAAGAGAAAACACGGCAGAGGGAATATTCTGATAGTCCATATCACAAACCTCTTCGGAGAAAAGGGCTCGGGCAACCAGTTGCGCCTCGGCCAGGGCCACGGGAGTTAGCGCAACACGGTTAATGACGTCACCCACTGCGTAGATGCCCGGTTCAGCAGTCCTGAAGTGCCTGTCCACCAGGATGGCGCCGTTTTCACTGCACTGGACATTGACATTTTCCAGTCCCAGATCGGCTGTCATCGGTCGGCGTCCCGCTGCAACCAGCACCGATTCGCTTTCAACTTCAATTCCGTTGTCAAGGGTAGTCAGCAACTTATTGTTTTCACTTTCAATCCTTACTGGACTGGCTAGCAGCTGCAAGTCCATATGCTGGCGGATTTCTCCCGTCAGAAACTGCCTGACTTCGTCGTCAAAACCTCGAAGCAGGGCTTCACCCCGGTAAACGAGGGTTACCCGGCAGCCCAGGCGGGTGAAGATACTGGCAAACTCGACGGCAATATACCCGCCGCCGATTATCACCATGGATTCCGGCAGGGTTTCCATTTTAAAGATCTCGTTAGAGGTGATGGCCAGTTCGTTTCCCTCGAAGGGCGGAACCCAGGGCCAGCCACCCGTGGCTATCAGGATATACCTGGCCGTGACACGACGATTGTCCACCAGCACTTCGTGAGGTCCGGCAATTGTGGCCCGATGCTCGAAAACCGTGACCTTATTGTTCTCAAGAATGGATTTATAAATGCTCTCCAGTCTTTTGATTTCCTTGTCTTTGTTCGCCTTGAGGCGCGTCCAGTCAAAGTCGATCTCCGGGGTTTCCCATCCAAATCCACGGCTGTCCTGGAAGGCATCATGAAAGTACGCTGCGTAGCTGAACAGCTTCTTCGGGACGCAGCCTGCATTGACACAGGTACCCCCGAAATAGCGCTCCTCGGCACAGGCTACCCTGGCCCCCAGACTGGCAGCGACGCGACTTGCACGCACTCCCCCCGATCCTCCTCCTATTACAAACAGGTCAAACTCAAATGCTGACAAAATAGTGTTCCCCCGCGGCTGTGAAGTCCCCGGCTGACCAGGGCGCTTCGCGCATTATGCACGGCTTGCAGCGTAAATAAACTGTTCTGACCGGGACACGCAATTCTGTGATTTAATTGGCATGAACCATGAAATCTCTCGGTGAACAGGCAGAATTTTTTACCCCCCAGGGGCCGACAACCCACCAGCTGGGCAACGCCGAACTGGTGGAGCATCGCAACGCATTTTCTCAAGCGGAATCAGCCAGGTACTTCCGGTTTTTACTGGAAAACATAAATTGGCGAAGTGCTGCCGTTCCCATAGCCGGCAAGCTTGTTCCCATTCCCCGTCTGCAATGCTGGATTGCAGACCCCGGGCTTTCTTATACCTACTCCGGCATTACCATGCACCCGGAGGGTTGGTCGGAGCCCTTGCTTGAAATCCGCGAACGGGTGCAGCGGCTGGCAGGAATGGCATTCAATGCCGCTCTGCTCAACCTGTACCGTGATGGTCGGGACAGTGTCGCGTGGCACGCGGATGATGAACCCGAACTGGGGTCCGACCCCGTGGTGGCCTCCGTCAGCTTCGGTGCCAGCAGGCCGTTTGACTTAAGGCCGAGGAAGTCAACCGGCAGTACCGGTAGGCTCCGGATCGTGCTGGTCGATGGTTCGTTGCTGATCATGGGGAACACGGTACAGGCCAATTGGCTGCATCAACTCCCAAAGGTCAAGGGCCTGGAGGAACCACGGATAAACCTGACCTTCAGGCTGTTGCCGGTGGCGGTTGGAAGGCTCTGTGGCGACACCTGATCATTTTGACGTCGCTGTCATCGGGGCCGGAGTCATTGGCCTGGCCGTTGCCCGGGTGCTGGCTGCGGCGCCCTTCATGGCGAATCGGAGCCTGGTGTTGCTGGACCAGGAAGAGGGTTTCGGTAAGCACACCAGCAGCCGCAGCAGTGAGGTCATCCATGCCGGAATTTACTACCCCACAGGCTCACTGAAGGCCGACCTCTGCGTTCGGGGCCGACATCTTCTGTACGAACATTGCCGTCGCTTCAAGGTCCCCTGCAGGTGCACTGGAAAACTCATCGTCGCATCGGCTGGAGAGTCCACCAGGCTGGAGGCACTGCACAAGCAGGGAGCTGCCAACGGGGTTACCGGCCTTGCGCTGCTGGATGCCGGAACCCTGAGCAGCCTGGAAGAATGTGTCAGGGCCGACTTGGCGCTGATCTCTCCGTCCTCCGGAATTATAGACTCTCACAGTTACATGCTCAGTCTGCTGCACCTTGCGCAGATGCACGGTGCCATTTTTGCACCCAATACCCGGGTTGAAGCCATCTCACAGCATGGTGATGGTTTGCGGGTGGATACGCGGGTTAAATCTTCAGTCAGCGATGTTGACTCAAGCTACCAGTTTGCCGCTGGAGCGGTTGTCTGTTGTGCCGGGTTGCAAAGCGAGGCCCTGGCGCGACGATTTGAAGGGCTGGAAAAGCTGGCCATTCCCCGCCAGTACTTCTGCAAGGGCGACTACTTCTCTTATGCCGGGCAGAATCCATTCAATCATCTCGTCTACCCGATACCGGAAACCAATACCACCGGCCTGGGCATCCATGCCACGCCGGATATGGCAGGGTGTCTGCGCTTCGGTCCCGATGTCAGCTTCGTCGATACCGAAATCTACACCGTCGATCCGCAAAAACGGGACCGGTTCGCGGAAGCCATCCGCAAGTATTTTCCAGGTATCGAAGCGCAACACCTCAACCCGGACTACGCAGGAATCAGACCCAGGCTTTCCGGGCCAGGAGAGCCTGCTGCGGATTTTGTCATCCAGGACGGGACTCCCTGGGGTGTTCCCAACCTGACCCTGCTGTTCGGGATTGAATCGCCCGGACTCACTGCCAGTCTTGCAATTGCTGAAAAAGTCGCAGGCATGGTCAACCAGTCTTTTTGAGTGGCGGGAATTTCTGACTATCTCCCAATGGGTTGGCCTGTGGTCGGTTTCATTGCAAGGGCAACGAAGTCGTTGAGCAGTGTTCTGGCTGGAGCCTTCCTCAGGCGCCAGCTTTTTTACTGGGGCTTGGAGGACACTAATAAGTTGCACCTGGCGTAGAGGATTTTTCCGGAGCCTTGGAAAGCAGAGCCTCGAAGCATTGTTTCAGGGTTTCGTTGTCACCAAGGAACTGAACACCGATGCCTGCCTTCCGGTCCGAAAGGGTATTCTTCGGTGTCACCCAGACCACTCTGCCCTCGGCGGCACAGCTGAGCTCCGGAAACCTGAGAATGATAAGGAGCACCTCACCCAGATCATGCAGGTGCCCGGTGGGTATGAAGAGGCCGCAATTGTCCACATGGGGCATGAAATAATGTCTCAATGCGGCAGAGTCGACAATCCTGAGTGAGAACAGTTTAGGCTGTGGCGAGTAGGTGGATCGTTTGTGCATGTCAGTGTGTCAGGCGCGACCAGCGCCACATTATGCCCTCCAGGACCAGCTGACCATTGGGATTTGACACCCCCGCCAACTGCAGCCTGGCTTCCTCGGCCGCCCGGTTCATGGCCAGCAAACGGGTAAGCAGTTCATCCCCCGCCAGGGAAGCTTCGGACATCAGGCGATAAAGATGAAGGACTTCTTTTCCGCCGGCTGCCGGCTGCTCAATCCCCAGCAACTGCTTCAGCATCAGTGTAGTAATCTGCCAAAGCCATTCCAGAACTTTCTCTGCTCCCAGGGTCTTGCCGGCCACAGCAAAGTCCGTGGGATCCAAGCTTCCCTCCAGCATCGCCGCCAGTCCCGTGAGGACCGTGCCGCGAGCCTGCCGATCCTCGCTTTCCAGCAGGTGCAGGGCGAGTAACGGGCGGTTGCCCGCCAGCACCAGGGCTTCCTCGAGCTCATCGTTCGAAGCGGACCGTTCCTGCAGCCAGGCACGGACCAGTTGTGCATCGGGAGCTGTAAACAGAATGCGCTGACAGCGACTGCGGACTGTGGGCAGCAACCGGCCCGGGTTGTCAGCAATGAGCAACAGGACTGTGCTGCCTGGCGGTTCCTCGAGGGTCTTCAATAACGCATTGGCAGCATTGGCATTAAGGGAATCGGCATTGTGCAGAATGACCACTTTGCGAGCACTGCTGTGGCTGGTCTTGCTGGCAAAATCCGTGAGCTCTCTTACCTGGTCAACTTTGACCACTTTACTGTCTTCCGGGGCGACAATCAGTAGATCAGGATTGCTGCCCGCAATCAGCAACCGGCAACTTCGGCACTGGCCGCAGGCGCGTTCAAGTTGCGCGGGTTCGCAAAGAAGGAATGCAGCAGCGGCATGGGCGAAGTGCCTTTTTCCGAGGCCCCGTTCGCCTGCAAGCAGATAGGCGTGGGCAATACGTTCACCGCGCTGCTGTTGAAGCAATCGGTGCCAAAGAGGTTCCTGCCAGGGGTAAGGTTGCAGCTCCATGCCGGAGTCAGTCTCCAGTTGTCTCGTCTACCAGCGTTCTTATCACTTCAAGTGTAGCAGACTTGACACGTTCAAGCGGTTGCCCGGCATCGATAACCACACATCGATTCGGTTCGGACGCCGCCCGTTTCAGGTAGGTTGCCCTCACTCGCAGGAAAAATTCCAGTTCTTCTTTCTCAAAGCGATCCAGATCACCCCGCCTGGAAGCACGCAAGAGACCGGCCTTCGGGTCCATATCAAGGATGATGGTCAGGTCCGGCCGCAGACTGTCCTGAACCAGTTGTTCCAGTGCAGCGATCTTGTTGGTGTCAAGCTGCCTTCCTCCACCCTGGTAGGCGTAGGTTGCATCGGTAAAGCGATCACAGAGCACCCAGGTGCCTCGGGCCAGAGCCGGCCTGATACGGTGATTGAGATGCTGGGCACGAGCCGCGAACATCAACAGTAACTCGGCAGTCGGATCCAATGGCTCTGAACCGTCCTGTAGCAGCAGATCGCGAATGCGCTCAGCCACTTCGGTTCCACCAGGCTCCCGGGTCACCAGCAAGTCAATGTTCCGCCTTTCCAGCAGTTCCTGGATGAAAGCAATATTGGTAGATTTGCCGACCCCTTCCACGCCTTCCATGGTGATGAACCTGCCTGGCCCGTTTCCTTCTGCTCCGCTCATAGTTGCTTTTGTTTTTCCGCCTTCTATTGGTCTGTGCCGCCAAGCTGGAAACGCCGAACCGCTGCGTTGTGTTCCTCAAGCGTCGCCGAAAACTGATGACTGCCATCCCCCCGTGAGACAAAGTACAGGGAGTTTCCCGCATCGGGACTGACGCTGGCAACGATAGAATCCCGCCCGGACAGCGCGATAGGAGTCGGTGGCAGTCCATTAACACGGTAAGTGTTATACGGAGTCACCTCATTGAGAGCGGCTCGATCGATGTTGCCATCGTAACGCAAGCCCATCCCGTATATTACCGTCGGATCCGACTGCAGGCGCATGTTTTGTTCCAGACGCCGAATGAACACGCCGGCAATCTGTCGACGTTCGTCGGCGACAGCGGTTTCCTTTTCAACTATCGATGCCAGAATCAATGCCTCATACGGTGTGGCGAACGGCAATGCCCCGACACGCTGTGCCCACACCTCATCGAGTATTGCCAGCAGCCGTTGGTGGGCCCTTAAGAGTATCTCGCTGTCGCGGGTGCCACGGGTATAGAAATAGGTATCGGGAAACAGCAGTCCTTCCGGATCGCCGAATTCAAACCCGAGCCTTGCGGCTATTGTATCGCCGGATTGCCCTGCCAGGGTAGCGACGATCCCGGGACTGGACCAGATGATGGCAAGCGCCTGATCAAACGTCCAGCCTTCCACCAGGGTGAGTTGGTACTGTTTCACTTCACCGTTCACCAGCATCTCCAGCAACTCAACCGGCGTGACCGAGGGCTGTAACTCGTATTCCCCAGCCTGCAACTGGCCGGCCCTGCCCGATATTCGGGACCAGAGATTGAACAGCCGGGGGTTTTCCAGCCAGCCATTGTCAGCCAGATCATCGCTTATCGAGGCCAGTGATGCGCCTGTGGGGATTTCAAACGTGACGCTGGAGCGCAGGGTCAGGGGTGTATTCAATTGAGCCCAGGCACGTAACATGATCCCCGTGGCAGTCAGCACCAGCACCACCGCGACGATAGCGAGCGCCAGCCGGGTGCGATTAGCTCTGATTGAAGAAAGCATCATTCACGTACCCGCAGGCGTCGCTGGTATAGGCGCCGATCACGTAGTTTACCGTGGCATCTGCGAGGGCCAGTTCGGTCACGGGCCACACCCCAAAAATGCTGTTGCAGAAAAACAATTCCGAAGCACTGCGAAGTTCCTTCAGATTGACAGCTCGTTCCCTGATATCGGCCCCGGCAGCAGAAAATCGCTGCAGCAGGTACGCACGCATGACTCCTCTCACACCCGCCTCTTCCAACGAGGGAGTGACAAGCTGCCGATCAATGACGAGAAACAGGTTGCTTCGGGTGCCTTCGATCACCTGGCCATTGTCGGTGAGCATTATACCTTCCGGATAGCTGTCGGTAAGTTCCATGCTCGCAAGTACCTGATCCAGCCGGCACAGGTGTTTGAAACGGGCCAGTGACCTGTTGCGGGAGACAGGATGGGTGCATAGTAGAGTTGAAATTCCGCGACTGCGGTCCAGGTCCAGAGATCGGGGTAGCGGGTGGAACTGGAGAATGCGCAGGGGTGTCACGTTTTCAGGAGGGCGATACCCGCGCCCGCCGCTGCCCCGGGAGATTATTATTTTGAGAATGCCTTCAGTCGCACTTGCAGCCAACAGGCTGTCCAGTTCCTGCTGTAGAAGCGCGGTATCCACAGGAATCTGCAAATGGCGGCATCCGGCCAACAGCCTGTCTACGTGCAAATTCCAGAGAATCGGACTGCTGTTGGAGATGCGCACGGTTTCGAAAACTCCGTCTCCGTACTGGAACGCACGATCTGTAACAGGCAAGGAAGTGCCAGGTGAGCCGTTAATCAGAGTGATTGACACGACGAATTCTCCGGGCCACCTGGCCCCATGTGCTCCATCAGGGATCAGGACAGCCTGCTGAAAACAAGGCTTCCGTTGGTGCCTCCAAAGCCGAAGGAATTACTGATTACGATGTTCAGCGACATGTCTCTGGCCTGATGTGGCACATAATCCAGATCGCAGCCTTCATCGGGGTTATCCAGGTTAATGGTAGGCGAAACAACTTTGTCGCGGATGGAAAGGATCGATACGATTGCCTCGACTGCACCGGCAGCACCGAGGAGGTGGCCTATCATGGATTTTGTGGAGCTGACACAGAGCCTGTAGGCATGGTCACCAAAAACACTTTTAATGGCTGCTGTCTCGGCGATATCGCCTGCCACCGTGGAGGTGCCGTGGGCATTGATGTAGTCGACCTTTTCGGGAGCTATACCGGCGCTGGCAAGTGCATTTTTCATGCATAACGCCGCACCTGCTCCATTTTCCGCTGGTGAGGTCATGTGGTAGGCATCACCGCTCATGCCAAACCCTATGAGTTCCGCGTAAATTCGCGCGCCACGCGCCTTGGCATGTTCGTATTCCTCAAGCACCAGCACACCGGCGCCGTCGCTCAATACGAATCCGTCCCGATCGCGATCCCAGGGACGACTGGCCCTGATCGGGTCATCGTTTCGGGTGGACAATGCCCGTGCAGCACAGAAACCGCCCAGGCCAACCTGTGAACAGGACATCTCGGCGCCACCTGCGAGCATCACATCCGCCTGATTATTGGCAATCATGTTGCCGGCGACACCGATATTGTGTGTTCCTGTTGTACAGGCGGTAGTGATAGCGATATTGGGACCCTGAAAACCAAAGCGGATGGAGAGCATGCCGCTGATCATGTTGATTATCGAACCAGGGACAAAGAAAGGCGAGATCTTCCTCGGGCCCTGGGTTCTGACCAGATACGAAGTCTCCTCGATAGAGTTGATGCCACCAATACCTGAACCTACCGCCACACCGATGCGCTGCAGATCCAGCCCGCTACCTTCCAGCCCTGAATCCGCCACCGCCTGAACGCCAGCCGCCATGCCATATTGAATAAAAGCATCCATGCGTCGCGCTTCACGAGCCGCCATGTAGCGGGTGCAGTCAAATTCCTTGACCGAGCCGCCAAATCGGGTGGTGAAATCCGTAATATCGAAATGTTCAATGGGGTTGATGCCGCTCCGGCCGTTCTTGATGGCCTCCCAGGATGTCTCCACATCATTTCCAACCGGAGTGAGCAGGCCCAGCCCGGTTACCACCACTCTTCTACCGTTCACTGCAGTTTCTCCGCAACTTTGGATAATTGCCACAGACGTATAAAACAAAAGCTACCCTGGTATACCAGAGTAGCTTTATGGGGGACTCAACGAAACCTTACAGGTTATTGTTGATATAATCTATTGCCAGCTGAACCGTGGTAATTTTCTCTGCCTCTTCGTCTGGAATTTCAGTTTCAAATTCCTCTTCGAGGGCCATTACCAGTTCTACGGTATCCAATGAATCAGCGCCCAGGTCTTCTACAAAGGATGCTGAAGGTTTTACTTCATCCTCTTTTACGCCAAGTTGTTCGCAAACAATTTTCTTAACGCGCTCTTCAATGCTACTCATATCTGTCATTAGCTCCTGAGTTTCAACAATTTTATGCGGCCAACTTGTGCACCGCAGGTCGGTCTGAAACCGGCCCTGGAGTGAATGGACGCAAGTTTACCTCTATTTTGATTTAGTTGTAATCTCTAACCCGGAATAAATTGATTTTCCGACAAAATCTTCCGTAAATTCAGGCTTCTGGAATCTTTTCTCGAGATTACGCCATGTACATACCACCATTGACATGCACCGTTTCACCGGTGATATATCCCGCTTTTTCTGATGCCAGAAATCCGACCACCGCGGCAATTTCCTCCGCCTTTCCAAGCCTTCCAAGCGGAATCTGTTGCAACAGGTCTGCCCGTTGTTTTTCAGGTAACTCGCTGGTCATGTCGGTGTCGATAAAGCCGGGAGCCACCACGTTGACAGTGATCCCCCGCGAGCCGACTTCCTTGGCCAGTGCCCGGGAAAATCCCTCGATTCCTGCCTTGGAGGCAGCGTAATTTGTCTGCCCCGCGTTACCGCTCGAACCCACCACTGAGCTGATATTGATAATCCTTCCCCAACGGGCCCTGGTCATACTTTTCAGGCAGGTTTTGCAGACCCGAAACAGGGCGGAGAGATTGGTGTCGATCACCGCCTCCCATTCCGCTGACTTCATGCGTAATAAAAGATTGTCTCGGGTGATCCCGGCGTTGTTGACCACTACCAGAGGCGCTTCGAAGTGTTCGGCTATTGTTTCCAGGCACAGGGCAACTCCATCGTCCGATGCAACGTCCAGGACCAGCCCCTTGCCGGAAATGCGACTCGCCGAGAGGTAGGAACCAATGGCTTGCGCACCGGCTTCGGTTGTCGCCGTGCCAATAACAGTGAGTCCCTGGTGACCCAGTTCGATAGCGATGGCCTTGCCGATTCCACGACTGGCACCGGTGACAAGTGCTACTCGTGCAGTGTCGTTCATGCTTGCTGCCTCCTCAGAAACGTACTCGATTGAACCCCACGATCCCTGCTACGTTACCCGGCTCAGCCGGAAACCTCATCGCGGGCTTGCTGAAAACTCTGGCTGTCGTCGCTGCCGAAACAGGAGATGTCCGGCTCAATTCGCTTGATCAATCCGCAGAGCACTTTCCCCGGCCCACATTCCACCACCATTCTGAACCCACCAAGATAGAGGAGGCGGATACTGTCCACCCACAACACCGGCTGATGCAGTTGCCGCAGCAGGTTCTGTTTGATGCTCTCCGCCGCTGTAGCGAGTTCTGCATTTACATTCTGTACCACTGGAATGGCAGCGGGCCGGAACTCGAGCCGCTCCAGGTCCCGGGCCAGCCTGTCGGCAGCCGGCTGCATCAGCGCACAATGGGAGGGGACGCTTACCTTTAGCGGCAGGGTGCGTTTTGCCCCGGCGTCCTTGCAAGCGGCAATGGCCCGTTGAATAGCGTCGGCATCGCCGGCAATTACCGTCTGCCCCGGTGAGTTGAAGTTCGCAGCCGAAACAACCTGGCCATTCGCCACTTGCTCACAAAGATCGCGGACCTGATAGTTTTCCAGGCCAACAATCGCAGCCATGGCGCCTGTTCCCGCTGGAACTGCCTGTTGCATATACTGCCCCCGGTTGTGTACCAGCCGCACCGCATCGGTGAATTCAAGTACCCCCGCACACACCAGCGCGGAATATTCACCCAGGCTGTGCCCGGCCATGATGGCCGGATCCGGCGCTCCGGCCTCCTTCCAGATGCGCCAGATGGCGACCGAGGCAGCCAATAGTACCGGCTGTGTTATCTCCGTCTGGTCAAGGTTGTTGTCGGGGTCACGCTGACAGATCTCCCACAGGTCCAGTCCCAGTTCCTCCGAGGCCTCCCTGAAAGTAGCGAGCACTAAAGAATGCTTGTCAGCCAGTTCCGCCAGCATGCCCACTTTCTGGGAACCCTGGCCTGGAAATACGAATCCGAATTTACGCATGGTGATCTTCGCTTGTTGTTATTGTGTCCAGCACTCAGGTGGCCGCGGGACTGTACCGACGATGTCGGCCACCCTCTCGGCGATCAGCCCGGGGACGTTGTGTTGCGCTTCCTTGACTGCCCGCTCGATGGCATAGCGAAAACCCGCTTCCGAGGCGTTGCCATGACTTTTAATGATGATTCCCTGCAAGCCAAGCAGACTGGCGCCATTGTATTGGCTCGGGTCTACCCGGCGTTGCAGTTCGCTGACCAGTTTTGCCTGGGCCAGCGCGCCTTGATGGCTGTTATTACTGGCCATGACGATTTCTGACAGGGCCTGGTTGATAACCCGCACGACACCGGCGCTGGATTTGATAGTCACATTGCCCGCGAAGCCGTCGCACACCACAACGTCGGCCACCCCCTCAAATAACGTGCTCCCCTCGACGAAACCGATATAATTGACGGCAGTGCTGTTTCCCAGCAACACCGCTGCGGTTTTCACCTGTTCGCTGCCCTTGTAGTCTTCAACTCCAATGTTCAGCAACGCCACACGAGCCCGGTCAAGCCCCCCCAGTGACTCGGCCAGCACTGACCCCATGACCGCAAACTGGAACAGTTGCTCCGCTTTGCAGTCGACATTGGCACCCACATCGAGCAGGTAACAGTTTCTGGAGGCGCCGGGGATAGTGGCCAGAATCGCCGGCTTGTCGATGCCGCGAATGGTTTTCAAAAGGTGACGTCCAGAAAGCAGCAAAGCCCCTGTGTTCCCGGCACTGACACACGCCTGTGCCTCACCCTGCTCCACCAGTTTGACGGCCAGGTACATGGAAGATTCAGCCTTGTCCCGCAAGACACGGGTCGGTCTGTCTTCGTCGCTGACCACGGTTTCGGTGTGCAACAGGGACAGGCGGGCAGGCACCATGCCGCCCTGGGCCGCGAGTTCCGCCCTCATCCGGTCGGTGTCGCCAACCAGAGTCAGCTGCAGATCCGGGTTGGATTGCAGCGCCTGCAGAGAGGCGGGTACGGTGACTGATGTCCCGAAGTCACCGCCCATCGCGTCAACGGCAATGCGTGTCGGGAAACTCAAAACTACTCGTCGCCGAGATCGAGCACCTTCCTGCCCTTATAGAATCCATCGGCTGTGACATGGTGCCGACGATGGACTTCGCCACTGACCCTGTCTGTTGACAAGGTGGGCCCTGAAAGGCTGTCATGGCTGCGGCGCTTATTGCGCTTGGACCGGGTAACCTTATTCTGTTGAACTGCCATGGAAAGCTCCTGATTTTTCGTAGCCTTACGGCTCTAATATCGCTGTGCTGTGGTGCCCAGCTTTACTCTTTGTTCAAGTCCGCCAGAACGGCAAACGGACTACCAACCCGACTATCGTCGATTTCAAGCGGTTCCGGGGCGGCCTCGAATCCTTTTCTTTGGCTGCACGGCCCCTGCTGGTGATAACTGACTATCGGCATCCCCAGTAAAATCTGTTCATCCAGGATTCTGGCCAGGACAATCTTATGGTCCGCGCAGATCCATGGATCCAGTGCCTTGTCCAGCGATCGCGTCGCCTCCTCGTCCGCTACCAGTACCAGATCGAACTCCTCGTGCAGATCGACTGCAACCGGCTCCAGACACCGCTGGCAGGTGAGCATCACGCTGGCTGCTACCTGGCCTCGAATCCTGCGCTTCCCTGCACTATCAAGTCTGAAGTCAAACGCCGCCGTTACCGCCCCCTTGTCGTCAGTGACACAGTCAGCCACGCGTTCCAGCTTTTTCAGCTCCACTGCGCCCCGCATCGATGCGTTCTGGGAAAAGACCTTACGCGCATCCACATAGGTTGGAAGGGGGGTATCTGACATAGGCGCGCAATAATAGTGGCACAACCCCCTCGTGTCAAAAAAATCTCCTACCTGACCCGCCCTGTCAGAGTACTTTTCATCGACTTCTCAATAGCTTGACGATTGCTTCGAAGTCCTCATCAAGCGGCGCCTCAAAGCCGTGGACCGGCCCGTGCGCCGGGTAGTTGAACTCCAGCCTGGCGGCATGCAGGCACAGGCGCCCTACCTCCCGCAGATCCCGACCACTGTACTTGGAATCCCCCAGCACGGGATGGCCCCCGTGTCGACAATGAACCCGAATCTGGTGCGTTCTTCCTGTCTCCAGTTGCGCCTCCACAAGTGTCGCGGCACTGCCAAAATGCTCCACCACGCGAAATCGGGTCACTGACCGCTTGCCGGCCGCATCCACTTTAACCCTGCGCTCCCCCGAATCGAGGTGGTACTTCTGCAGAGCGGCGTTGACCACTTGTAAGCTGTCCGGCCAGTACCCCTGCACCAGAGCGAGGTAAACCTTGGAGACGGATTTATCCTTGAATTGCCTGTTTATCTCTTTGAGAAAAGTAGCATTTTTAGCAATTACAAGACAACCGGAGGTATCCCTGTCAAGACGATGAACAAGTTCCAGATTATGCCATTCAGGCCGTATCTGGCGCATCGCTTCAATAATACCCAGCCTGATTCCTGATCCTCCATGAACCGCCAGCCCGGCTGGCTTGTTCACCACCAGAAAACTCTCCTCCTCCACCAGCACCCGCCTTTCCAGAAGCTGAATCAGGCTCTGACCAGGCCCGGGAGGCGCTTCCCGCTCAGCCAGTCGAACCGGCGGAATACGAATTTCGTCTCCCTCAGCGACTCTACTGTCCGCCCTTGCCCGCTTGCGGTTCACCCGCACTTCCCCCTTACGGATCATGCGGTAGATTCTGGATCGGGGACAGCCCTTCAGCTGCCCGATGAGAAAATTGTCCAGCCGCTGGCCCTCGGCCTCCGCGTCCACGCGGGCAAACCGCACCTTGGGGTTTTCCGGCATTTCCTGTTCACCTGTACGAGGCTGTGAAACGGAGCATTTTACTCGATAACCTCGACGCTCCGATCAGAAACCTGCTATTTGGTGTACAATCCCGGCTTTTCTATAGCGGCAACCAATGCCGTGGCTGCCCCTTCCAGTACCGAAACCGTTTGGAAACAGGTCCCAATGCCCACAATTCGTGAATCCCTAGACCAGCTCATCAGTGAAGCCCTCCGCGCGGAAACCGGCGTTGCGGAGTGCCAGGCTATCGTCATCCCGGCCTCGCGGGAGGAGTTCGGCGACTACCAGGCCAACGGGGTCATGTCGGTTGCCAGGCACCTGAAGAGGAACCCCAGAGAACTCGCTACTGCAGTCTGCGAACGCCTGGAGACCGGGACCCTGGTGGAACGCTACGAGGTGGCGGGGCCGGGGTTCATCAATATCCATCTTTCCGACACCTGGCTGGTCACGCAGGTCAACAACCTGCGAAGGCAAAGCGCAGACTTGATCACGCCGGTAGCGGATCCCCAGACTATCGTGGTGGATTACTCTTCCCCCAATCTCGCCAAGGAAATGCATGTTGGACACTTGCGGGGTACGATAATCGGCGACAGCCTGGTGCGCGTACTGGAAAGACTCGGTCACAAGGTGATCCGGCAGAATCATGTTGGTGACTGGGGCACCCAGTTCGGCATGTTGATAGCCTATTTGCAGCAGGTGAGCGACGACCTCGATTCCCTTTCTGCCGAACTGGCGGATCTGGAAATCTTCTACCGGGCCGCCAAGGAAAAATTCGATGCGGACCCGGAATTCGCCAGTCAGGCCCGCCAATGCGTGGTCAGGTTGCAGGGAGGCGACGAGCGGATACTTGCCCTGTGGCACCAGTTCATTGAGGAGTCTCTGCGCCACTGTGAGGCCGTCTATGACAAGCTCAAGATCCGCATCAGGCGCTCTGACCTGAGAGCGGAAAGCTTCTACAACGACAGGCTGCAGGGGATTATCGAAGACCTGGATAAGAAGAGATTGCTGACTGTATCCGAAGGGGCACGGTGTGTATTCCTTCCGGAATTTCAGGGTAAGAACGACGAACCCCACCCGTTAATTGTACAAAAATCTGACGGAGGCTTCCTCTACGCGACCACGGATCTGGCCGCCGTCCGGTTTCGTGCCCTGGAACTGTCTGCCAACCGCATACTCTACGTTGTTGATGCGCGGCAGAGCCTGCACTTTCAGCAGGTGTTCGCTGTCTCCAGGGCTGCCGGTTTCGTGCCGGAGTACTGCCAGCTCGAGCACGTGGCCTATGGAACCATGATGGGCAAGGACGGTAAGCCCTTCAAGACCCGCACCGGTGGACTGATCAAGCTGATCGACCTGCTCGATGAGGCGGTCAGGCGTGCTTTCGATCTGGTGACGGCAAGAAGCCCGGATATGAATGAGGAAATCCGCCGGGAGATTGCCGAGAAAGTGGGCATTGGTGCGGTGAAGTATGCCGATTTGTCAAAAAACCGCACCAGCGATTACGTATTCGACTGGGACAGCATGCTGGCGCTTGACGGCAATACCGCCCCCTACCTGCTGTATGCCTACACCCGCATCCGGAGCATTCTGCGAAAGCAGGAGACGCTCACCTCCCCTGAGCCGGGCACCTCCGAAATAACCGTATCCGCGCCGGAGGAGCGGGCGTTGATTGTGAAGCTGTTGCGCCTGCCGGAAATCCTGCAGACGGTGGCCGCTGACAGTACCCCCAGCCATCTGTGCACTTACCTGTTTGAACTGGCTGGTCTGTTCATGCGCTTCTACGAGAGCTGCCCGATTCTGAAAGCTGAGTCCGGGATCAGGGAAAGCCGGCTGGCCCTCGCCCTTTTCTCAGCCGCAGCCCTCAAGGACGGCCTGGGCCTGCTTGGTATCGAAACACTGGAACAGATGTAACATTAATCACAAAGCTCCAGCAGCAGCTTGTTCAGGCGACGGCTATACTGACCAGGGTCATCAAGCTGGCGCCCCTGGGCCAGCGCAGCCTGGTCAAACAGCACTCCAATGAGGTCGGCAAACCGCTCTTCATCGTGCTCCTTATCCAGCTTTTCCACCAGCGGATGCTCCGGATTCAACTCGAATACCGGTTTGCTTTCGGGCACCTTTTGACCGGAAGCCTCCATGATCTTCCGCATCTGCTCCCCCAGCTCATGTTCACCCATGGCCAGGCAGGCAGGGGAATCTGTCAACCGATGTGTCAACCTGACATCCTGTATCCGGCTGCCGAGTGACTGCCTGGCGCGGTCGATCAATCCCTTGAATTCCTGTTCCACTTCCTCCTGCCGGGCCTGCTTCTCTCCGTCCTCGAGCTTGCCCAGGTCCAGCTCACCGCGGGTGATGTCCTGAAACTGCTTACCGTCGAATTCCTGCAAATACCCCATCAGCCATTCATCGATTCGATCATACATCAATATCACTTCGATGCCCTTCTTACGAAAAATTTCCAGGTGGGGACTGTTTCGGGCGCCATTCAGAGTATCGGCAACCAGGTAAAAGATTTTGTCCTGCCCTTCTTTCATGCGGGCTACATAGTCCTTGAGCCCCTGATCCTGTTCATTGGTTTTGGATTCAGTGGTAGTGAACTGCAGCAAACCGCCTATTTTTTCACGATTGACGTAATCTTCGGCTGGCCCTTCCTTGAGTACCTGACCGAATTCCTTCCAAAACGCGTTGTATTTGTCCCTATCGCTGGCTCGAAGTTTTTCCAGCATATCCAGTGCTCGCTTGGTCAGGGCGCTGCGCATTGATTCCACTACCGGATCTTTCTGCAGTATTTCCCGGGAAACATTCAGGGAAATATCGTTGGAATCCGCAACTCCCTTAATAAAGCGCAAGTACAATGGCAGGAACTGTTCGGCATCATCCATGATAAACACCCGCTGCACATACAACTTCAGACCTCTGGCGGCGTCTCTATTCCACAAGTCAAATGGGGCCCGGGACGGCACGTAAAGCAGGCTGGTGTATTCCAGCTTACCCTCCACTTTATTGTGACTCCAGGTCAGCGGGTTGTCGTAATCGTGACTGACGTGCTTGTAGAACTCTTTATACTCATCGTCATTCAACTCATTACGGGGACGGGTCCACAAAGCTCTGGCAAGATTAACCGGTTCGTACCCGATCTCTACCGTCCCGGCACTCTCTTCCGCGTTTTCCTCGTCCGCTCCACCGTCGGCAGCCAGCTCCTTTTTCATCAGAACCGGCACGGCGATATGATCGGCGTACTTCTTGACGATACTTCTCAAGCGGTACGATTCAGCAAATTCCCTGGCGTCTTCTTTCAAATGCAGAATTACCGTCGTTCCCCGTGAAGCCCGTGTGGCCTCCTCAATGCTGTAGTCGGACTCACCGGCGGATTGCCAGTGAACTGCTTCCTTTTCAGACATTCCGGCCTTGCGGGTGATTACCTCCACTTCGTTGGCCACTATAAACGCGGAATAGAAACCCACACCGAATTGACCGATCAGCCTGGAATCTTTTTTCTGATCGCCAGTCAACGATTCGAGAAACTGAGCGGTACCGGACCTGGCAATTGTCCCCAGGTTACTGATTACCTCGTCCCAGCTCATGCCGATCCCGTTGTCTGACACGCTCACCGTGCCGGACTCGGTATCGTAATCGATAGTGACAGCAAGTTCGGAATCCTGTTCCAGCAGCTCGGGATTGGAGAGCGCTTCAAACCGGAGTTTGTCAGCGGCATCGGAAGCGTTTGAGATCAGCTCCCGCAGAAATATCTCCCGATTGCTGTACAGGGAATGAATCATCAAGTGCAGCAGTTGTTTCGCTTCGGTTTCAAAACCCCTGGTTTCTGCCTTGCTTGGCGCAGTCATTGAATAGCCTCTTTCTGTTTACCATTTGTGTTTGTTCATAATCAACCGCCGACGTGGCACATGCACGGTCGCGGTTACACCTGAGGAACCTCTCATGCAGCCCCGAGTCACACAGGAGCACTTAACCTGAGGTTGCCTGAGTAATCCAAGCAGAGACCGCCCTGTTCTGCGATTCCTGTTCGGAAGGTGACCGGGCTTCGGATAGGTGAAACAAAAAAGCCCAGTTCAGTGAACTGGGCTTTTTATGGGGGCTTTTTCGCTCTATTCAAGCATGGAGCGAAAAATTTCAGTCATCGTAGGCCACGTAGAAATCGATGGCGTTGTTCTTGCGCTGCTGAATCGCGTTGTAGCGATTACGCTGTGCATTGATGAAGTTCAGGTAATTACGGGCAGCCCGCTGGTCACCTTCATCGCCCAGATCCGCCGCCCGCCTGGCAGCGGCTTCCGCGTTTCCATACTCGTCCAGTTCCACCAGCGCCCGGGCCAGAAACAGATTGGTGTCTGAGGCATTGCTCAGAGAGCCCTTGTCGATGGCATTGCGGAATGCCTCCGCGGAGGCATCGTAATCATGGAGCATGTAATACACATACCCGAGAGTATCGTAGCCATCACCGGTGGAAGAGATCTCCGCCAGGGTGGTTGCAGGCTCCACGGCTTCGTCAAACTCGTAGGCAAGCTGATACATCTGGACCAGAATTTTCAGGTTATCCTCATCCACGGGCACGATGCCTGCGTCCATACCAGCCTTGATGACCTGGGCTCCGGAATAGGGGGTTTCCTGGCCAGCCAGGGACTGCCCGAGATTCATGAATTCAGCCTCGGCATCCATGCTGTCCAGCAGGTAACGCAGCCGTAGCGAGCCGATGCGATTGCTGTCCTGCTCCAGGAATGAATAGATCGCGGAGAGGTTCCGCCAGTCAGCCGGTTCGTTGAACCTGACTATCATGTTTTTGGTAACCTCCAGGGCACTTGCATAGTCTTCCTGCTCGATGTAAAGCACATTGAGAAGACCCCACTTGTTGCGCTGGATGTTGTCACCGGCTTCGGCCAGCATTTCCATGTGGCTGAGCATGAACGGCACGGCTTCGGCGTATTGCTCAATGGAGTAATGGCTGTTGGCCAGCCCCAGGAATACCGAGACGTCTTCTTCGAGAGACAATTCCCGCCATTGGTTGTAGTAATTGATTGCTTGCTGGAAGTTCTCCTCAGCCATGTTCAGCTGCCCGAGAGCCCTCAGCGCCCGCAGTCGCACGTCTTCACGCAGATCGCCGATTCCCAGTATCTGTTGAAAGATACGGATAGCTTCCGGAATGTTGTCCGTGGTCAGGTAATAGTTGGTGTAAAAATTAAGTACCGTGGACTTTTCAAAATCATTCATTCGCTCGTAGCGACGCTCGTACAGCTCGTCCAGCTCCTGTTTGGCACGGGCGTAATCCGGTTCATCGTCTGGATCTTCGGGACTCATTAATTCCTGAATTGAACTGATTGCCCGGAATACCTGTTCGCTCAGGACATCGGAGGTCCGGGTGGGTGGAGGGGCACGCTGCTCCTCTCCTGCCTGGGCCACCTGAAGCAGGGTCAGGTTGACAGCGAACAGAGCGACGACCAATAAACTGCTGAGTCTCATATTTTTCATTAGTTATCACCCTCCAGAACGTATCTGAAAACATACTGTACGTTTGGCACAGGCACTCCAACACCGTCCTGAACACGAGGTTGGAACTTGAAACGCGCCGCAGCGCGTTCGGAGGAGCGGTCGAAGATATTGGGGGGTTCGGAGTCCACGACCCGGATAGTATCCTCCACCACGTTGCCGTCACCGTCAACAGTAAAAGCCACCTGGCACCAGCCCTCAATGCCCCGCTGGGCAGCCCGGGTCGGGTACTGAGGCGTCACGTTAACCAGCGGCAGCATTTCCCCGTCGGTGATTGAAATGGAGGCGTTACCCAGGTTCAGGTCGGCGTCAATGTCCACCTCGGTGCGTGCGATAGCCAGAGACGGACCACTGTCAAGGTCCACCTGCCGGTTCTCCGGCTCGGGCGGTGGTTCGTTCATGTCCTCGATAGGCTCGGGCTCATCGATCTGTTCGATCACTTCGAGCTCAATATCGGGCATTGTGGCGTCAACCACCCTGACTACGCTCACGTTCTGCTCGAGCCGGTCACCCGTGGCAATCAGTGCCTGCATAAAATAGAAAAGGCCGAACGTTATTCCGCTGGCGAGGACCAAAGACAAGCCCCATCTTACAAATATCATCATTTTTCAGGCCTCCGTTGACTAGGCTTCAGTAGAGATAGAAACGTCAGCTATTTCAGCTTCCCGGGCCGCCGCCATGATCATCATGACATACTCGTTGCTGGCATTCTGGTCTGCCTGTATGACTACTGAGGAATTGGGAGCTTCCGCCAGCCGCAACTCGAAACGGGAACGGATAAACCGCGGATCAATCTGCTCCCCGTCAATCCAGATATCGCCCTGCGGGCTGATGGCAATGAGGATAAGATCCTTGTTTTTGGGCTCCGCCGTGGAAGCAACCGGTTTGGCGACGTCGATTCCCGCCTCGGTGATAAAAACCGAGGTCACAATAAAGAAAATCAGCAGAATAAAGACGACATCCAGCATCGGCGTGAGATCAATCTCGCCGGCTGGCTCTTCGTTCTTTTTCTTCATTAATCCCGATCTCATAATGCTTACCCCTTAATTCAGAAGACCCTTGTGATCCCGGTCCTATTTCAGATCAATTGCTCAACGGCAAGTGATCTTCAAGCAGTTCCAGATCGCGGTCAATACTGGCTTTGAGCCAATTGGATGCGAAAATTCCGGACAAGGCCCCCACCATGCCGGCCATGGTCGGGATGGTGGCCTTGGATACGCCGCCGGCCATGGATTTCGCGTCTCCACCACCGGTTACCGCCATGACGAAGAAAACCTCGATCATGCCGGTTACGGTGCCGATAAGGCCCAGAAGCGGACAGACCACGACCAGGGATTCGATCATCGGCATGGTCGTGCGCAAATCCAGGGACACCTTGGAAATCATCATCTGACGAATGGCATGAGCGCTCCATGATTTGGTGTCGGAACGCGCATTCCATGCGGCCAGGGTATTCTTGACGTTTTTCTTGTGCGTTGTGTGGAGATACCAGACCCGCTCGAATACGAGCGACCACTTGATCAGCAGCAGGCCGGCGATGACCCAGAGTACCGGGCCACCGCGATCCATGAAGTTGCTGATGGCATCCACCATGTCCAGAAACGTGAAGTACATAGTCAGTCAACCTCCAGCGGCATCTATTGAGATGCCGCTCTTTTTTCCGCTTTCTCGGCGATCATACCGGTCGCCTGCTCTTCAAGAATATGAATGATGTTGTCACTCTTGCTCTTGACCCAGGTGTGCATGAGCACAGTGGGGATTGCTACGGTAATACCGAGTACCGTTGTCATCAGCGCAACCGAGATACCGCCCGCCATGATGGTCGGATCACCGGCACCGTATACCGTAATCTGCTGGAATACCTGAATCATACCGGTAACCGTACCAAGCAGACCCATCAACGGCGCGATAGTTGCGATTATCTTGATGAAAGTCAGGAACCGCTCCAGTGACGGCGTTTCCTGCAGAATCGCCTCACCCAGCTTCAGCTCCAGGGTCTCGGTGTCGACATTAGGGTTGGATTCAGCGACTGCCAGCACGCGCCCAAGGGGATTGTTCTTCATCGGCTTATCGCTCTTCAGCTGGCGCTTGACCTTCGAATTGGTGAGGGTCAGCATCAGTGACCGGATCAATGCCACCAGAACGCCGATGATACCGATTCCGATAATGGTGAAACCGATGGGACCGGAGTTGTCGCGAACCTGCTCGTCCACGGTAGGAAAGTTAACCAGGTTGGCAAATACCTGACCACCAATGCCGCCGGTAGGATCGAGACCTACCTTGACGTAACCACTGCTGGCGTTTTCAAGCTCCTCAGCCTGGTTCTGATAATATCCGCGGCTGAGCATCCCACCAGAAGGTTGACGTGGCAACACCTGCAGAGTCCCGAGATCGCTGTTGTACTGCAGGTATTCGCCCTCGGAGACCGCATTGAAAGCGCCGATACGGGTAATCTGGCGAGTGACGGTTTCACCGGAGGAAAGCGCCACCGGGCCGCTGTACTTGACCACTTTACCGGACTCGGTCATTTCCTGCTGCATGAAGAACCAGAAGCGCTCGATTTCGTCGATGGCGAGTTGCTCGGTGGTGCTGCCGGCACGATCGATGAAACCTTCCAGGTAATCGGTCCGTCCAGGGTACTGGGCACTGACGATTGAGCCGGTAAAGGTGCTCATGAAGTCACCGGCCACGCCCTGCAGGGTGCCGAACAGTTCGTTCAGGTCACCGCGGCGGTCACGAAGAATTTCACGCTTGGCGGAGATCTCGATTTCATTGGCTTCGAACTGGTCACTGAGTTCGGTCTGCAGCTCTTCCTGCGCGGTTACCCGGTCCCGGGTCTGTTCAAGAATTTCTTCCTGACGGTTGGCTGCGCTCTGGAATTCCTGGACGCGCTGTCGATACGCGTCAGATTCGACTACCCGATCCTCTTCCACGGCCTGGAGCAGGTCGGAGGTATTGAGAGGTTGTTGGGCGTTCACGACGGAAGCCAGCAGAAACGCAGAAACTGATATACCTAGTGTCTTGATTGTTGTTTTCATTACTGTGCTAACTCCGGTGCTGCAATTGGCAATTCAATTATTCGGGGTGCATCCAGACCGCTGGAAACCCTGATGGCAGCTTGTACCGCGGTGCGATAGTCGCCTGCCGGTAATTCCTCCCAGGCACGGGAATCGTTGTTCCAGCGACCGGTTATCTGGCGGTCGGTAGTCTGAAACAGCAGTGCTACCCTGCCCACCCGCAGAATATTCACCTCTCGTTCCTGGCCGTCAAGGGTGATGATATCCGGGTAGGTTTCGTGGGTACGACCGTACAGGGTTTCGTTCTGATACAGAACCAGAACCTGGCGGAATTTTTCCGCAATGGAGACGTCCGGGTTATCAATCGCATTGCGGGCGAAATTAATCCGGTTACGACGGGTTTCCATCTGGAAAGGCAGGTCCAGTTCAATAAACTGCTCGACGCTGGCCATCATTTTTTCCATCAACAATGGAATCTCTCGGGTCACAACCTCAACATTGGCGATACTCTCATCCAGGGTTGCAATATTCCGTTCCTGAATGGAAATCAACTGCCGATATTCAGCGTTCAATACCAGCAAGGCTTCAAGGTTGTCATTTTCCTGCTTGAATTGCTCAAAGGTTGAACTGGCGGCATTGGCCAGGCGATTGATCTCGCCCTGAATTCCCGCAAGTTCATCATTTTTTTGTACGAGAACGCCAAGCGCCCGATCGATGATACTGGTATCAGTCATGATCTCAGCAGCCTGCGTACTACTTGCCATGACACACGCCAGAGAAACGAGGGGCGCCAGGATCTTACTGGATATTCGACGGTAGTTCATTTTCCATCCTATCTGTTTGTTCTTGATTTCAGTTCGTCCCCAACCTCACACAGAGTCACTCCTCCCTGACAGCGATCACGTAACAGTCCTGTTCCGACGGTTGAGGCAGCCGGTCAGGGCCGTGTTACGATGCTTACCCGGTGGAGATGCGTTGTGAGATTCAGAAACCTAAAACCTAACCCTACTAATATTATTATTATCCCTATATTGCCTGTCTGCCACGGCATTCCATTTTGTCTTAACCCCTGCTGGGGTTGGCAGATTTCCCTGACAAAAATTCAAGCCTGGTTACCTTTCTACTCACCCGCCAAACAAGTGTGTGGGAAAGTAACCATTTGTCCTGAAGTTTGCTTGCATTCCCTTAAATCAGGTACCTGGTACCAAATTTTCGACAAGACTAACACAACCCTGCTGAACTTTAGAACCTCTATGTTAAGGAAGTTCTAAGAAAAATTACCACCACCAGGGGAACAGATCAGAAGACTTTCAAGAACCGCAATTGAGATCGCCACCGGGTTGTAACTGTCAGTGCACACTGCCCAATTTTTGTGCTCAAGGGTGCCCCCGGAACAGGCAGGAGAGGGTTGAATTCCAAGGGAAACTGGGATGGTGGAAACAACTTTCCAAAGCCGGCATTTGCCTCCACCACAGCCTGATCTACCAGTTGGCAGCCTGACGCAGCGCATCGCCGATGTCGGCCAGGCTTCTCACCGTACTCACTCCGGCATCCTGAAGAGCCGCAAATTTTTCCTCTGCCGTTCCCTTGCCGCCCGAGATAATGGCACCGGCATGCCCCATGCGTTTTCCCGGGGGCGCCGTTACGCCGGCAATATAGGAAACGACCGGTTTGGATACATTGTCCTTGATAAAGGCAGCCGCTTCCTCTTCCGCGGTGCCACCGATCTCACCTATCATGACGATAGCCTCGGTTTCAGGGTCGGCTTCGAACAGCTTCAGAATGTCGATAAAATTAGAACCTGGAATAGGATCCCCACCGATACCCACGCAGGAGGATTGCCCGAAACCGTAGTCGGAAGTCTGTTTGACCGCTTCGTATGTCAGCGTCCCGGAACGTGACACGATGCCGACTTTTCCAGGTTTGTGAATATAGCCCGGCATGATCCCGATCTTGCATTCTCCGGGCGTGATGACACCTGGACAGTTGGGGCCGATCAGACGCACTCCGGACTGGTCACATTTTTCCTTGGCGACCAGCATGTCCAGGGTGGGAATCCCCTCGGTGATACAGACTATCAGCTTAACCCCGGCATCCACCGCTTCGAGAATGGAGTCTTTGCAGAAAGGGGCCGGCACGTAAATCACCGAGGCTTCAGCAGCAGTTTTTTCAACAGCTTCCCGGACCGTATTGAAAACCGGCAGTCCAAGGTGCTGCTGCCCCCCTTTGCCCGGGGTCACACCCCCCACCATTTTTGTTCCGTAGTCAATCGCCTGTTCCGAATGAAAGGTTCCCTGAGCACCAGTGAACCCCTGACAGATTACCCGGGTGTCCTTGTTGACCAGAATACTCATTTCGCACCTCCCGCAGCGCCAACGACTTTTTCCGCAGCATCAGACAGACTTGTCGCTGCAATTATATTCAGACCACTGCGTTCCAGAACCTGGCGCCCCTTGTCGGCGTTGTTACCTTCAAGCCGCACCACTACAGGCACCGCTACACCGACCTCTTCAACCGCACCGATAACTCCTTCGGCAATCAGATCGCAGCGCACAATGCCGCCAAAGATATTGACCAGTACCGCTTTGACCTTGTCATCGGACAGTATGATTTTGAACGCTTCGGTAACCCGCTCCTTGGTAGCGCCGCCGCCGACGTCAAGAAAATTGGCCGGAAAACCGCCATGCAGTTGCACGATGTCCATGGTGCCCATGGCCAGCCCGGCACCATTGACCATACAGCCGATGTTCCCGTCCAGCGCCACGTAGTTGAGATCCCACTTGGCAGCCAGCGCCTCGCGCTCGTCTTCCTGAGTAGGATCATGCATCTCCCGCAATTTGGGCTGCCGGTACAGCGCATTGCCATCGATATTGATCTTGCCATCGAGGCAGTGCAGATTACCCTCTGTGGTAATGACGAGAGGATTGATTTCCAGAAGCGAGAGATCCAGATCCATGAACAATTTTGCCAGACCTAGAAACAATTTCGTAAACTGCTTGACCTGTTCACTGTTCAGTCCCAGATCAAACGCCAGTTCCCGTGCCTGAAACGGCTGCGGGCCGGTCAACGGATCGATGGTCGCCCGGAGTATTTTTTCCGGTGTCTCGTGAGCGACTTTTTCAATTTCAACGCCGCCTTCCGTAGAGGCCATGAAAACGATACGGCGCGATGAGCGATCAACCACGGCCCCCAGATAAAGCTCGCTGGCAATGTCCGTGCAGGATTCAACCAGAATTTTGCTGACGGGTTGGCCGTTGGCATCGGTCTGGTAGGTCACCAGATTCCTGCCCAGCCATTTTTCCGCGAACTCCCTGATTTCTTCAGCACTGGAAACCAGCTTCACGCCACCTGCCTTGCCGCGTCCCCCGGCATGGACCTGGGCCTTGACCACCCACTTGTCACCACCGATCTTCTCCGCGGCCGCGACCGCCTGGTCCGCCGTATCCACCGCATAACCTTTCGAGACGGGTAATCCGTACTCGGAGAACAGGACCTTGGCCTGGTATTCGTGTAAATTCATTAACAGTCACCGCTTGTTGTTGGTAGCAGGGCAGACCGTTCAGGCCAGGCCCCGGTTTAGGGGTTATTCAATTGCTCAGGTTCGTTTTTTTCTGTTGCCGATATGGATCGCATGGCCATTTGCCCCCAGTGCCGCTTCGTGCACAGCTTCTGAAAGCGACGGGTGCGAGAACATGGTCAGCCCGATGTCCTCCGCACTGGCGCTGAACTCCATTGCTATCACAATCTGTTGCAGCAGGTCAGCGGCACTGGGGCCGACAATATGACAGCCCAGAATACGATCGGTCCTGGCATCTGCGAGCAGTTTGACCAGACCCTCCGCGTCACCCGCCGCCAGGGCGCGACCGTTGGCCGCGAAGGGGAAAGTACCCACGTTGTACTCGATTCCCGCTTCTTTCAGTTGTTCTTCGGTGTCACCAACCCATGCCACTTCCGGATGCGTATAGATGACCGAGGGTATGAGGTCGTAGTTGACCTGAGTCTTTTTGTTGGCCAGTCGTTCCGCCACCATCACGCCCTCCTCCATGCTCTTGTGCGCGAGCATGGGGCCACGAACCACGTCACCCACGGCATAGATTCCGGGTACATTGGTCTCACACTGATCGTTGACCTTGATAAACCCGCGTTCATCCAGTTCGATCCCCACTGAACTGTCCAGTACATTATCGGTAAAGGGCTTCCGCCCCACCGCGACGATCAGCTTGTCAAACGTAGTTTCCTGGTCACCTTCGGAATCGGAATATTGAACTTTGACTACTGATTTTTTCGCCTGCGTGGTCGTTTTGCTGCCAGTCACCCTGGCACCGAGCTTGATGTCCAGCCCCTGTCCGGCAAAGATCTTGGCACTCTCTCGGGCTATCTGCCGGTCCACCATGGGCAGGAAGTCGTCCAGGGCTTCAAGAATGGTCACTTCCGATCCCAACCTGGACCAGACACTGCCAAGTTCCAGGCCGATCACGCCGGCGCCAATGACACCAAGCCGCTTGGGCACATCCTGGAATTCCAGCGCCCCGGTTGAATCGACGATGGTTTCCTGGTCAATGGGTGTCGGTGGAATCTCGATGGGTACCGAGCCACTGGCAATGATGATGTATTTTGCCTGGAGTTGCTCTGTCTTGTCATCATGGGTGGTGAGTGTAACCTGGTTCCTGTCGGTAACCTTGCCGACGCCGGCCAGGCCATCCACCTTGTTGGCAGTGAACAAGCCCTTGATGCCCCCGGTGAGCTGACTCACGACTTTGGCCTTACGCTCGATCATGGTGGGAACATCAATACTGACCTTGCCCACCTTGATGCCCTGGGATTCCAAGTGATGCTGCGCTTCCGCAAACTTGTGTGAAGTGTCCAGCAACGCTTTGGAAGGGATACATCCCACATTGAGACAGGTGCCCCCATAGACAGTCTGGTTATCCCTGGTGAGCCATTTTTCTATGCACGCCGTCTTGAACCCCAGTTGGGCGCAACGGATGGCGGCCACATAGCCTGCAGGGCCGGAGCCAATGACGACGACATCGTATTCTTTAGCCATGTTCTGTTTACTCTCGATTCAATCGGGTAAGTTTATATTTCCAGGATTATTCTTGACGGATCCTCCAGGAAGTCCTTAACGGTCACCAGGAACTGGACAGCCTCTTTCCCGTCGATCATCCGGTGATCGTAGGAAAGGGCAAGGTACATCATGGGCAGGATGTGCACTTCCCCCTTAATCGCCATGGGACGTTCCTGGATCTTGTGCATGCCCAGAATCGCCGTTTGTGGCGGATTAAGTATCGGGGTCGACAACAGTGAGCCGAATACTCCCCCGTTTGAAAGAGTAAAAGTGCCACCTGTCATTTCATCGATGCCCAGCTTGCCGTCTCGGGCCTTATCGCCGAATTCAGTGATTTTGGCCTCTATTGCCGCCATGCTCATGTGATCGGCATTCCGCAGCACCGGCACCACCAGCCCACGGGGGGAGGAAACGGCAACACCGATATCCTGGTAGCCGTGGTATACAATATCGTTGCCGTCGATCGAAGCGTTGACCGCCGGAAATTTTTTCAGCGCTTCGACACAGGAGCGCACAAAAAACGACATGAACCCAAGCCGCGTACCTTCGTGGGTCCTTTCAAACAGTTCCTTGTACTTGCTGCGCAGATCCATTATCGGTTTCATGTTCACTTCATTGAAAGTGGTCAACATGGCCGTAGTCTGGGTAGCCTGCAGAAGTCTCTCGGCAACTTTGGCGCGCAACCGGCTCATCGGCACCCGTTCTTCAATTCGACCACTGCTGGACGACGAAGACAATGAAGTCTGTGCAGTTGTTGCCCCATCTCCGGGAATTTTCTCCAGTTTCGACAGTACATCTTCCTTGGTGATTCTTCCACCTTTGCCACTTCCAGCAATGGATTCGGCGGTAAGATCGTTCTCCTGCATCAGCTTTCTGGCAGCGGGGCTGATTGCCGCCTCCTCTTCTTCTGATTTCTGAGCTTCCCCCTGCTTTCCGTCGCCGGATGGTTGGTCGTCAGCGGACTGACCGGCCGCGGCGGGGACGGAATCCTGCTCATCATCACCTTCCTTGACCGCACCGATTGCCTCGTTGCTGACGATGGTGTCGCCAGCTTCCTTGTAAATTTTGGTCAGTGAGCCGTCAACGGGCGAAACAACCTCGATGACGACCTTGTCAGTTTCGATATCAACCAGCAATTCATCCCGCTTTACCTTGTCACCGAGGTTTTTATGCCAGGTAGCGATAGTACCGTCCGGCACAGATTCGGGCAGAGTTGGCGCTTTGATTTCGATAGTCATTATGTATTCCTTGCCGAGCAGGCTTATTTGCTCTGCTGAAGTGCTTGTTCGATAAATTCCTGTTGCTGCTTGATATGCAGGGCGTGATAGCCGGCAGCCGCCGCTGCTGACGCTTCCCGGCCCACATAGTGCAGCTGCAGTTCCGGATTGATTTTCTGTATGACCCTGCGCATGTGATGCTGGCTGGAATACCACGCTCCCTGATTCATCGGTTCTTCCTGGCACCAGAAAACTTCACCGACATTGTTGTAGGCAGCCAGACAGGCTTCCAGGTTTTCCTCTGGAAACGGATACAGCTGTTCCAGCCTTACTATTGCAATGTCCCGGATATTGCGTTCACGTCGGGCCTGGCGCAGTTCGTAGTACACCTTGCCGCTGCACAGGATGACCCGCTTAACCGCGGAGCTTTCCAGTTCGTCGGTTTCATCCAGCACCACCTGGAAACTGCCCTCGGCGAGTTCCCGCAGAGTTGAGGTGGACTCTTTGTGCCGCAGCAGGCTCTTTGGCGACATGACTACCAGGGGTTTGCGTAAAGGACAAAGTACCTGCTTGCGCAGCATGTGAAATACCTGTGCCGATGTGGTCGGCAGGCAAACCTGAATATTGTGTTCCGCACATAACTGAAGAAACCGTTCCAACCGCGCCGAGGAATGCTCGGGTCCCTGCCCTTCGTATCCGTGAGGCAGCAACAGTGTGAGTCCGCACAGCCGCATCCATTTGTGTTCGCCGCTGGTGATGAACTGATCTATAACCACCTGGGCAGAATTGGCGAAGTCGCCGAACTGGGCCTCCCAGATTACCAGTGCATTGGGTGTCGTGGTGGCGTAACCGTATTCAAAGGCCAGCACCGCCTCCTCGGAAAGAAGTGAATCATAAATAAAAAACTGCATGGCATCAGGGGCCAGATTCTGCAGCGGCGTATAGGACTCACCGGTTCTCTGATCATGCAGAACAGCGTGTCTGTGTGAAAAAGTGCCGCGCCGCACATCTTGGCCGGTGATTCTTACCTGGTTGCCACTGGTAAGTATGCTGGCGTAGGAAAGTGTCTCCGCGAAACCCCAGTCGACGGGCAATTCCCCGGCTGCCATCCTGGCCCTGTCATCCATTACCCGCTTTACCTGTCGTTGCAGAGTGAATTGTTGCGGTACCGTGGTCAGTTTCTTCGCCAGTGCCTTGAGCGTCTCCAAACCGATTGCCGTGTTGTAATGGGGGCTCCAGTCGTGCCCGATATAGGGACTCCAGTCCACGAAAAGTTCGACGTTGGGTTCTTTGACGAGGCTCTTGACCACGTGCTCCCCGGTATCCAGAACAGCGCGGTAGTTCCGGCTGAATTCCTCCGCCTCCTGCTCGGTCACCAGCCCGTCCGAGACCAGCCTTTCCTCATAGATTGTGCGAGTCGATTTTTGCTGTTTGATAGCACGATACATGAGCGGCTGAGTGCCGGAGGGCTCGTCGGTTTCGTTGTGCCCACGGCGTCGGTAGCAAACCAGATCGATGACCACATCCTTTTTGAACTGATAGCGAAAATCCAGGGCCAGCTGTGTGACAAACAGGACTGCTTCGGGATCATCGGCATTGACATGAAATATGGGCGCCTGCACCATTTTGGCCACGTCGGTACAATATTCGGTCGAACGCGCGTCTTCCTGCCGGCTGGTAGTGAAGCCAACCTGGTTATTGATAATGATGTGGACTGTGCCGCCTGTTGAATAGGCCCGGGTGCGGGACATCTGAAATGTCTCCATAACCACTCCCTGGCCAGCGAAAGCTGCGTCCCCGTGAATGATTACGGGAAGCACCGAGTCGCCTGCGCGATCCTTTCTGCGTATCTGCCGCGCACGTACCGATCCCTCTACAACCGGCGAAACAATTTCCAGGTGCGAAGGATTGAAGGCCATGGCCAGATGCACCTCTCCACCGGCAGTCATGATATTGGATGAAAATCCCTGGTGGTATTTGACGTCACCGGAATTCTGATAAACCGCCTTGCCTTCGAACTCGTCAAACAGGTCTGTAGGATTTTTGCCCAGAATGTTGACCAGAACATTCAGGCGACCTCGGTGAGCCATACCGATCACGACTTCTTTCACACCACCGCGACTACCGGCTCGCTGAATCAACTCATCGATTGCCGGAATCAGGCTTTCACCACCTTCGAGTCCGAACCGCTTGGTACCCGGAAACTTCGAGTCAAGATGCTTCTCAAGACCCTCAGCTGCAGTCAGCCGCTCAAGGAGGTGGCGCCTTACATCCGCCTCAAAGCTGGGATAGCCGTCGTTGCTTTCGATACGCTGTTGAATCCACTGCTTCTCCTCAAGATTGACGATGTGCATGAACTCATACCCAATAGTCCGGCAGTAGATACGTTCCAGCGTATCGACGATCTCCCTGAGGGGCGCTTTGTCCTTGCTGATAAACAGGGAGCCGGTCTGGAATACCGTGGAATTGTCCACCGACGAAAGGCCGTGAAATTCCAGGTCGAGATCAGGCACCCGCTCCCGAGGCATGAGCCCCAACGGATCAAGCTGTGCTTTCTGGTGCCCCCTTACCCGGTAGGAACTGATCAACAACAGCACACCCACCTGCTTGCTTTCGTGAATCGAGTTGACTATTGCATCGTTGCTGAGAACAGGGGTAAAACGGCTGACCCTGCCGAGTTCACGGAAATGCTTTTCGATCACGTTCAGCGAGACCTCGGCTGCGCCGTTATCAGTGGCGGCAGGCAGGGAATCGAAATAGTCCTTCCACTCTGAGGGAATCGAGTCGGGATCGATAAGATACTGATCGTAAAGCTCCTCGACATACTCCGCGTTGGTACCGGACAGGTGTCCGGTACTCCACAGACGTTCCATAGTGCGATCTTGCATCATTGCATCCTGATAAATTATTCGGGAACGGGTGCCACCAATGCCCCTGGCTGGTTTTAAGACGGTTTCGTTCTATCCTGACGATCAGGTAGCCTGTTGTAACAGCATTGAGCGGATATGACCGATGGCCCGGGTTGGATTGAGTCCCTTGGGGCAGACGGCAACACAGTTCATGATGCCGCGACAGCGGAAGACGCTGAATGGGTCCTCCAGCTCCGACAGACGTTCGGCAGTGGCGGTATCGCGGCTGTCAGCCAGAAATCGATAAGCCTGAAGAAGTCCAGCGGGCCCGACGAACTTGTCCGGATTCCACCAGAACGACGGACAGTTGGTGCTGCAACAGGCACACAGGATACATTCGTAAAGCCCGTCGAGTTTTTCCCTGTCTTCGGGAGACTGCAGCCGCTCTATGGCAGGTGGCGTATCCTGGTTGATGAGGTACGGTTTGATTTTCTCAAACTGTTGATAGAACAGGCTCATATCAACCACGAGATCGCGCACGACAGGCAGCCCCATCAGCGGTCGCAATACCAGCTTTCCGCCAGGCTTGACCACGGACGACACCGGTGTGATACAAGCCAGTCCGTTGGTTCCATTGATATTCATGCCATCGGAACCGCACACTCCCTCGCGGCAGGATCGGCGATAGGCGATGGATGGGTCCCGTGCCTTGAGAATTTCGAGCACGTCCAGAACCATCAGATCCTTGCCCTCTGGAAGTTCCACTTCCACGTCCCGCATTACCGGCTTTTCATCGGTTTCCGGGTTGTAGCGATATATGCTGACTAACACGATTTCAATTACCTCGGAATGTCCTGTTGTCCGGCAAGGGACCAGAAACTTGACCGCACCTGCCGGAGGTTATTTGCCTAGATCTGTTAAGGAACCTCTGATTAAACATCAAATTCAACCTGGCACTCAGACTGAAAATCGCCTAACGCCAGTCAAAAAGATTAATAGGACCTGATCATGGGTTCAAACTTGTCGACTGTTCTGGGAGCGAAATTAACGCCACGCCTGCCCACCCGTTTGTCCGCAGGAAAGTACATGGAATGACATAACCAGTTCTCGTCATCCCTGTCCTTGTAATCGTCACGGGCATGGGCGCCGCGACTCTCGGTGCGAGCCTCCGCGGCGATTGCCGTAGCTTCTGCGACTTCGAACAGGTTCTGTAGTTCCAGCGCCTCGATTCGGGCCGTGTTGAATACCCTGCTGGTATCCTCGAGTGCCACGTTTTCGACCCGCTCCCGTAATCCCGACAGTTTCTCGATTCCCTCTCGCATGAATTCACCTTGACGAAATACGCCGAAATGGTTCTGCATGATGGCTTGCAATTCCCTGCGCAACACTGCCGTGTTCTCACCGGAGCGGGAATTCTCCAGCCGCTGCAGGCGCTGGCGCGCTTCCTCGATGTCGGAGTTGGAGACATCGTCGTGACTGATACCACTGCGCAGCATTTCTTCAATGTGTTTGCCGGCGGCCCTGCCGAACACCACCAGATCCAGCAGGGAGTTACCACCCAGCCGGTTAGCCCCGTGTACGGAAACACAGGCTACTTCTCCCACCGCGAACAACCCTGAAATGAGTGAGTCTTCGCCGTCCGCGTTCTGTGTTATGGCCTGACCGTGGATGTTGGTCGGCACACCACCCATCATATAATGGCAGGTGGGTATCACCGGAATGGGCTCTCTGACCGGATCCACGTGGGCGAAAGTTCTCGACAGTTCAAGAATTCCCGGCAATCGCGAATTCAGCACTTCTTCACCCAGATGATCCAGCTTCAACAGCACGTGATCACCATTTTCACCCACACCGCGACCCTCGAGAATCTCCAGTACCATGGAGCGTGCAACCACATCCCGGCCGGCAAGATCTTTGGCATTGGGAGCGTAACGCTCCATGAAGCGTTCGCCATCCTTGTTGATCAGATAGCCACCTTCGCCTCGACACCCTCGGTAACCAGAGTACCGGCGCCGTAGATCCCAGTGGGATGAAATTGCCACATCTCCATATCCTGCACCGGAAAGCCTGCCCGCAGCGCCATGCCGACACCATCGCCCGTATTGATGTGGGCGTTGGTGGTCGATGCATAGATCCGCCCCGCACCACCGGTTGCCAGTACCGTGGCCTTGGACCTGACAAAAACCATTTCGCCGGATTCAATGTCGATGGCAATGATACCGACGACGCTGCCCGCCTGGTTCTTCACCAGATCAACCGCGTACCACTCGTTCAGGAATACGGTGTTATTCTTGACATTGCCCTGGTAGAGCGTGTGCAGCAACGCATGTCCGGTCCTGTCTGCCGCGGCACAGGTGCGTGCTGCCTGGCCTCCCTTGCCGAAATTCTTGGACTGACCACCGAACGGACGCTGGTAGATGCGCCCGTTTTCAGTTCGGGAAAATGGCAACCCCATGTGTTCAAGCTCGAATACGGTCTGCGGGCCTTCACTGCACATGTACTCGATGGCATCCTGGTCCCCGATATAGTCGGATCCTTTAACTGTGTCATACATATGCCAGCGCCAGTCATCCTCGGGGTCGGCGCTGGCTATGGCGCAGGTAATACCACCCTGGGCGGAAACGGTATGGGACCTGGTCGGAAAGACCTTGGATATCACTGCCGTCTTGAAACCGGACTGGGACAGTTGCAACGCGGCCCGCATGCCTGCGCCGCCTCCGCCGACAATGACCCCGTCGAATGAAATAGTCCTGAGATTAGCCATCTAGTTTCCCCACAAAATGTCAATGCCCCAGACCAGGTAAAGCAGTGTCAGCAGAATGCAGACAAGTTGTACCACTACCCGGATCACGGTCCCTTTCGTCCCCATCATCCGTGTGGTCAGATAATCAGTGGAAATTGTCCACATGCCAATCCAGCCATGAGCCAGGAGGGCAAGCAGAGCAACCAGAGTGAAAAAGCGCATGCCGATAGGAATCAAATAACCGCGTGCCACTGCTGATAATCCATTTCCGGATTAAAAACCAGGGTGGCGAGAATGCACAGCGTGTAGGATGCCAGAACGACTGCACTGAGGCGTTGTACCACCCAGTCGAACAGACCGCTGCGGCCAAAGCTGCTGACATTGGTTACCATAACCAGATCCCCGCTGTAAAAATCCCGATCAGCGACAACACTATCACGATCTTTGCACCCAGCACGCCGCCAGATAGCGTTTCACCAATACCGAGATCCATGAGCAGGTGTTTAATGCCGGCGATCAAGTGATACAGCAGCGCCAGCGACAATGGCCCAGGTTACCAGTTTGATAAGCGGATTGCCCAACCATCCAGACACTGTTGCGAAGCCTTCCTGGCGAGCCCAGTGAAGTATCCAGCAGATAAAGCAGTCCGGCGATACCGAAAAACAGAATGACGCCGGAAATTCGATGCAGGATTGAGGTAATGGCTGGAAGCGGAAGTTGAAAAGTTGTGAAATCGAGATTTACTGGTCTGTTATCTTTCACGTTCGCCCCAATTTTGAACAAGAACACCACTCGGACAAGTAGCTGCGCTGCTTCCGAAAGTGGATCGAACTGCTTGAATTCATTACGGTAATAACGCGCTACAACGGCGCCAGAGTATAGAACCTGAGACCGGCCAATACAACCAAATGCAGCACTTTGATAAAGATATAGACAATACTTTGTCACTATGTTGGGCACTGGAGCGATCGGGCCGCCGGAGAATACCGGCTTCGGCATCCGCTGTGACTCGTTTTCAACGGAGCTCGGCGGCGTCCGGGGACGACCCGGGTCTACCCGGCTCGCCTGGAAAATTTGACAAACGGACCAGTCACTCCCTATATTCCGAGCCTCGCCCCGCCCAGCCTCTGGTGGGTAACCAGTAACCTGAAACAGAAATTGGCGATGCCTCGGTTCAACTTGCCCCCGAGGTACCACCGCAGCATGTCTTTTTAAGGAGTCAATAATGAGTGATAAAAAGGCCCGGTTGTCCGTAGACGGCATGGATGAAACCATTGAGTTACCCGTTTATGAAGGCGCCACCGGGCCCGACGTTGTCGACGTCAGAAGTCTGGTGGGGAAAGGCATTTTCACCTATGACCCCGGATTCGTCTCCACCGCCTCCTGCGACTCCGAGATCACCTACATCGACGGCGGCCAGGGTATTCTTCTGCACCGTGGTTATCCGATTGAACAGCTGGCGGAAAAATCCGATTTCATCGAAACCTGCTACCTGCTGTTGAATGGCGAACTGCCCACTCCGTCAGAACGTGAAGAGTTTGAAAACAGCATCCGCTACCACACCATGGTGCATGAACAATTGCGCCTGTTTTTTAACGGTTTCCCGCGCAATGCCCATCCCATGGCGATCATGGTTGGTGTCGTAGGCGCGCTGTCGGCCTTTTACCACGACGAATTGAAAATCGAGGACCCCGAACATCGCAAATTTGCTGCCCACCGTATCATCGCCAAGATGCCCACACTTGGCGCCATGTGCTACAAGCATGCAATCGGTCAACCGTTCATGCACCCACGCAATGAAATGTCCCTGTCCGAAAATTTCCTGCACATGATGTTCAGTACTCCCTGTGAGGACCCGAACGTCAATCCGGTGCTCAGCAAGGCCATGGATACTATTTTCCTGCTGCATGCCGATCACGAGCAGAACGCCTCTACGTCCACGGTACGCCTGGCCGGTTCCACGGGCACCAATCCCTATGCGTGCATATCTTCGGGTATCGCCGCTCTCTGGGGCCCCGCCCATGGTGGGGCCAATGAAGCGGTATTGAAAATGCTCCATCAGATTGGTGATGAGTCAAAAATCGACGAATTCATCAAGCGCGCCAAGGATAAGGACGATCCCTTCCGGCTGATGGGTTTTGGCCATCGGGTATATAAGAATTTCGATCCCCGGGCCAAGGTGATGAGGAGGATTTGCGACGAAGTCCTGGACGACCTGGGGCTGGAGGATCACCCCCTATTCAAAATCGCCCGAAAACTGGAGAAAATCGCACTTGAGGATGAGTATTTCATCGAACGCAAACTGTATCCGAATGTGGATTTCTATTCTGGAATCATTCTGCAGGCCATTGGCATCCCCACCAGCCTGTTTACGGTGATATTTGCCATCGGTCGAGCCCCAGGCTGGATTTCCCATTGGAACGAGATGATCAGCAATCCCTACCGTATCGGTCGCCCGCGCCAGCTCTACAAAGGCCACGTAAAGAGGGACTATCCCGGCTAAGGCACTTCTGATCATGACCCGCAACGGGCAGTGTCAGCCGGAGCATCAGGTGAGAGTGGAGAATTGGTGGAGCCTACCTCCACCATATTTTAGACTTAAGGAACCTTTGTGTTACCAGATCTGTTCCAATGGTCGGGAATCAATATCCCGATGGCGATGCTATTCGCCTGTCCCGGAGTTATTCGCGGCAGAGCTTACAGAGCTGGATCTCTT
>CALOEW010000077.1:0-54507 GCA_942492445.1 uncultured Gammaproteobacteria bacterium
AGCCGGATGAATACTTCCTGGGTAATGTCTTCGGCGTCCTCCCGAGCACGAAGGCTGTAATAGGCGAACGAAAAAACCCGTTGCCGGTACTGGGAGATTGCCTGTTCATATTGCGCCAACATTTGCAGATAAAGACGGAGCTGTGAAAATTTAGTTACAGGGCATTTCGGCAGTCGCTGGCAACTGTCACCAGCAATCAGGGTGCCCGACTGCTCTGACGGGGATTCTGTCTCATCAGGTTACGAGATCATTCTAGAGGCTTGTTATACTGCGCGCACTTCTGATGGAAACCGTGTGAAAAAATGTTTTTGTTGCGCATACTGGCCACTTTTATATTGTTCTCAACGCCGCTCGCGGTAGTGGGTGCCGAAAGGACCGTGCCCATCGAAGGAGAAGCCGTAGTCCGGGTCTGGGTATTTTCTCCACGAGATTCGGGTAACGGCCCCTGGCCTCTGGCGATGATGATTCCCGCCGGCAGTGGCCAGGAATACGCGGTGAAAGCACAATTCTGGCTGGGGCAGGAAATAACGAAACGGGGCTGGGTGGTGGCAGTTCCGGTCTCACCGGAGGGATTATCCTTCGTAGGCGACAGCGAAACCAACATCAGTCAGGTAATCAGCGAGTTACAGAAAGACCAGTCGATACAAGTGGGCAAAACGCTGCTGCTTGGAGTATCCAGTGGGGGCAGCTCGGCTCTGGAAATCGCCAGTAAGAACCCTGAAGCCTACCATGGCGTTGTAGCAGTTCCCGGTCGCATCAAACAGTCCGGTCCGCTTCCTGCACTGGATGGCCTTCCAGTCTTCCTGCGGGTCGCGGAAAAAGACTACTTCCGCTGGAACAAACAGATGCCTGACATGACTCAGCGACTTGTTTCCGCCGGAGCACTGGTGGATGCAGCCCTGGTTCCAGATGCCCGCCACGTCATTAAAGTGGACCTGGAGGAGTTGGATCGCTGGCTGCTCACCCTCCACCGGTAGATTCGGGCCATCGTCACGCCAGGAACCTTAGATAATTTATTAAAACCTCTCTGACTCGATCCAGTAATTGCTGACTACACCCTGATCAAACTCAATCGACAAGGTCTCTATCCGCTCCTCCTCGACATCCACCGAGAACACCAGAAACAGGCCCACTTCGGTGTCTTTCTCCGACCTGTTGCGGTATTTCCAGACCTCAGTCCCATCGGCATAGGTAATGCGACTGGTAGGATAACCAAAAGTGTTTCTTACCCACTCGGAGTCACTGCTGCCGGTTTGCAGGCGATTGACATCCCCCTCATTCCAGGTGTTGTCAATAAGTCGACCATCGGAATCAACCGTCAGCAGGCACCCCGCCAGGGCTAATCCAGTAATTAACAGAACAACCAGTCTCGTCATAGCTTTCCCCAATACAGTTATTTGTTTGACCAACCGCTGATGGCTCAACAGAGTCGTTAGCGAGCTACTGAAGGAGTACCGCAGAGCAATGTGGAACCTGTCACGGAAGTCCTTCTGGTTAAAGACGAAATACGGGGCCGGAAAGTTACACGGCGACCCCGGCTTGGGGCTCCGGCAGATTTCCCCCGTGTTCTTTTACTTCCGCAGACATCTTGGTGCCAAGGTGCTCCAGGGAAGCTTAACAATTCCTTAATCCCTTGTTGACAAGCAGGTGTACTGGTATCGTAAGCGTCCTGTTTCCAGTAGCAGCCGGGTAGCCCATGTATCTGACCCTGAAGATTATTCACGCAAGTTGCGCCATTCTGTCGATTCTGGGGTTTGCCGGCCGCGGATTTCTTAAGGTAACTCGCAATCAGGTGCCGGGAAATTTCGTTTACCGGGTACTGCCTCACATTATCGATACGATCCTGCTGTTGAGCGCGTTGATTCTGGTCGTGATATCCGGCCAGTACCCGTTCGTGGTGCCCTGGGTTACTGCCAAGGTTTTCGCTCTGCTTGCCTACATCGGGCTCGGCATCTCGTTGATGCGCGCCGATACCGACAAAAGAGGGCGAGTGGTGCTCTACACACTTTCGCTTATAAGCGGTGTTTATATACTGCTGGTGGCAATGACCAAAAACCCTGTCCCGTTGGGTTTTTAACGCAATTGTCAGTCAGTGGACCCGCTGTCGACATTCAACCGCCTGTTTCCCCTGTGGGCTGTTCTGATTTCCCTTATAGCCTACCTGCAGCCCCAATTGTTGACAGGACTGCAGGACTGGATCGTGCCGCTTCTGGCCGCGGTCATGTTCATGATGGGGCTGACACTCACAGGGAGTGATTTTCGCCGCGTCGCCTCAATGCCCCGCCCCATTTTCATTGGGGTCTTGCTGCAGTTTACAATCATGCCACTGGCGGCATTTCTACTGGCCCGCACACTGCAGCTTTCCCCACAGCTGACGGCAGGGATGGTCCTGGTGGGCAGCTGTGCCGGCGGCACGGCATCCAACGTCATCTGCTTTCTGGCCCGCGGTGACGTAGCCCTGTCAATCAGCCTGACCACAGTTTCAACCTTACTGGGAGTGATAGCAACTCCCCTTTTGTGTACCGTCTACCTATCAACGACTGTCCAAGTTGATACCCTTGGCATGTTGCAGGATATTGTCCAGGTGGTTCTCATTCCTGTCGCCGGGGGGTTGATTCTGAACACTGTCAGCGGCGCGGCGATCACCCGGGTAGAACGGCTGCTGCCAAGCCTTTCAGTGGCGGCAATCCTGCTGATTATTGCTATTATCGTGGCATTGAACGCCGAGCGGCTTGCCCAGGTTGGGTTAATCACGCTGACCGCAGTGATACTGCACAATCCCTTGGGACTGGCCGGTGGATACAGTCTGTCCCGACTGTTTGGTCTCAACCAGCAACAGAGCCGCACTATTGCCATCGAAGTCGGCATGCAGAACTCCGGATTGGGCGTGGCGCTGGCGCTGGAGTTTTTTTCCACCACAGCAGCATTACCCGGCGCCCTGTTCAGCGTCTGGCATAATATCAGCGGTTCCCTGCTGGCATCGCGCTGGAGAATTGGGCAGTGATGCAGAGTGTTTTCCGCAGCTGAGAATCGAATGTTCACAAACGGTTGACTTGAAAATTAATTGGATTACAATGCGCGCTCAATACAGCGTAGCTGTCAGATTTTGGACTAAACCACACAGATCGCGTGAGTAAAATGCAAACTTACCGCAACACATCGATTAACGGCATGCCGGCAACTATGACCCTAAAGGGCCATCAGTTCTGCTCGCGTGTGGTGGAATCCTGGAGATCCAGCTTGGAGTGACTTTATCAGTAGACAACTGAAATCCGAGTCTAAGAAAAGACCTCTAAGCTTCCAAACCGCCTAGAGGTCTTTTTTTTTGCATCATTATTTTATCGCCCGAGATGATTTTTCGGGTGCAGGGGAACTATTGTGGTCAGAAAACTGCAAAGAAATATAAAGCTGGTTTACGGCCTGGCGTTTTTCCACAGTTTTATGCTGATCGTGCCTGTGATCGTGCCTTTCTTCATGTCCAAAGGCCTGGGACTTGCAGAGATTTTTTATCTGCAAACGATCTATGCAGCAACTATCGTGCTACTTGAAACGCCCTCCGGCTACTTTGCCGATCTATTTGGACGTCGATGCGCACTGCTGGCAGGCAGCATTGCGCACGGAATCGGCTATCTGCTTCTCAACTTCGCCGATGGCTTCGCCAGCCTCATGATTTTCGAAATCACTGTAGGTATTGCGGGGAGCCTGCTTTCCGGAGCAGACCTTGCCCTGCTGTACGATTCGCAGAAGGCTCTTGATCAGGAGGACAGCTCACCGCACAGTAATGGCATCGCACAACTGGGGTTCATCAAATCCTGCGCCGAGGGATTGGGAGCGTTGCTGGGTGGAGTTCTGGCATTGTTGTCGTTCGAGGTAATGGTGATCGGCCAGTCCGCGGCGGCATGGGTCTGCTTTGCACTGGCGCTTTTTGTAGTGGAACCCCCATACAAAAACGATGGCGAAGACGGATCCAGCACGAGACTGGCCAACATCTTCAGGCACCTTGTGGCGCAGTGACAGGGTGTTGCGCAATGTGTTCATTGCCATTCCTGTCTACAACCTGGCAACCCTGCATGTGGTATGGCTGATTCAGCCCTACTGGGAGTCGCGGGGGATTTCTCTGGCTGCCTTCGGGTTACTCTGGTTCACGCAAAGCCTGACGGTCGGACTGGCAAGCCGCTGGAGCTTCAGTATTGAACGTAAACATGGCGCCATCTCCGCATTGTGCCTGATTGGTGTGCTACCGGTGCTGGGTTTCTTCGGAATGGCCTGGTTGCAGGGCTGGGCCGGTATTGCTGTCGGTTTGCTTCTGTTCTTCGGCAGAGGCCTGGTGCAGGTAATTCTGGTCAATGCGCTCAATCGCCGAGTGCCGGGCAGCTTCCGGGCTACGGCCAACTCGCTGACCAGCTTTACTTTCAGGCTAGGGTTCATTACCACTGGTCCGCTGGTCGGATTTGTTGCAGAAACACAGGGGCTTCCGACTGCCCTTAATCTGCTTGGCCTGTCTTTCGTGGCAGCCTTCGTGCTCATCATGATGCCACTGATCAGTTCGGTGCGAACCCTGCAGCAGCAGTCCGACTGAACTCCCCCCCCCTTGGGTGGTTATCGGGAATCCTCTTCCGGATAGCCACCCCTTTTTTTACCCCCTGGCAGGTGTGACCGTATCTGTTTCTCCAGCCATCCGAGCAATCGTGATAGCTTCGTATCCCTGCACAAAGTGCACAGTGATGTGGAGGCACTGCACCCGCGTCAAATCTTCGTAGAGGGGACAGAATTTGACTGCCCCACGTTGGTGCTTTAGGGGGTGACATGATAAAGTCGGGGCCTCTCCGCGACCCTGTCTAATCGGTTTCAATCTGTTACCCGGGGTCTCGGATAAAATAACAAATCCGGTGACTAGTCCCTGATGGGGATCGCCAGGATTTCAGCAATCAAATGGCGGGAGATAAACCATGAAACTGATCACGGCGATTATTAAACCGTTTAAGTCGGATGATGTTCGAGAGGCACTTTCCGAGCTCGGTGTAAACGGCATGACAGTAACGGAGGTCAAAGGGTTCGGTCGCCAGAAAGGTCATACCGAGTTGTATCGCGGCGCCGAATACGTCATCGACTTTCTGCCAAAGGCCAAGATCGAGGTGGCGATCGAGGATGGTCTGTTAGAACAGGCCATCGAAGCGATCTGCAAGGCCGCACACACAGGGCAGATTGGCGACGGTAAGATATTTGTCAGCAACCTGGACCAGGTGATACGAATAAGGACTGGAGAAACCGGCAACGACGCACTCTGATTACAAGGAAACCACCATGAAAAAAAGAATAAGTCCGCTTTCCATCTTACTTAGTACAGTGATCTTCGTCGCCCCTCTGTATGCCTCGCCCAGGGCAGTGAGATAAACGGCGCCAACACAGCCTGGATTCTGACTTCAACCGCCCTGGTACTGTTCATGACGATACCCGGCCTGTCGCTTTTCTATGGCGGACTTGTCCGAACCAAGAACGTACTGTCAATACTGATGCAGTGCTTCGCCATTACAATACTGATTTCGCTGCTGTGGCTTGTGGTAGGTTACAGTATCGCTTTCGGCCCTTCGGAATCCGCCTATTGGGGTGGTTTGAGCAAGGCATTTTTCAATGGCGTGGTAGTGAACTCGGTAGCCGGGGATATTCCCGAAACTGTATTCGCAGCGTTTCAGATGACATTTGCGATTATTACCCCGGCCCTTATTGTCGGCGCCTTTGCCGAGCGCATGAAATTCTCCGCCATGATGTTGTTCAGTGGCCTGTGGGCGATACTGGTTTATTTCCCTGTGGCTAACTGGGTTTGGGGCGGCGGCTGGCTCGGTCAGATGGGACTGATCGATTTTGCCGGTGGTACGGTAGTTCACGTAACTGCCGGTGTGGCAGCAGTCATCGCGGCGCTGGTGCTGGGACAACGCAAGGGGTTTTTGTCCGCGGCGACGGTACCACACAACATGACCATGACGATAACAGGAGCCGGCATGTTATGGGTCGGCTGGTTTGGGTTTAATGCCGGAAGCGCTCTGGCGGCTGACGGCAGCGCCGGCATGGCGCTGTTGGCGACTCATCTGTCCGCTTCGGCTGGTGCGCTCACCTGGATGTCTATCGAATGGATCAAACACGGAAAACCCAGCGCCCTGGGGGCGGTAACCGGTATGGTCGCGGGACTGGCCACCATTACCCCGGCTTCGGGTTCGGTCGGCCCTGCCGGTGGCATGCTGGTGGGAATTGCCGGTGGCGCGACCTGCTACTTTGCCACAACCTACATGAAAACGAGACTTAAGATAGACGACTCTCTGGATGTGTTTCCTGTTCACGGAGTGGGTGGAATGCTGGGCACTTTCCTGGCGGGCATCCTGGTTTCCGGGAATCTGGGCGTATTCAGTGGCAACGGCTTTGCCGAAGGAATGACCATGAGTTCCCAGCTGCTGGTTCAGGTCACGGGCATCCTGGCAGTCGGACTCTACACGGCGATCCTGACGATTGTAATACTGAAAATCGTTGGCGCCCTCACTTCAGGCATTCGCGTCAGCGCTGAACAAGAGCAGATGGGCTGCGACATCAGCGATCACGAGGAAAAAGGCTATTCAATGTAACCCGGTCGGCGACCTCCCACTTGTGGGGCGCTCGCCGATACAGTTGCCAGTTGCTGCAAGTGAATCCGGACTGGCTGAATTCACAGGAGTAATGCAACTTCAACGGTTTACGCGGTGGCAGTTAACACAACCGCCGGCAACGCGACCCGCCAGGTAGTAGGAGGGCGGGTCCATCCTGGCGGCTAACCTGGCACGCCCGACCTGAACCACGAACTCGCTCATGTGATCTTCCAGAAACGGATGATTGGAACCTCCGTCACCGGCGCGCAGTTCAGCCCCGACGCTTTCTATGTTGCCCAGCACCTCGACAACTTCCTGTTGATCCACTGGGAGACCCGAGCTGGCAGGAACCAATGCACTGTCGAGGCGTTGCAACTGGAAGCCAAGCTGGTCCATTCTATTCCGCAGTTCAGCACCGCTGACATAATTGAAGTCCGGCGGGTAGGTGGCTTGCCGGATAAGTTCAGCGGTATCCCCACAACGGCTTAACAACGTCAGCACAACAACGCCAAGAACAGTTCGTAACACAATTGGCTTCCTTTAAAAATTCTTCAACAATGCCGCAGCCGGCCTGGATTTGCGATCCAGCTTGCTGGATCGGTTTGTGCCAGATTGAGCGTGGTTCCCGACGACAGCACTTGTGGCAAGCCGAGGCTCTTCACCAGGCAGTAGCGACCGCCATCGTTTTCAAGCGACATGGCCGCATGCCCAATGTCCCTGGGGACAGAATGGCCCCGGTTACGACCAGATTAATCGCTTGTGACCTTATTATCCAGTATCTGGTAAATGCGGCTTACCGCACGGGGATCAGCGCCCGGGCCACGAAGTTGTGGGAAATTGGCGCCGTGGTTGGTCATATCGACCTGTTCGGAAGCCTGTGCCGCAGTCAAGCCCTGATCTTTGAGCCGTGCCACCTTGGACCACAGATCCTCCAGGTAGGCTTGAAAGTTGTCGATGACGGCCCGGTCATTGAACGGCAGGCCATGCCCGGGAAGTATCCAATCAAATTCCAGGCTCTTGAGTGCTTCCAGGGTTGCCGGCCATTCATTGACATGGGCATCGCCCATGTAGGACAAACCCGGCAACATCATGTCGCCGGTAAAGACGACGCGCTCCTGAGGCAGGTAAACCACTACGTCCCCTCCGGTGTGAGCCCGGCCAAGGTGTAACAGCTGAATTTCCCGACTGCCCCGTTTTACCACCTGAAACAATGTCATCTTCTCTTCCAGGGTGATATTGGGCGGTGTCGGCATAACCTCCGGTATGGCTTCCAGGTAGTCGCGTTGAACCCTGACACGCTCCTCCAACTGGCTACGCCGGACGGCGTTTTGTTCCGCGGCTGCCTGTCGTTCCAGGTTGGCGATTGTAGTGGGTACCGCATCGGAAAAACTCGTGAAGGTCGACTCCTCAAGGACGTTACCGATCTCACCGTTCAGTTTCCGGCGGGTAAAACTGTGTCCGATTATCTCCACTTCGCGCGGGAAAGCCTGATTGCCGTGAGCATGATCGAAGTGGTAGTGGCTGTTGACCAGGTATCGCACCGGTTTTTCGGATATCACCGCCAGCGAGTCAAGCAGAGCACGGGCCGCCGCTGGAGTGACATGAGAATCCACCACCAGCGTATCGAACTCTCCCACCAGCACCATGACATTACTCATGACGTGCACACTTCCGGTGCCGACACCGTGCCAGACTCCCTCAGCCAGCTCGGTGAACCGATGAGTATCCGATTCCAGAACCCTGCCGGTCTGGGAATGGGCGCGTGCTGCAAAGCCGGCAGCAATTACCAGCAATGCAGTCAGTGCAATTGTAATCTTGATCAATGATGAAGCGCTTTTACGTCGGGTCATATGCCGTTGTGATCCTCGCTGGAAGTGGCAACTTTGTGTAGCGAATCGTACCGAATTAATCCCGCCCAGAGAAGTGTTCTGAGTGCCTGCTGCGAAATCTCCAGCCTCGATGCCAGATCGACAGATCTTTCCATTTCAATTGCGCAGCCTGAAACCTGAATTGCAGATAGCGAAATTCACCAGTCTGTTGGTAAAAATCACCAGGCTTGGGTAATACACGCTCCCTCGGATTTCCTATCCTTTTGTTATATAAGTCAAAAAAATCTTCTGGCAAGGATCTTGCGTCATCCAGACAAGTGGGCCGGCCTGACAACCGCCCGGAAAATTTCTGTAACCTGGTTGGGCTGTACTGCGTCTAATCAGGCAGGATCTCAAAGGAGAAAATACGATGCGGGATATCAATCATAACGCCAGAATAACCATGGCTACCCTGCTGGCCCTGGTACTTGGCGCCTATCTCTTCAGCGCAGATGCCAGGGCGGAAGACAACCTGGGCGATATCAGCCGCGTAAACGGTCGCGTAGAAGTGAAAGAGGGCAGGCAGGTCGCTGATGTCTCAACTGTCAACGGGCGTATCGATATCGGGCGGGACGTGTCTGCCAACAGGGTAAAAACTGTCAACGGCAGCATCAATATTGGCGGTTCAAGCACGGTAACATGTACCCAGACTGTGAACGGGGATATCAGGGTCGACTCAGGCACCATTGTCGGGGCAGGCTGTCCACCGTGAATGGTGACATTCATGTTCAGGGAAACGTCATCATCTCTGGCCCGGTCGTCAGTGTAAACGGCTCGGTAAGCCTTGGCCGTGGATCTTCAGTGCAAGACCTGGTGCGAGCGGAAAATGGAGACATCCAATTAGCGAATGCAACTGCAGGTGGCGACCTGGCAGGTCGTAACGGCGACATTCATCTGCTGCAGCGGAGTCATGTCCAGGGCGATATTGTAATCAAGGATAAGCGGCACTGGTGGAATGGTTCTACCCTGTTCGGGAAACGCAGTGACCCGAAAATATCCGTCGACAGCAGTTCTTCGATCAAGGGCAATATCCATTTGTTCCGGAAAGTCGAACTGGAAATTGCCGATGGGGCATTGGCTGGGGAAATCATCCAACACTATTGAGGCACCACGCTGAGGTCCGGGGCAGATGAGGGACCACGCAGACCTCCTGGGCAGAATTTTCTGTACCGTTTCGAACGGCGGCCACTGCTTTAGCGGGGCCGCCGTCTCAGCAATACTCCGGAACAGAGTCTACTCGGTGCGCTGGTAATGTCCCATCAACATGCCAGTTGCGAGTACGTGACCTTCCATCGCTTCCATCAATTCTTCCTTGTTCAATCCCTCCGGCAGATCAAGATCCTGGTCCAGGGCATAAACCCGAAAATGGTAGGCATGCAATTGCCCGTCCACCGGCGGCCGCGGACCAAAGTACCCGGGTCTGCTGACCCCGCTCACGCCATTGGTCAGACCTTCCAGACCCGCCAGTTCCGGGGACGGGTCAGCGGGCATACCCGCCGGCAATCCAGGGGCTCCTGCCGGTATGTTATATACCACCCAATGGACAAAAGGTTGGGGCATGGCGACGATGGGGTCATCGCAGATAAGCGCCAGCTCCACGGTGCCTGCTGGCAGGTTGTTCCAGCTGATATCGATGGACTGGTTGTCACCGTAGGCGGTATTGGCGAGCGGAACGTTACCATGATGTGCAAATGCACTGCTGGTTACCTCTATAGTCTCCGGCGCTTCCGCGGCGTGGACAACAGTGGAAAGCAATACGGCAGAAACGGTCAATAGTAGCCTGTTGGAAATTTTCATAGTCCTGTATTTCTCCTCAATTTTATTGGCTGGTAAATTATTGGAACATTTGATCAGTTATAACAACATTTTGAAAGCCAGAAAGATTGGCTGCGGTCAGGAATCACTGCCGGTTGCCCCCTGCCCGCTCCCTCAACCTGTATTTCTGCACCTTGCCGGTGGAGGTCTTGTCAATCGGGCCAAACACTACCTTTTTGGGAATTTTGAAACCGGCCAGCTCCCACAATAATCCCTAGTGCCGCAGACCGCCCACCCGTGCCCGGATCTTTGGATGCTTGAACAAGACTGACTCAAGCTCCAGGGAAGAAATGTTCTCCCCGCCCGAAATAATGATGTCGTTTGATCGATCCTTTATTTGTACATAGCCATCAGAGTGCCAGACTGCCAGATCACCTGAGTGAAACCAGCCGCCGGAAAAAGACTCCCGGGTAGTCGGGTGATTCTTTAAGTAGCCTTTCATAGTCAGGTTACCACGCATGAATATCTCCCCCATGGTTTTTCCGTCCCTGGGCACCGGGTTCAGGGTCTGGGGGTCGGCTACCATCAATTCTCCTGCAGCGGTCGACCGCCCAGCGCGACAATAAGCGACCAGTTCCTCCATACCGGCAATGACTGCAGCGGGTGGCGCGGCACCCGCGGTCATTACGCGGACCCTGTGACTGATCCCCTGCTTTAAATTTTCATCCGCATTGACCAGCAGATTCAGCACCACGGGAGCTCCGCAGAAGTGACTGACCCGATGCTTTTTAATGGCATCAAAAATCGCCGTTTCCCGAACTTGACGAAGGCATATGCTGGTGCCGCACATGAGCGCCAGAGTCCAGGGAAAACACCAACCGTTGCAGTGAAACATGGGCAATGTCCAGAGATAAACCGGATGACTTATCATGTCCCAGCTCAGGGCATTGGAAATGGCATTCAGGTAGGCATCCCGATGGTGGTAAACCACGCCTTTCGGATTCCCGGTTGTGCCGGAGGTGTAGTTGAGAGAACACGCCTGCCACTCATCATCCACCTGAAAACAGGTGAATTCGGGATCGCCAGTCTGCAGAAAAGCTTCGTAATTCGTTTCTCCGAGTAATTCACCTCCTTGGTACCCGGCATCGTCGATATCGATAACCAGGGGCTTCTGGGGCAATAATGCTAATGCCGCCTTGATTGTGGGGCTGAACTCCCGGTCAGTAAACAACACTCTGGTCTCGGCATGCTCAAGGATGAAGGCAATAGCTTTTGCATCCAGCCGCGTATTCAGGGCGTTAAGCACCGCACCGGGCATCAGTACGCCGAAATGTGCCTCGAACATTTCCGGTGTATTGGCTGCCATGAAAGAGACTGTGTGACCCTTGCTGATGCCCTGTTTCAATAGCGCGGACGCCAGCAGGCAGCAGCGCCGATAAGTCTGCGACCAGGTCTGCTGGCGGTCACCATGGCAAATGGCAATGCGGTCAGGGTAAACGCTGGCGGCTCTCTCCAGAAAAGTCAGTGGAGTCAGCGGGGCGTAATTGGCCGGATTCCGTTCCAGGCCCTGTTCGTAGATACTGTCGGGACTCATGTTACTCGTACTTCCGATTGAACTTCAGCACCGCCACAAAATGGCGTCGGCCAGCGTTAATCCACAATAATCCGTGTCGGGACAGGCGCGGCAGACTGGCGCTGAATACAATAATGACACGCTTTGATTGAACCTGGCCAGCCTGTTTCGGGATTGCGACATTGCACTTGCACCAGTGTCTGGGATTACGCGCCCCAACAGCAATGTAAGTCCTGAATAGGTTAAACTAAGGCTATGAAAACTGAATTGACCAACGCCGGGTTCAGGGGGCTGTTTGCGCCCTTTTCCCTGAGTGACGGCACCAGCACAACGAAACAGGCCCTGTCGCTGTTATTGCTGATCCGGACTTGCGTTGCCCTGCTGGGAGGCATCGGTCTGCTGTTATACCTGGCTTATTCCGGACTCAGTGTACCCGCAACCCCCCTGACCCTGGTGTTCATCGGTATTTTTCTTTCTGTATCGTTGGGGGTGTGGCGTCTCTCCTCCGCACCTGTGATCAGCACCGCGGAACTGTTCGCGCATCTGTTGATCGATGTCATGTTCATGGTACTGGTTCTGCTGACAGTGGGTGGCGCCAGCAATCCTCTGATCTCCTACCTTCTGGTATTGCTGGCCGTCGGCGCCACGTTTCTCACCAGGACCCAGGCCAATCTTTTCGCCCTTGGCAGCATTCTTGTCTACACCACATTCATCTGGATAGACCTGCGCAGTGACCACGACGAAAATGACCCGATGATGAGTTTTCAATTACACCTGGTGGGCATGTGGGCGATTTTTGTAGTCTGTGCAGCATTGATATCGGTTTTCGTCACGCGTATGGCGAGTACCATCAGGGAGCGGGAGCTGACCCTGGCAAAGGCAAGGGAAAATGAAATGCGCAATGAACAGCTGGTTGCCATCGGCACACTCGCTGCCGGAACGGCCCATGCCTTGGGGACGCCCCTTTCTACCATGTCGATACTGCTAACGGAGATGGACAAATTAAGCGCGGAGGAAATCGGCAATGTTCCGCTCAAGGAGGATATCAGCCTTCTGCGTCAACAGGTGCAACGATGCAAACATTCTCTGACGCAGTTGACCGACTACTACAACAAGGAATTCGATACCCTGGAGGCCACTATCAGTCTTCGCGCCTTTGTAGACAACATCAAGGACTACATTACCAACATCCATCCGTCGGCAAAAACCCGGTTCCTGGTCGGCGAAGAAGACGAGGAATTTCTGATGGTTCGCGACCCCAACATCAATCATGCCTTGATCAACATCATTGAGAACGGCATAAAGGCGGCCCGTACAGAAATAACAGTCATATTCAGGGTATTGAAGGATAGCTGGAGTCAGGTTGAGATTTCAGTTCAGGACGACGGCCCCGGTGTACCTGAAAAGGTCATGGAAAGAATGGGTGAGCCCTTCATTTCAACCCGCGAGGACAGTATGGGGCTTGGAATTTACCTGGCCAATGCCACGCTTCAGAAAGCGGGAGGAAGCATAGAAATGTTCAATCGTAAAAGCGGTGGGGCACAGACAGTCATCCGCCTGCCCGCAAAATCCCCCGCTGCGCAGTAGGCTGGAGACTTCTTCATGGACAACAGTCTGTTACTGGTAGAGGATGACGAGGCTTTCGCCAGGGTTATCAGTCGTGCATTGAGCATGCGGAACTACCATGTCTTCCATGCCGAGAATCTGGCCATGGCCGAGGAACTTCTTTCCAAACACGAGTTTAAGTTTGCCATTCTGGATCTGAACCTCGGTGGCCAGTCATCTCTGGAGCTGATCCCACTCCTGAACTCGAAAAATTCTGATATTAGAACGTTGATTCTGACCGGCTATGCAAGCATTGCCACAGCCGTCGAAGCAATCAAGCTTGGCGCAACAAATTACCTTGCCAAACCCGCTGACACTGACGAAATTCTGGCCGCGTTGCTGGAAAAGAACGTCGAATCAGGCGTCGGCGAGTCCATTCAGGAACCAATGTCAGTACGGCGCCTTGAATGGGAACATATTCAGAAGGTACTCAAGGAAAACAACGGAAATATCTCAGAAACCGCGCGACAGTTGAAAATGCACCGCCGTACGCTGCAACGAAAGTTGCAGAAGAGGCCGGTAGCCAAGTAACAAGTTGGGAAACCACTGACTTATAGTGGCACTGCCCAGGGGTAGTCAGCAACAACACACTCAGGCAATGCCTGTGTCATCTGTCACCTTCGCACCAGGGGAACCTGGTTAAGATGACGTCCGCCATCCACGATCAGTGTTTCACCGGTAACGACGCTGGGGCCGACGACAAAATGCAGTATAGCTTCGGCCACTGTTTCCGGTGTGGCATTGACTTCCAATGGAGCGTTTTCCCTGTTGTTGTTCATTACCGCTTCGTAGCGCTCGTCACCCATGCCGCTCCGCAACCAGTCGCCTTCAATAAACCCCGGGCAGATTGCATTGATCCTCACTCTGGGTCCAAGAACCCTGGCCAGAGACAGCGTCATGGTCACCATTGCACCTTTGGACGCAGCATAGGCAATACTGCTTCCAATGCCGTTAATCGCTGCAGTCGATGCAACATTGACAATGCTGCCGCCGCTTTGCTGCTGCTGCATGATGGTATTGACCGCTCGGGTCATCTGGAATGCACCGATCACGTTCACCCCATAAATTCGCTGGAAGTCCCCGGCATTGAGCCCTTCGAGATCGCTATGGTCAACAAACTTGGTTGTACCCGCGTTGTTGACCAGCACATCCACCCTTCCCCAGCGTTCACAAGCAAGCTCTGCCAATCCCCGACAGTCTTCGTCGCGCGACACATCCGCCCCTGAAACCAGGACATCGACCCCTGACTGTCGACACGCTTCGGCAACGGACTGGGCTGCCTCTTTTTTGGCGCTGTAATTGACGACGACATTACAACCCAGTGAAGCAAGCAATCTGGCCGTAGCGGCACCCACTCCGCTGCTGGAGCCGGTGATAATCGCGACCTGATCGGTAAAATCCCTCATTGAATTTCTCGCCCTGCTCGAAATACACGACAAACTGTCCTGAAACTGTATCAGAATTGCCCTGATAAACACATCCGCATAGAGGCGCGGTTTATCGAAGTCTGCGAGGGAAACACATTGCAATTTGTCGGCTCGAAGTTACAATAGGTAACAGTTTTCCAACGTCATCCCGTTGGAACAACGTCATCAGGGAAGAAAGTCAAACTATCCGCGACGGCGGACCCAGCCAACAACAGGGACAGGAAGAAACACAAGCGGCACTATTGAATTCAACCGGCCCTGTCCCCGGACAGCACAATTGTTCTGCCGGAAAATGTCCGCAGCTTTTTCTGGCACAAGCTGCCACCCAGGCAACATAAAGCAATAGAATTTATCGATCCCAGGCCCATTGACTGACGTATCAGTGATAACCGGCATGGAAGGATCCAGGAGACAAACGTGAACAAACAAAAGTTGGTCGCTGCAGGTATTGCTGCTTTGGTGGCGATCTGGATGTTTTTACCACGCCCATCCAGTACTCTGGAAAACGATCAGACGCAGTCATCCCAGCCTGTTATTACCGCACTTCGCGACGATGGCGCTGTCAGCACCGACACCACCGGATTCACTGTCCGCGCGGCCAGGCTCTCGGCGCAGGACTATATCGAATACGTTCGCGTCAGGGGACGTACCCAAGCGTTTCGCCGCGTCGATGTCAAAGCAGAGCAATCCGGCCGTGTGGTGGCCACACCTGTTATTGAAGGCACCCGGGTGGCCGTGAACGACGTGCTTTGTGAAATTGCAGTCGATACCCGGGACAGTGACCTGCTGGAAGCCGAAAGTCGGCAGCATCAGACTGAGGTGGAGTTCAATGCGGCGCAGGATCTGAGAAAGCAGGGGCTTGCATCCGAAGTATCGGTGGCACAAACGAAGGCAGCCTATGACGCAGCCACGGCAGCGGTCAGTCGCGCCAGACTGGCTCTGGAGAATACCCGGGTGAGGGCTCCATTTGATGGCATCGTTGAGGCCAGACCAGCCGAGATCGGTGAACTGTTGGAACGTGGCAATGTCTGCGCCACGCTGCTCGACGATGACCCGATGCTGCTGGTGGGCCTGGTCCCTGAACAACAGATCGGCAAGCTCCAGAAAGGTGCCCGGGTCAATGCCGAGTTGCTTACCGGCGAGCGCATTGCGGCAACAGTCACCTACCTTTCCCACAGCGCCGATTCGCTGTCACGCAGCTACAGGATCGAAGCCACGGTAACCCAGCAGCCCGGGATCCTGGACGGCATCACGGCGGAAATGTACATTGCCGCTTCCACGAAACGTGCACACCTGATTCCCCCTTCGGCTATGACTCTGGACGACAATGGCATCATCGGGGTCAAAATACTCGACAACGATAATATCGTGTCGTTCATGCCCGTTACCGTGGTTGGTGACCAGGCCGGACAGTTGAATGCCGGCGTCTGGGTGACAGGCCTGCCTGATCAGGTGACATTGATTACCCACGGCCAGGAAATAGTTTTTCCAGGTCAGCGAGTCGAATCCGATTTCAGCTGGTCTCAGGCCAGCCCCTGATTGCGAGGAACAGCAATGAACCATTACCTGGACGCCGCAGTATCCAGAGCCCGCACTACAATCAGCGTTTTTGTGGTAATCATACTGGCAGGTGTCGCCGCCTATCGGGCGATACCGGTAGAGCTCAATCCTGATGTGACAGTGCCGATTATTGTCAGCACTATCATGCACGAGGGGATTTCACCAGAGGACGCGGAACGGCTGCTGGCCAAGCCCGCCGAAGTTGAACTGAAGACGATCGACGGTATCACCCAGGTTTCTTCGTTCTCAAGCGAAGGGGCTGCCACCATAATCGCCGAGTTCGATGTCAGCTTTGATTCAGGCAATGCGCTTATCGAGGTAAGGGAGGCGGTAAACCGGGCCCAGGCCAAGTTTCCTCAAAACACCGAGGAGCCGATAATTCAAGAGGTGGCGGCCGCCACCATGCCCATCGTGCAGATTGCCATTGGCGGTCAGAATGTTCCTGAACGCGTACTTTTACAGGTGGCCCAGGATCTGCAAAGGGAAATAGAAACCCTGCCCCAGGTGTTGTCCGCGGATATGGTAGGCAACCGGGAGGAGTTACTGGAAGCCACTATCGATCCGGCCCAGCTTGAAACTTACGGGATAACCAATAACCAGATTGTCCAGGCGGTTATTTCAAATAACCGCCTGATACCGGCAGGAGCCGTCGACACCGGTCGCGGCAGTTTTTCGGTCAAGGTGCCAGGCCTCATCGAAACCGCCGACGATCTCTATAACCTCCCCATTGCATCCAGCAGCATCGGCGTGCTGACATTGAGCGATGTCGCCAATGTACGGCGCACTTTCAAGGACGCGACCCGTTTTTCTTACGCCAATGGCTATCAGTCTGTATCCCTTAATATCAACAAGCGCAAAGGCGCAAACCTGCTCGAGGCGATGGATGGCATAGATGCCATTGTGGAGGCGCTGCGCCCCACGCTACCTCCTGCGGTGGAGATTGGTTATCTGAACAACACGGTACCCCAGGTTATCGAACAGAACATGGGATTACAGGGAAACATGGCCACGGCTATGGTACTGGTACTGATCGTGGTTATCGGAACGGTGGGCATCCGCTCCGGCATACTGGTGACACTGGCAGTTCCCTTCTCGTTTTTCTTCGCCTTCATCATCATTTCCGGACTCGGTTTCACCTACAACTTCATGGTCATTTTCGGTCTGTTGCTGGGGCTGGGGATGCTGATTGACGGTGCCATTGTCATGGTCGAATTCGCTGATCGGAAAATGGCGGAGGGACACGACAGTGTCAGTGCCTATCGTGAAGCGGTAACGCGGATGTTCTGGCCAATCGTTGCCTCGACATCGACTACCCTGGCCGCTTTTCTTCCTTTGATGTTCTGGCCCGGTGTGGCGGGCGAATTCATGCGCTATCTGCCGATAACGGTTTTCGCCGTGCTGGTGGGGTCCTTGTTCTATGCCCTGCTTTTCGCTCCGACACTGGGTTCGTTACTGGGTAAATCCGAGGCTGCGGACGAGTCCTCGCGCCGCCTGCGTGAACTGGAGGAAGGAGACCCGGACAAGGTGGGTGGTATCACGGGCGTCTATGCCCGCCTGCTGCAGGCTGCCGTCAAACGTCCCCTGCTGGTCGCCCTGGGCTCTGTCGTCACCCTGGTAGTGATTGTCTTTATCTACGGAGCCTTCGGTCGAGGAGTGGAATTTTTTACCAACGTGGAACCCAATATGACACAGGTACGGGTTTTCGCCAGGGGCAATTACTCTCCGGCTGAAATCCGCGACATGATGCTGGACGTGGAACGGCGGATCGCAGAGATCGGCTACTACAAGAACATTGTCACCCAGTCCGGTGCCGGCCAGCAAATGGGCGGCGACCAGCAGACGGCGCCTGATCTGGTCGGCACCATCTTCATCGAATTTGTAGATCGTCGCGACCGGGAAGTAGACGGTTTCGAACTGGAAGACCTTTACCGGGAAGCCATCAACGACCTGCCGGGGCTGAAGGCCGAGGTAGCCACCATAGAGATGGGACCACCAGTGGGCAAGGAAATCCAGATCGAACTGAGTGGCGAAGAGCTCGATCTTCTGTTTGCGGAGGGTCAGCGAATACGTGACTACATGACCAATGAGATGACCGGACTCATCGACATTGACGATACCATGCCAGTACCAGGTATTGAGTGGGAGATCGAGGTGGACAGGGCCCGGGCGGCGATGATGGGTGCCAGCATCACCGAGATCGGCACTGCGATTCAGTTGATGACCAACGGGGTGATGATGGGAGAGTACCGTCCCAACGACACCGAGGAGGAAGTGGACATCCGCGTTCGCTATCCTGCCGAATACCGCGGTCTGGAACAGCTGGATACCATTCGTATAAGTACGGTGAACGGGCCGGTTCCGGTTTCCAGTTTCATTACCAGAACCCCCGGACCCAGGGTGGGTTCCATTCAGCGGGTGGACAGCCGCAGGGTGGTCTATGTGCGCGCCAATCCGGCGCCGGGCGAGCTGGCGTCAGTCAAAGTTGCTGAATTGCAACGCTACCTTGATGAAAATCCGGTCAATCCCGGCCTCGACTATCTATTTCGCGGTGCCAACGAGGAACAGGAGGAATCTGCGGCGTTCCTCGGACAGGCATTTTCTCTTGCTCTTGCGTTAATGGCCATACTCCTGGTTACGCAGTTCAACAGTTACTACCAGGCGCTGCTGATTCTTTCATCAGTGCTCATGTCTACTGCCGGGGTCCTGCTGGGTCTGCTGATTACGGGCCAGGCATTCAGCGTCATACTCACAGGCGTTGGCGTGGTCGCGCTGGCGGGAATTATCGTCAACAATAACATTGTGCTGATCGATACCTTCAACTACCTGCGTAAAACCCACACCGACTGGCCCCTGCTGGACGTGATCGTGCATACCGGGGTACAGCGGTTGCGACCGGTCTTCCTCACTACCTTTACAACCGGTTTTGGCCTGCTGCCACTAGCCATGCACGTCTCTGTGGATCTCATCGGCGCTGAAATAGAAGTTGGAGGCCCTATTACCTCCCAGTGGGTCAGTCTCGCCAGCGCCATCGTATTCGGGCTCACCTTCGGGACCCTGCTGACACTGATAGTCACACCCGCGATGCTGGCACTACCGGAACGATTGAGAAGTCTACTGGGACGGAGTAAAAGCAGTGGCCTGTCACCTCAACCCGGTCTGACAAGCCATTGAGAATTCCAATTATGGGTCCCAGGGGGAAGTGGACGCGCCATCAGGCAGATTCAGCCGGGTTACGGGCCGCCTCACCTCAATCGATATTGGCGAGATACCGGTCTCTCAGTGACCGTCTGCGCTCGCTGGAAAGTTCCTGGTATAACTCGGAATTAAGGTACAGATAATATTCACTGCGCTCGATATTGCGCTTCAGGGAATCCAGCAAAGGATCTTCACCGCTGAGAGTCAGCTCAGCGGATTGAAGTCGTAATTTCAGCAACCCGTGCGCTTTACGCAAATGCTCAATACGATTGCCGTTCAAATTGAAATTCGAAGCATCGAAGTGCCACGCTACCACTTTGCGCAGCCCCTGTTCAAGGCGAGGGTCGTCCAGCTTGTAAAGTTTCTTGTAAAGATGTTCGAGGTAGGTAAAGTGGTCGTTTACCTCATCCCAGGCTGCCAGTTGCTGATCAACTTCAATCAGACGCTCCACGATGGCGAGTTGCGATTCGTTGTTCAACCCCTCGTTAACCCGGGAAACATGTAACGCACGTTTGAACACGAGGCTGGCTTCTTCAAATTGCCCCTCTTGTTTCAGACGGAAACCCAATCCCCTTAGTGCCTCTTTCAGACGGATATCGTAAGGCCCGTAGCGTAATTCCAGGTCGTCCACAAGCAGGCGCTGCTTTTCGACCAGGTCCACGCTGCCAGGATTGAAGTCCTCCACCAGGATCGCATCACCGGAAGACGGCAGGGAACCGCCAGCTACCAGCTCTGCCGGCATCACCAATAAGAAACTGGCGACGATTCCCGACAAGCTCAAAAAGTAATTTTTACCACTCTGTACCATTGCAACCTGCTCCCGATACGCTTAAATATGGCTGAAAGCGGACCGCTTGACAACTCAATTTGGAGCAAAATATTGCAAATAATTACAGTAATATGACAAAACTGTGACGATTCTTATTTTTTTCTACAGGTATATCAGCAGGTTACAATTTTACAATGATTACAGGGGCTTATCGGTAAGTTCTATTGGCTGTTATGGCTTCTGCCAATAACAGCACAATTACCAGCAGCATTATCCACCACCAGAGGCGCTGTGGCTGTTCCAATTCGGTAATCATCTGTGCAGTTCTTACTTCCCTTGACTGAACCAGGCTGGTTTCCGGATTGATAATCATGTCGTTGACAGTGCCTACACTGGTAGCCTGCAGGTTCGATTCCTGTGGATCGATATTCACGGCCAGATAGGTGCTGGCGTCCTCAACTTTTACTTCGATAAACCCCGGTTCCCCGGCTTCGAGCGTGTCACTGCCCACCCGCAATTCCTGACTCTCCCCGGATGGCAGGACAACTTCCACCTGCGCACCCGAATCTGCCACGCCGGCAAGATTGACGGCTTCTCCAATCCCGTACACCCGCCTGGCTGTTTCCGGTTCCACCAGATGCCTCAGGGTTTCATGGACGAACGGCAGGTACATGCCCTGCAATGCCAGATTGTTCCACTCAAGGTCCATAGTCGAAGCGAACAGGATAACTTTGCCGTCACCGACTTGCCGTTCCACCAGTGCGGGAAACGTATTGTCAAACCGCATCAATACCTCGGAGTCGCCGGTCGGCACCAACTGCCAGAGGCGTTGAAATCTGGCCGTCCAATCGATATCCAACGGTTGCAGAATGGGATGACGGCGGTCGAAATCGGCTATGACCAGGTAGTCATCAAGTTCGCTCAGGGTGGCGCCGCGGATTTCCGCGGGGCTTATTTCTCCCAGTTGCCGATTGAACTGTTCGGGATCCACCTGGTCTCCCGGAGCAATCAGCAGGCTGCCACCTTCCAGCGTATACTCCACCAGTGACCGTGCCTGGGACGGGGAGAGGTTTGCAACATTCAACAAAACGGTCACATCGTGCTGTTCCAGCAACTCCCGGTCCAAGCGCTCGGTTTCCACGGAATCGAGACTGAAAGGCGAAAACTCCGCACTACTCACCGCCAGTCCAAACCAGTGCCCTTCGTCGTCGTACCAGTTCGGGGATGCCTCTCCATTGACCAGCAGTACCCGGATTTTTCGCGCCACGTCGACTGTGAAGTAATAATCATTGTCGGCTCTGAAATTGTCGCCGTTCACCGTTACCCGCCCCCTGCGGATACCCGTGGCCTCGAAGTCTCCGGTCAGGTCCACGACCGCTTCGGAGGCCTCTTCCAGGTCAACCCGCTGCCGGTCAACAACTGTTCCGTCTATCGCCAGGGTTACTTCAGCCTCGCTGAGATAAACCGACCCGGTGCTGCGTACCCTGGCGAGAATCGACTGCCGCACACCGCCACCTTCCAGCAACCGTTCAGGAGAGCGAACGTCAGTAAGCACCAGATTGCTGCTTTCCTCCTCTGCTACATTTATGCCGGTGAACAGCACACCTGGCGCCAGCTTCCAATCAGCATCGTCTGCATCGAGTCCGACCTGTTGAAAATCAGAAATCAGAACCACCCGCTTGTTGTCGTACCGCGAAGTGCCCAGCAATTGATCGGCCAGTCGCAGATTGGGCATATAGCGAGTGCCACCGTATCCCTGCTCCGGGAGATTCTGAATAGTCAGGCGCACCGATTCCAGGTCGGTAGTCAATTCCTGGAGACTTTCTACACCGCTGGAAAACACAACCAGACCAGCTTCATCACCGGAACTCATTGAATCGATTATATTGAGAGCTTCCCGCCTGGCAGACTCGAACCGGTCTCCGTAGTGCATGCTCAGAGAGCTATCCAGCAGTAAAACAACCGACGCCGGATCGGCGTCCAACAGGCGCGCCATGGTCTGGTTGATCAGGGGGCCGGGCGAAAGCAAAACCAGCAATGCGATCAGTGCAGCTCGCAGCAACAGCAGCAGCCACTGTTGGATCTGTTGAAAAAGGACGAGTTTTTTCGAGGTTTTCTTCAGAAAGCGGATGGTGCCAAACATCAGTTTGGGAGGCTTTTCCTTGCGTATAAGGTGAATGCCGACCGGAATCAGAGCGGCCAGCAGACCAAAAAGGAACAGCGGCGACAGGAAAACCATCAGAACCCCCTGCCGCGCTTGGATATATAGGATGACAACGCCTCATCAAGCGGTTTACTGGTGTTGACCAGGCAGTAGTCCACACCGCTGCTCTGGCATTGCTTCCGGCAATAGTCCAGGAACTCGTTGAGGTTTTTCAGATAAGCATCACGGATTGCAGCCGGCGAAGTAATAAACGTTTCGTTGCTCTCCAGGTCGACAAACTCCGACGCTTCGTTAAAAGGGAAATTCAGCTCGGCATCGTCCATTATCTGAAAGGTAATGACATCATTGCCCATACTGCGCAGATTCTGCAGGGCACTGATCACCCGGGATTCGTCATCCAGCATGTCGGAAATCAGAATGACCAGGCTCTTCTTGTGCAGATGGGAAGCCAGGTCGGAAAGTGGTTTTACGACGTCTGTACGGTTACCGGATTTCACGGCGGCGAGGGAACGAAGTATCCGAATCAGGTGAGGTTGCCGACATTTTGCCGGAATAAATTCGCGTACCTGGTCATCAAAAGTGATCAGGCCCACCGCATCCCGCTGGCGCATGATAAAGTAGGCCAGTGCGGACGCCAGGGTTCTGGCATACTCCAGCTTGCTGATTCCCCCGGAGGTATAGTCCATGGAAGCGCTGGTATCGAGCGCGATGAAGCAGCGGACATTGGTCTCGTCCTCGTATTGCTTTATATAAAACTTTTCACTGCGCGCATAAAGCTTCCAGTCAACATGGCGCATGTCGTCCCCGGGGTAATAATTGCGATAGTCGTTGAACTCTACACTGAATCCCCTTTTGGGACTCTTGTGGAGTCCGGACAGAAAACCCTCCACGACTACCCGGGCCCGAAGTTCAAGGTTATCCAGACTCGCAAGCACCTGGGGATCGAGAAAATTTAACGACTCTGCCATATAATCAGCCTATTCTGGAGGGATGGCCCTCCAGCTTTTCGGGATACGACACTGTGAATGTGCCAAGGCCCTGTATTGTCATCTGGATTCAAGTAACCTCGGACTGATTATGGCACAGCTCTGCTGGAGTCTGTCGGGCGCTGCCGCCAGGCGTCGTGCCCAGTGAATGGCCGTAGCCACTGCCAGGCGCGACAACAACACAGTGGCGCCGAGCGGCCTGGCCCGAAGGGGCCTAAAGGGCAATGCCATGATAAATCTGAAATTCCTTAAATAGTGGCAGCCGGTTCCGGTACTGCTTCCAACAACTTTTTCACCACGTGGTCCGTAGTCACCCGCTCAGCCTCCGCATGGAAGTTGAGCAGAATTCGATGGCGCAGTACAGAGAAGGCCAGCGCCCGAATATCTCCATAAGACACGTTGTAACGCCCCAGTAACAATGCCCTTACCTTACCGGCCAGCACCAGGTTCTGAGAAGCACGAATTCCGGCTCCCCAGCTTACCCAGTCCTTGATAAAGTCCGGAGCAATACCCGACTGGGGCCGTGATGCATGAACCAGTCGCACCGCATACTGCACAACCGACTCGGCAGCCGGAACCTGCCTGGCAATGCGTTGAAACTCCAGAATATCTTCGCCGTTGAGTGGGTGGGAAAGCGTTGTGTCGCGAATCTGAGTGGTATTGGCAACGACCTGCACCTCTTCTGCCTCGGACAGATAACCCAGTTCGATCTTGAACATGAAGCGGTCAAGCTGGGCTTCCGGCAGGGGATAAGTGCCCTCCAGTTCGATCGGGTTCTGGGTGGCAAGAACAAAAAACGGCTTTGCCATGGGCCAGGTGTGGCCACCGGCAGTCACCTGGCGCTCTTCCATGGCTTCCAGCAGAGCAGACTGGGTTTTGGGCGGCGTTCTGTTAATTTCGTCTGCCAGCAGTATATTGGTGAAAATCGGGCCTTTTACAAAGCGAAGTTCCCGTTTACCCTCCTCCTCTGTCACAATTTCAGAACCGACCACGTCGGAAGGCATCAGGTCCGGCGTAAACTGAATCCGGCTGAAATTCACCTGCAGAATGTCGGCTACGGTTTTGATCAACAGGGTCTTTGCCAGACCGGGTACACCGGTAACAAGGCAATGGCCACCGGCGAACAGGGCAATCAGAAGTTCGTCGATGATTTCCTGCTGACCGACAATGATTTTCCTGATTTCATTTACTATCTGCTCTCGTCCGTCCTGCATCTTACGAACCAGCGTCAGGTCATCCTGGTTTTCAATCCCTTCTGCGTTTTCTTGTAATTCTGCCATGGGTAATTCCTGTGGTTTCAATGGCTAAAAGCGTAAATCAAAAAATTAATACCGATTTTGTAGGCCTCATTGGTGTATTTGGTGGGGTAGGGCTCATAGAACGTATGCTCCCAGCCATCGCCAAGGTCGGTATTGTAATTGGCGACCATCATGACCCGGCCATCGTCATCAAGAATGGCGTAAACAGCCGGAGGGTAATTTGGGTCATCCAGGTTGAAGTACCCTCCCCTGTCCCAGGTCACCATCCGCCCCGGAACCTGCGCAACCTCGTCGATATCGAAAAAAATATGAAAAATCTCGTGACTGGTATCCAGTTGCACCAGCTCCCGATCCGGAAATATCTTAGCGATTTCCAATTGCATATCTTCCAGATGTGCATCACCCCAGAAATCATCTACCATTACGAAACCGCCGCGAAACATAAACTCCCGTAATGCTTCAATCTCCTCCTCGGTGAAATTCGGCCCACTGAATGTCGAACCAATCGGGACCCGCTTCCAGTTCATGTAAAGGAACATGTGTTCAAAAAGCCGGGGGTCGGTTAATTCCAGCCAGTTGTGATTGCGCGGGTTGGTATCTACATTGGTGTACCGTTGCACTCCGCGCAGGAAATTTTCATCAGAATCGGGATAGTCAGTATCCCACCAGCCCCCACGACGACCGAATCCGTATCCTCGCCGGCCGCCTCCGTAATTGGTATAGCGTCCCCTCACCCAGGTGAATTCGGTTATATCGGTTCCGTAGATTGACAGGTCTTCACCACCGCGGAATACCAGTGGTTCCACCTGGGCCTCGGCAACACTGACCCCGCAGATAAGCGCCAGCACTGCCAGGACTCCTGTCAGTCTGAACCCTGAAACTCTTTCGAACCCTGTCACTTTGATTCGGATTCCTTATCAGTTGGACCCATCGACAGCCTGCAACAATATTTCCTGTGCACGTCGATAGCTCGGCGCGATTTCCAGGGCACTGAGAATATTGCGCCTCGCCTCAGCCCGCTGCCCATTGCCGAGATAGGCCTCGGCCAGGTTTGTCTGCGCCTCGACCGGGTCGGTAATATCCAGCCTGGCAAGCACCTCGTACTCCGTCACTGCCAGCGCGGGGTCCCCGATCAGATCAGCATAGCGAGCCTTCAATTCGTGCACATCGATACGATAGGGGTCAATCTGCAATGCTCTGTCAAGGTAGTAGTCTGTCTGCTCCACGTCCCCGTCCTGGATGGCCGCCTCTGCCAGGATCATCGCTGAGGCGTAATCATGTTGCTGATTTTCCAGAAGAATCCGCAGCTGTTCCAGTCGGGCCTGCCGGTCACCTTCCTGTTCGTAAATCTGCGCGAGAACCAGGGGTGGGCTCGGATACCCGGTGTAGCTGGGCAGAATTTCATGGGCGTCCTGCAAATGCTGCTTGGCCTCGGTAAAGTTTTCTTCCTTGAATAATACGATTCCCAGTTGCAGATGCGCCTGAAAATCACGTGGCTGCTCTTCGATACGTGCCCGCATATGCTGTTTCAGGGACATGTTGTTATAGAGCTCTGCAAGCACAGCACTGGAGTTTTCCCTGATGCCGTGGCCATGCCCTTCACCTTCATCCGGTTGATCCTCGGAGTGAACGTAGACGTCGATTTCCTCAACGCGGTCGACGACCCAGTCAGTAAAACCGTCATTGAAGCAGTCCAGGTCCTGTTCGAATACCTCCTGAAACATGGCTTCTTCCTCCTTGATTTCGCCATATTGCCTGACCAGCTCCACCAATTTCTCGAAGCCATGCACCTGGGTGATGTAATCCACTACCAGGTAGGACTGAAAGTACGCAAAACCTAGGTCGGCATTGCTCTGAGCACCGGTAAATCCAGCATTCAAATTGGCCACCGGCAGCAGTTTGTTGTCTTCCACCGCACGGACCAGATCCAGTCCCTGGCGCCTCCCCCAGTAGGGTCTGCCCTCGCTTTCCTCCCACACCGAAATACCTTCAGACAGCCAGCGGGGCATGCGATTCTTTGTCATTTGCAGTGTGATCACATGCATGAATTCATGCCAGGCTATTTCCTGCCAATTGGCTGACAATGTGTCAGGGGAAATCAGGGTTATCACCTTGCCGAAACAGATTCCCACCAGTGGGCCGATATCCGGCAGACCTACGGAACGCACGGCAAAATCTTCACTGTTTTCGAATACCTCGATCAGAACTGGACTCTCCGGCTCGAAGCCGTACTTGAGGGTCAGACTATCCCAGGCTTCTTCCAGCAATGGCCCCAGATATGGCCACAGTATATCCGCGTCGTTTTCACTCAGATGGACCTTGAAATGTTCACTCTCACGTGTTTCGTAAGTGGCCAGGGTATCGAACACTTTCAGCATATTGGAGGCCATTACATTGAATGGATCGTTCTCGAAGCCAATCTCCAGGTTTGCCTTACCCTCTTCCTCCTCACCAAGTCGAACGAGGTTGCTGCCCAGCAAGGTATAGGCTGGCCAGTAGCCAGGCTCGGAGTCGATAGCCGCCCTGGCAAACTCTACCGCTTCGGTAAAACGATAGGCATTTCCAAATGCGTCGGCGATATTGCTCAGGAACTCGGGATTTCCGGGGCTGAAGCTCTCGACCCGGGCCAGCAGCTCCCGGTAATCATCCCGGCGCTCCATCAGCATGGCTTCCGCTGCCAGCGTGCTCAGGACCGGCAATGACTCGGGGTTGATCGCCAATGCCTGTTCCAGTGCCGAATGGGCTTCTTCCTTTCGATTGCTGCGCATCATACCGGTTGCGTAGGTCTGCAGCGCCTCAACGGAATTGGGATTAAGAGCCATAGCCCGCTGCAGCGCACGCTGATCGCCAACTGCTCGCGCCACACCTACCAGTGCCGGTATGTAACGGTTGTTGATCTCCAGTGCATCCCGATAGGACTGCTCTGCATCTGCGGCATTGTATTTCTCCAGGAACAAATCGCCCCACAGTACATGTGCTTCCAGATTGTTGGGGTTGGCCCGCACCGCTTCGCTGAACAGGCTGTTCGCTTCGTGAAATCGATTCAGCTTCCAGCTGGCCAGTGCCACCATGGCGACATCCTCGGAGGCAAAAACCAGCCCGTCGTTGTAGCGTTGGATGGCCGCTTCCAGATAGCCGGTCGCCTGAGCCTTCTGACCCACAAACTGGAGCAGGCTGCCATATTGAACCACTGACCTTACCGGAGCTCCCTGTGGATCACTGTCCACCACCGACGACAGGATTTCCCGTGCTTCCCCGGAGAGTCCGACTGCGCGCTTCATTTCCGCCAGTTGTGTACTGACCAGTGGAAAATCCGCATAACTTCCGCCATCTATAAGTTCCTCACAGACTGCAATCGCCTCGTCGTAGCGCCCCAGCATGGCATAGGAGCGGCTGGCTCCCACCACTCCCTCGTTGCGATCCAGCCCATCGGCGCTCTTGAAGACATCGATTGCCGCCACGAAGGAACCGGACTGATAGAGTTGCTCGCCACGAAAAAGCGGTGATTCACCGACATCGTCGGCACTATCCTGGGCAACGGCGGCAAGGCCGAATGGCAGCAACAGGGCTAATGCCGTACATTGAAACAGTGTAACCAGTCGTCTAGTTCTGAAGTAATTCATGATACTGTCCTGTGGTTCTAGCCAAATCAATTAACAGCGTTTCCATCTGTGTCCAATAGTCGTCTTCGAGAAAATCCGCCTTGCGACCACGCAACAGGAATACCTGGCGCTCCAGTTCCTGGACCCTGGCCTTCAGTGCCAGAGCTTCCGGTGGCAGGTTCCCGTCGTCTGCAGACAGTATGTCGATGTAGGCGATTTCCGCCAACCGCCCATCATCCTCGGCTGCATTCGGATCAAGAGTGAACAGTGCATCACCGTTGTCGTCCAGACTGGCATGCTCGGATGCCAGCCGGCCCTGCTCCTCATACCAGGCGTCCACACTCTGCCTGGCGTAGTTAAATGCCTCCAGCATTGACACCCGGTTGTTCTTGTCCAGGTCGCCGTTGCGCTGTTCGAGTGCCTCGATAAAGTAACCGGAAAAAATCGGATCGAATTTTTCCGCCGGTGACCGGGTGGCCGATATCACTACCCGGCCCTCGCCGGAAAGCGACGTGGAAAACCCGTAACTTGCACTGGTGGTATTGACTATCACAAGATCCTGTTCGTCAAATTCATCCAGCAAGGAGGCAAATTCACCTCCGGTTATATCAGGACCGACGATATTGAACTTTGCTTCCTCGTCTCTGCCTGTTCCATGCCCTATCAGGAAAATCGAAATCTGGTCACCATCCTTCACCTTTCCGGCCAGGGCTGCCAGTTGGGCTGCAATCGATTCCCGATCGCAGGCGCCATCAATTCGGGAATTGTCCGGGTAGGAATCTTTGCCGCTATCCATCAGCAGCGTAATTGTGTCGGAACTGTACCCATAGTCCCGTATCAGGATATCGTGCAGGGAAAAAGACCACTGCCTGAACCTGGCGACAGTTTCATCTCCAACCGATGGACCGGTCAATATGACCGCGTACTTGCTGACATCCGGGCGGTCAATGAAGTAATTTCCAGGCTCAAGCTGGAAACTTGTGGAACTTTGAGCCACAGCCGTCGGCCCCCACAGGGTCGCGACCGTTGCTGTCAGAGCCCCCAGGAGGGCGGCCCGGACACGTCGGAGACAGGCAGGATAATTTCTACTGTATTTCACGATAACCCCTTCATTCGCCTGGCAATCCAGTCGATAGACAACAGCGAGATCAGTAACGCCAGCAACCACGGACGGTCCCAGAGATCTTCCTGAATCTCGCGTGAGTAGGCATTCGGAATGTATTCAATCTCGTTCAGAAGATTTCGGGCCTGCGGGAAATCATAGTAAGTACCGCCGCTGGCAGCGGCCAACCGCTGTAACAGGCCGACATCTTTATTGGCATTGGAATACTCACGCAGCGAAGGCGTAACAACGAAAGCGGAATGTTTCTCGGAATTATCCACCGCCACGTCACCGGCGGCGCTGGTAACGTCCACGAGCACTTCGTGTACACCTTCGTTCTCAACAACGAAGTCGACCCGGTAGACACCGTCTTCCTCAATATCCCATTCCATGGGTATATCGCGAACCTGCCCCTGAGGATCCACCAGCTGCATCCACAGGGTAGCATCGTTGTCAGGTTCGTAGTCGTCACCCAGCACGATGGCCGAAACTCTGACCTGGTCACCTACATTATAGAATTCTCGATCAAAATCTATGGTTATCCGTTCCGGCGCAGAAACTGTCAGCCAACGCAGAATCTGTCGCCATAAAGTCTCGTGAGACTGGTCCTCGGAATGCATCATCATCTGCCAGCGCCAGGTACTGGCAGTATTAATGGACATACTTCGACCACTGCCGTAGCGTTGCGAGGCAATGACCGGCAGTGGTTGATTCTGAAATTGCAGAATGGGATGTTCCAGCAACACTGTCGCGCCGGGCTTGGCCCGCCCGGTGACATGTACACCCTGCAATTCCGGCAACTCCTGCCACAGACGTCGGTTCTCGGCATCATCACTGGACAGCCTGAGCAGAGGAGAAAATTCACCATTGCGGGTAAGGCGCGGAAAGAAAAGCTCACCAGTTGGATGGTCGCCACGCCGGATCCCCCCCCGCAGATGAGAGGGCAGAAAATTTTCCTCCACAATGGTGACAGGAAGGATATCCGCGATCGGGGTTCCCAGATAACCTTCATCCACCATGCCGCTTATAAGGAATCCACCTCCTCGCTCGGCAACAAAATCCTCGATCATCTGCAACTGGTCTGCGTTGAAGAAACTGGCCTCGATATCGCCAAGAATGATGGCTTCATAAAGAAACAGTTCCTCCCGGGTTCGTGGGAACCCGGAACTGAGCTCAGTGGCTGACTCGATACCCTGGCGGTAGAATTTTTCCGGCCCGGTCTGCAGATACGTGGCCAGACGCAACGAACTGTCACCCTGCGTTGCTCGGCGGATGAATTTGTACTCATTGCGGGGATGCCCCTCAATGTAGAGAATGTCCAGAGCGGGCTTTTCACTGTTATCCACCAGGAACTGATAGCGGTTGTTTTCAGGAATTATCTCGCCCTCCTGAAGTGCCACCTGCAGCTCGTAAACGATTTCCTCGCGCCGTTCCGGGGTAAGCTGTAGATCGTAACGGCGAGTGACCCCCTCCTCCCCCAGTGTGATAGTGTCGCTGACTACCGCGGTGTCCCCGTCAAGTATCGAAACTTCCACCAGTTCGCCCTGGTAGCCCTGATGGTTGATGGCCACCTGAACGTCAAAGACGGATCCTTCCAATACGGTTTTGGCACTGCTCACAGTCACTATGCCGATATCCTGGGGAATGTTCTCCTGTCCCAGGCCGACCGTGAACACCGGCACCTGCCGGGAACCCAGGGATTCCGCCATAGCGAGGGGATTGGAGTCGGTGTTGTCGGCCCCGTCAGTAACCAGGACGATCCCGGCCAGGGGTAATCCGTTCAACTGGTCATCAACATACTGCAGCGCCTGTTCCAGCGAGGAAGCATTACCATTGCCCAACAGGTCCGACGCAGTTGCGATTCTGCGGGTTTCCTTGTCAAAGCGGAACGTCCGCACCTGAAACGTCTCCGCCAGTTGTTCCAGGAAACCCTCCTCGAACAGCAAATTGCTGGTGGCAGCCGCACGTGTCTGCCCATTCTGGTCCGTCACCTGCATGCTTTCGGAATCGTCAATCAGAACGCCGAGATAAGTTTCCTGGGGTGTTACCTGTGTTGTCGTGATAACCGGTCGCAGCAGGCAAAGCAACAACAACACCAGTACCATGGATCTCAGGCCAATGAAAAACGCTTTCCATGCAGTGCCTATCGGGCGCGTAGTTTTTCGATACGTGAACCAGACCAGCGCGACCAATAACGCTACGATCAATAGGAAAACCGGAAGGCTGACTCCGTAAGCAAACGAGAATCGTCCCTCTTCTATGGCTTGTAACAGGTTTGGATTAATAAACTGCATTACTGCCGAGCCGAATTCGCCGCCCCCTGGTTTTCCGACAATACCCGATAGTACTCCTGTACCAGATCTCGGTATTCTTCCGGAATATCTTCGTCCATGGCCGCATACAATTTGTTATTGATATTGTCCAGCTCGGCCTGGGCCCGCAACTGGCCCTCCAGCTCGATGACAGGTTCGAGCAGTTGCCGGAAAAGTTCCGGCTGATTCAGAAAATCCTCGATATCCTGCTGCGTCAGCTGCTGCCGGATCGACCTGGCATTGCCGATCGGAGAATTATTACCGCTGGTATCGATCACTCCGCCCCCGAGCCGATCAGTGTTGGCATCACCACCTCTGGCACCGCTGGCTTGTCGGTCACCCGATTGTGCGCCGCCGCCCTGCTGACTGCTTGCCTGTTGGTTGCCCCCAGGCTGTTGGCCACCGGGCTGCTGACCCGGTTGCCTGCCTCCGGGCTGTTGAGCGCCACCCCCCTGGCCCTGCTGCTGTAGCTGACGGGTGAGCTGTTGGGCAAGCTGCTGGCTGCGTTGCAGCTGTTCGCGCATTTCCCTTACCGAAGGGGCATTACCCGATTGCTCACTTTCATTAAAAGCCTGGGCCTGCTGCTGCAATTGCGTGACCCGCTCCGCCAATTCGGCGGCATCCCTCGCTGCCTGCTGAATCTGGTCGGATTGAGAACCCTGCTGCCCCGGATCCAGCGCCATCAGCGTGCCGCTCAGATCGGCCAGCTGATCCTCAATCTCCTGCTCGATGTCCACCGCGAGATTGACCATGCCGTTCCGCAGAACTCTGTTGCTGGTCTGCATCTGCTCACGGATTGGCCGCAGCTCCCGACTGGCCTCCTGAGCCTGGGACATCAGGCGCTGGTCTTCGTTGTCGCCGCGGGCGATGATTGCCCGCAACATTTCGTCGATTTCCGTCAGATCGCGTTGTTGGCGCTGTTGACTCTCCACGAGAGACTGAAGGCTTTCATCGTTGCGCACCGACTGCCGGGTCTGTCCAAGACCCTGCTGCCGGCTTGTTTCCTGTAGCTGCTCCTGTAACTGTCTCTGCTGTTGTAACAGTTGCTGGCCTCGCCTGCCGATATTCTGGGCCAGCTGGTTAACCGAACTCTCCGCCTGGTCATTCATGGCCTGTTGTTGCTCGCGAAGGTTTTCCAGGGCCTTCTGACTGAGCGCGGAAGCAATTGACGCATCGCCACTTTCAGCTGCCTGACGCATCTGCTCTGCTGCCTGCTGCAACGGATTCTGTGGCTGCTGGCCCTGTTGTGCACTGCCGCTGCTGGAAGACGAGCTGCTTCCGGACTGCTGTTGTGACTGCTGTTGCGATTGAGGAGACCCGGATTGGGACTGTTGCGAACGTGACAGCTGCTGGGACAACTGCGCCACTTCCCGGCTCAACTGCTCCTGTTGACGCATCAGCCTTTCGAGTTCGCGTCGTTTCTGCTCTTCGGTCATCTGCTCCTCCCGTCGCGCCAGGTTGCGTTGCGCCCGGGTCAGTCCTTCCTGGCGGCGCGCCAGTTCTTCCAGCTTGTTGGCTTCCTCACTGTCCTGTTGCCGGTTGCCCCCGGCACTCTGAGGTGTTTCGTAGCGATTCTCCAGTCGCCCCAGCTCCATTTCGAAAAGTTCCCGCAGGTCTTCCCGCTCCTGCTGTGCGGCACCGCCACCGCCTCCGCCGCCACCCTGCTGCATACTTATCTGAGTGCGATTGATATTCGCCTCTGCTCGGAGCAGGTATTGCAGTGCGGCCTGTTCCGGAGTCAATGCGCTGGTGACCTGCTGCTGGTCAAGTTCGATCGCCGCCAGATTCATCTGCTCGATGGCCAGCGAGAGGTTCTCCACTGCCTGGTCGTAGGTGTCGTCGGAAAAGTTGAGCCGCTCAGAAAGCCGGTCGATTGACATTCTGGCTCGTTCGGTTGCCTCCCGCTGCGATTCAGCGATGATCTCCGAGTCCACCTGAAATTCGTCGGAGGTTACCTGGTCCTGACGATTACGTAGTTTCCATGTTGCAGCGATCACGTCCTTCTGAATGCGGACCAGAGCGCTGCTGTCACCTCCCTGCTGGCCGCCGCCACCGCCGCCACCTCCACCGCCTCCGCCGCGGCGGAATTCCTGATCGGTGGGAATGACTTCCAGAAAGTAGATATCGGACACAACCTCTGCCGGGCCCTCCAGGGAGTTGTTGTCGGCCATGGTGAGGTAATAGGAAACAAAGTCGCCTGGCTCCACCTGAAGATCTTCCAGATAAATCAACTCGGAACCGGAGACCGAACGCGGATTGGCTGCGCTCAGAAAGTCAACCGACCGCTCATCCTTACCGATCACGCTGTAATGCAGACTGAACTGGCTGATTCCGTAATCGTCATTGGCGTCCACCTCGATAGCCACCTCTTCCAGCGGCATAACCTCCTGGTCGGTGCCCGGGCGTTTCAGTACCAGTTCCGGCGGGGTGTCCTCTATGGCCCGTATGTAATAGTCCAGCGGATTCTGCGTTTCCAGCTGCTCGAAATCCCGGGCCACGACCCGGTATACAGCATCGGCTGTGACCGTGAACCGTGCCTGGCCGGTACTGCCGTCAATACTCAGCGGGATGGTTTCGTACTCGACAACCTCTTCCCCATCCTCGTTGTACGAGGGCTGAAACTCGAGCGCAGCCTCCACGATGGGCTTGTTGAAGGAAATGTTCAGCTCCACTGCGGTTCCCTCCGGCACCACCATGTCGCCGCTGTCTTCCTCGAGATTGTCTTCCAACCCGGTGTAGAGGGGATAGTCGTAAGCTATGTCAATCTGCTCCACCTGGGGCAGGTCAAAAAGGTCTATCTGATACTGCGGTGAGTTATATTCTGCCGCTTCGGTGAATGTCACGTAATAGGTGGTGTCCTCCTCCAGAGCCGGAATGTAATAACTGTACGTGGCGCTGTCACTGCCACTGCCGTCTCGGGACATGGCGAAATTGCGCCAGTTGACGTTGTCGTCCTGAAGCCGGAGAGTGACATCCGCAGGAATGGCGTTATTGACACGGGCGATAATGGTGACACTGCTGCCCCGCTGCAGCTCCAGATTTCCGGGTTCGAGTACAATTTCTATCGGGGCCCGGGGAATTTCAACGATCGGTTGCGGTATTTCGATAGCAAACGGCCACGCCAGTCTGCTGCCGGCGTTCGACAGCGTTTCCGACAAGGCGAACAGTGCGCCCAGCGCTATCACGACGGCTGCAGCCCCGGTCAGGCTGAACAACGACTGACGGGCCGGGATAACCGCCTCAACGTGCTTCTCCTGCTGCTGCACATGATCCTGGGCATCAAGCCACAATTGCTGGATAAACTGGTAGGAAACGCCCGCCCGGCCATGGATCAGTTCATCGTCGCTGAATTCCAGTGACGTCAGCAGGCGCTGTTCCAGGTCCGGAATGCGCGCTTCCACGTAGCGGGCCAGGTTGCGGTCGTCTGTCCGGCCGTGGCGCAGAACCTGCACCAGTGCCAACCCGATTGCCACTACTCCGAGGATGGTCAGCCCAAACAGGAAGATACTGCCATTACGACCCGGATCCAGCCAGACCGCGACTCCCGTCATCAGCAGTACCAGCGCCGACACTGCGATCACCGCCAGGCTCAGATATTTGACCGCAAACAGCAGACTGTGCCGACGGCGGATTTTCTTGAGGGTCAATCGCAATGTGGAGAATGTTGAGGTCGACATGATGAGCTCTTCCGTCGAATGGAGTTGAGTCGCACGCTATAATCCGCCACGCCCGGCCTTGCCTGCGGACAGCGACGCTGTCGCGGATTTCATGATCGCGGCAGAGTGAGAACAGGTTCGCGAAAACTGCACCCTTCCAGCTGGTCAGCCCTGGCCAGCATCGGCTCGCCGAGCCTGCTTTCACAGACCGATTGCAGTGACGCCTGCTTTCAGGTGACCGGCTAACTATCCCACTATATCACCCTGAAAAGCAAGCCGGTATCGCAATCCGGGCAGACAAAGCGCGCCAATTATCCGATAGTCCGCCGGTCGCCATTATTCATCAGGATTCGCCACTGCAAACGCTTTTTTGGGCCCACTGATATCACCGCTTTGGCGGTGTCCATCCGACCCGAAACTCTCAATCGGGACTACGCCGAATCCCGGAAAGGTGGGCTATACCCTTATCCATCGGCCGATAGCGCGCAGTGTTTCACCAAAATAACACCCTTGGCCTACCGCAAATGCCATCCCGGCATTGCGGTTGATGCGGACGTTGAAACAGCGTGGGTTGGCGGATGGGTAATTCCTGGACGCTGAAAACCCGCTTTCAGCGACCCATGCAGGCCTCCGTAAACAGTGGAGGGGCATGGGCGCCAGGGGGTGGGTTTTTATTCCGATTGCTCGAGAAGCGGGAAAACAATTTCCTGACCAATCTGTACACGATTAAAATCCAGGCTGGGATTGTACTGGCGCAACAGCCAGATCGGTGTCGAGTAGCGGCGCCTGGCTATGGCGCCAATATTGTCGTTCGCCGCCACCTGATAATGTTCCACATCCTGAATTCGATAACTACTGAAAAACTCCTGCTGCATCCTGACGTGGAAATTGCGCCGCTTCACTTCGAATTCCGAGCTGGAAACACTGCTGAAATCCAGTTTCAGGCGCTCACCGATTATCACTGGCTCCCGAAACGCCATGCTGTTCAACCGTCGAATGTCTGACGCCCTTGTACCCAACCACTCCGCATAATGACCCAGAGTCTCGGATGCCTGGATCTCGATGGAGCCGTCGGTGGCCACGGAATAGTCGGATGGATCCGCCAGCAGTTCGTCCACCAGCTGCTCATTGGTTTCCGCCACGCTCAAGCGGGATTCAACGGCGATTGCCTGTCCCTGTGCCTCCAGCCCCGGCTGATCTGAATCCTGATTGCCGGACAGCTGGCTTGTCGCTGGCAGCAGTTCGCCCACCGGCAGGTCTCGGATCGATTCTGTCTCAACGCTCTCGTTAAGGCTCTCCGTTCGATCCGGCGCCGGCTGACCGGATAACGTTTCCTGCTGCAGGCTGGCAACCATCGGTACCGTGATCAACTCATTGTCGGTGCCAGGATTTTCGACGGCTGCCGACCTGACGTCTGTGCCAGGATTTTCAATCATGGCCTGTTTCTCTGCCACGAATCTGTTTTTCAGGAATTGAGCCCGGTTTAATCGTTCCAGCGGTTGCATCTTGTCAGTGGCCCACGCCATCTGCTCAAAGTACTCATGCTTGAGTAGGTCTAATGTCCCGTCCGTCAGGATCTGGTCTACGAACAGGTTGAGCCAGCTGAGAAAATCCGAGTCGCCCTGACGAACGGCAAAGGCATAAAATTCACGCGTAACGGGGGCGAGCAATGCAGCAACTTGTTGGTAGTGCTGTACGTGTGTGTTGTGCCACACCTGAACAAAGGGTGAATCCGATACCATTGCGTCCACCGTACCCTTGACGACGGCATCAGCTGCAGCGGCGGCGGTGGGGTAGCCCGTGATAGCCCCCGCGGGAAAGAGCTGACGGGCGAAATCTTCATGGGTGGTGCCGGTCTTGACGCCCAATCTAAGGCCGTCGATCGCCAGCAGGTCGAAATAGGCATTGGCCCCCACCGGCACCTTGTCCCGTCGGACCAGGGCCGCCTGGCTGACCTCGAAATAGGGTTTGGAGAAATTGACCTGGAGACCTCGTTCCACCGTGCGCGTCATGGCGGCCATAATAATGTCCGACTCGCCGGCCAGCAGCTGCGGTATCTGCTGGTCATAGGTCTCCGGGCGGACAAACTTTGCCTTTACATCTAGATAGTCGGCCAGCAGCAGGGCCAGATCCACGTCCAGGCCGAGGAGTGTTTCTCCTTTTTGCATGCTGAAAGGGGGGTAATCGCGGTTGAGGGAAATGGTAATCGTCCCCCGTTCCCGGATTCGCTGGAGTTCCCCAGCTTGGCTGTGAACCGTCACCATGACCATCACCATCATCGAGATTAGCAAATATCGCTTCATGACACCCCTTTCTCCGATGGAATTGAAACCAACCCGCTTAATCGTATATGAGAACAACAAAGGAAATAAACAGTAATAAGTGAACCGTCTTCCTGCATGATATTGGTGCGGCCGGCACCAAAAACACCACGAAAAAACCGCCGCAGGTCGAAAAATACCTGAACGTGGCGCCCTTCCCATTCGTTACAATTTCCTAACCTCTCTTTAGGATTAAAAAGTCGATAACGCGCTGTTCCAGATAAGGGTAAAAGGGATTCCATTTCAACCGCAACATCTCTGCCGCCGGAATGTTGATCACGCCCCGCTCACCGTGCAGGGTGATTTTACTCAAAGCGATTCCCGGACTGGCCACGGCATCCGACACCCCATAAAGCGGATCATCGACTGGAAAGGGCAACGCAACGTGTGACAGTGAATGAGACCCCGTCAGGCCACTGCCAGGCCAACGGATCCGATAATTCGGCAGGCGAACCATTCACACTTCGATGAACCATTACTCCCGGGCTATTTGGGTTTTGATTGGTTACCAGGCTATAGACATATTCGGTTTGGACATTGTCCAGCAAGGGTTGGATGCGAGCCAGCGGGTCCTTGGTCAGCAAGCCGTCGACCCCTGCGTGGTGATTGATGTCGAACACCACCAGTTCATTGGCGGGGTTCTTCAAACGGTTATACAGCCCGATAAAGACCGCCGGTGTCGACACCGTGGCATCGACGACGGACTGAAAAGTCAACAGGCGTGGGAACCGCTCCACTTTTCCGGATGCGAAGGCCTTGTCCAGCCCCAGTTGGATGGTTTTCGCCAACCGGTAGACCTGGTCGCCGGCATTGATGGCAAAGGAGCTGTACTTGAAGGGATTGTATTCGGGCAGAATGCTGTTCCAGGCCAGTTTGGGCAGTCCCAGCCAGCGCCCCAGCCGGGCCTGCCAGACGGACAGCGCCGCCAGGCGGGAAACCCCCATGGCCGGTGAGATAAGCACCATCTTTTCCACTGGCGGTAGCGTGGGGTCGTCAAGCATCTCCAAGGCATATTCCACGGCCAGGGCACCACCTGTGGAATAACCGACCAGGAAAAGTGGCCGGGCACCGACTCGATCCTTCAGGTGCCCCATGGCAAGACGGACCGCCGCGGCCATGTCCTCCCATTCGAGCCGAACCAAACCCGCCGGGACGGTACCATGCCCGGGCAGTCGCAGCCCCACCACGCCATGCACCCTTTTCGTACAGCCGCCTCGCCCAGTCGCCCGCAGGCTGTACGGCCCGTCCGACATGCCATGCAGCAGCAGCACCCCGGCGTCGGGTTCGGCGGCTTTCAGTTCGAAGGTGCGGTTCCAGTTTCTTTCCCAGCGTCCGGGATCGGAGAGGCTGCCGCGATGGTAGCGTTGGATGGGGTCAAGGTCCAATGTTGGCACACGATCCAAGACTTGCTGTGCCAGCTGCTGGAACAATCGTGCTTCCAAATCCAGATAGCCTTGAAGGTCAGGTACCGGCGATTGGGCGGTGTATTCCGCATCCAGATGGACTTCATGCCATAGGCTAAGATCCGGCCGGTTCTCGAGGATCACCACCACCACCATGATCAATGTGACAAGCCCACCGAGAGCACAATAGACCAGTGCGATGAACACTCTTTTTAAAAATGGTCTTATACTAATCATTTATAGATGGGCATTGAACCGCGATAACGAGCGCATTCCCCGTCGATTGCGGCGGGGAATGTTCAATTATTTGGGTATCTCCCTCGGGTCGGTCATATTCTCCGGCCGCAGCATGTCGTCCAGCTTCTCTTTGGTCAGCCAGCCTTTTTCCAGCACCAGGTTGTAGACGCTGCCGCCGGTTTTCAAGGCCTCCTTGGCGATGGCGGCCGATTTCTCATACCCGATCACCGGAACCAGGGCGGTGACCAGACCGATGGAGTTCTCCACGTAGTTACGGCAGACATCCCGGTTGGCCGTGATGCCCACGATGCAGCGGCTGGTCAGGGTGACGCAGGCATTTTTCAGAATCAGCATCCCGTGCAGCAGGTCGTAGGCGATGATGGGCTCGGCCATGCACAATTCCAGTTCACTGGCCTCGGCAGCCATGGAGACCACGGCATCGTAGCCGATCACCTGGTAGCAGATCTGGTTGACCAGTTCGGGAATCACCGGGTTGACCTTGCCGGGCATGATCGACGACCCCGGCTGCATGGGCGGCAGGTTGATCTCGTTCAGCCCGCAGCGCGGCCCGGAGGACATCCAGCGCAGGTCGTTGCAGATCTTGGATATCTGGACCGCCGCCCGCTTCAGGGTGGCCGACATCTGGGCGAAGGCCCCGGCGTTCTGGGTAGCCTCCACCAGGTTGCGGGCCCGGCGCAGGGCAAAGCCGCTGACTCTCGGACAGTTTCTGTGTCACCAGATCAGCGTAGCCCGGCGGGCTGTTGATCCCGGTGCCGATGGCCGTGGCGCCCATGTTGATGTTGTGAAATTCGTCCTCGGTGCGTTTGAGGGCGGCGGCGGCGCTCTCGACCATGACCGCATAGGCCGAGAACTCCTGGCCCAGGGTCATGGGCACGGCGTCCTGGTTTTCCGTGCGCCCCATCTTCAGTACGTCGGCAAATTCTTCGGCCTTGGCTTCCAAGGCGGACCTCAATTCCCCCATGGCGCCCAGCAGGTCCTTGAGCGATAGCAGCACGGCCAGTTTGATGGATGTGGGGTAGGCGTCGTTGGTGGACTGGGAGCAGTTGACGTGGTCGTTGGGGTGCAGGTGGTCGTAATCCCCTTTTTTATGACCCATGATCTCCAGGCCGCGGTTGGCGATCACCTCGTTGGCACACATGTTGGTGGAGGTCCCGGCGCCACCCTGGAACATGTCTACGGTAAACTGGTCGTGCAATTTACCGGCCAGCAGGTCGTCGCAGGCCTGGCTGATGGCTTCCATTTTCGCTTCTTCCAGCACCCCCAGCTCGCAGTTGGCCTGGGCGGCGGCCTTCTTGACAAAGGCCAGGGCTTCGATCATGTGCTCGAAGTTCTTGACGAACACGCCCGAGATGGCGAAATTCTCCATGGCCCGCAGGGTCTGCACCCCGTAATAGACCTCGTCGGGCAGTTCCCTTTCCCCCAGGGAATCGTGCTCGGTGCGAAAATCACCGATCAACTGACTGGGTCCTTCACCGGCAACACGCTCGGATGCCATGCGCAGCCGGTCGCTGATGCCCGCGGCCACGCGGGCGACGATGCGATAGAAAAGGTCCGGCTTCTCATCTCTGAAGACCGCCAGCGCCGCCTGGGAGATCTGCCAGACCGTGGCGCCGCTGCGGGTAAACGCACCGGTGCCGTGGGCTTCTTCCTCCAGAAAGGCGCTTTCGGCAATCAAGGCCCCGGGGGTCAACACGGCTATATGACGCGTGGAACCGTGCAGTCCCCGAACGATGGTCACTTCACCGTCGACCACCAGACCGGCCCACTGCCGGGGGGTGGATTCGTGGAACAGCCACTCTTCGGCCGCATAGACCACTGTTCGCCGCGTTGAAAAAATCCTTGAGGTCGGTCCGGGGCACCCCCATTTTTTTGGGATGCTCTATCCAAGACATCGTCGAGTTTAATCATGATGGTCACGTCTCCTTTTTTGTCGGCCATAGGGGCCGGTCAGTTTTGAATTATAGTACGAATCGGGGCGATGATAAATCCGATCACCACGGACAGGACAATGGCCGTGGTGCCCGGGATCAGGAAAGGGTGATCGAATACATATTTGCCGATGCGCGTCGATCCGGTATCGTCGAACTCCACCGCCGCCAGCAGGGTCGGGTAGGTGGGCAGCACGAACAGGGATCCCACAGCGCCGAAGGAAGCGATGGCTGCCACCGGGCTGATACCCAGGGCCAGGGCCGCCGGCATCAGGGCCCGCGTGGTGGCGGCCTGGGAATAGAGCAGCATGGCGGCGAAAAAGAGAACCACCGCCAGCAGCCAGGGTTTGGCCTCCAGCAGGGAGCCGGCGAACACGTTGATCTGTTCGATGTGGGCGGAAACGAAGGTGGTACCCAGCCAGGCCACGCCCAGGACGCAGACGCAGGCGCTCATCCCAGATTTAAAGGTGGCGGCGTTGAGAACGTCGTTGGTGTTGATCTTGCACACCAGGGCGATGAGGGTGGCCACGGTGAGCATGATGGTCATGATGGCATGATCTCTAGGCAGTACCGGATCCTTGATCAACCCGACATTGCCGCTGATGGCAGTGGCGTAGGCAACCACACCGATCAACCCCAGCAGAAAGATCAGGACGGACATCTTGGCGCCGGGTTTCATCTCCCGTTGCTGGGTTCCAGACGATGTCGATACAAGCCCCTTGGCCAGGCGCTCCTGGTAGACCGGATCGTCCTTGAGTTCTTTTCCCAGAAAATTGGTAACCACGGCGGCCAGCATGACGGCCAGAAACGTACTGGGAATACTGATCATCAACAACTGGACGTAGCTGACCTGAACCTTCTCCAGTTCACTGGCGAAAAAAATCACCGCCGCCGATATGGGCGATGCGGTAATGGCAATCTGGGACGCCACCGTGGCAATGGACAGCGGCCGCGACGGGCGCACGCCGGTCTCCTTGGCCACCTCGGCAATGACCGGCAGGGTGGAAAATGCCGTCAGCCCGGTCCCGGCAAACATGGTCATGGTATAGGTCACCACCGGTGCGATAAAGGTGATGTATTTGGGATTGCTGCGCAGCACCTTTTCGGCCAGGTGGACCATGAAATCGAGCCCGCCGGCCACCTGCATGGCCGCAATGGCGGCAATCACCGACATGATGATCAGGATCACGTCAACCGGGATGCTGCCGGGCTTGATGCCGAAAACAAGGGCCAGGACCAGCACGCCGAAGCCGCCGGCAAAACCGATGCCGATGCTACCCAGGCGGGCCCCCAGCCAGATAAAAAACAAAACGACCAACAGTTCGACGATCCACATATGACACTCCTTATATTCCGTTGGGCCTGGGTGGATCCTTCAGGGCAGTTTATAGGATCCGGACAGATTCTCGGTATGGCCGGTGAGAATGTGGGCGGTCGGGTTGCGAAACACCGATGTCCAGGTGAACGACAGGCTGCCGGACAAGCCTTTGAGTTTGCCGGTACCGTCGACGAACTGACCGGTCACACGGACGCCTTCCTCCGCGAGCCGCCCTTCGAGTAAACAATACGCCGCGTCTTCGCCACCGGGGTCACGCCAGACGCATCGGGTGGCACTGCCGGTTTGGGCATCCCACAGGCCGGTACATTCCGACCACAGGTCGGCAACCCCGCCGATCTCGGTCTTCAGGTTCACGTGGCCGGACAGCCTGAACGTGAAGACTTCTCTGCCTTGCGCAAAATCCAGCGGTTGATACGTTCCACTGGCGGTCCAGGTGCCCGCAAAGGTGCCCTCTTGGCCGGCCATGGCGCTATACGCCAGCAACAGCAGCGCCAGGCCAATCGCCATGGCCGATACCCGCACGATAACGCGATCGATCATGCTAAACTCCTTTCATCTCTATTGCCCCCGCCCCAAACCGCCTTGGAAGGCTGTAAGACCTTGGTTTTCGGCAGTTCCGGTGAAAAGGAGATACCGATGTCAACGCCTCCGATCAGATATTTTGAAGCGCCAACGGCTGCACGGTATAAATGTGCGGCCTTTGCGCTCAACCAAAACAAACCAGCACGACAATCACCAACGGTATCATTTGCGATGGAGTGATCGTTTCCCTCAATGACCGCATACGGCATGTCTTGCGTTTTAAATTAAGTGACCAATAGTTGGGCCCTTGACACCTTGACCCTCGGATCACTGTTTTTCACTACTTATTCGGCGTATAGCTGAACTTCTGCCCACCGATGGTGGCTTCATACATCAAACCACCCGTGGCATGGACGAAAACAGCCATTCCCTTTCGGCATGGGCCGTGTTGAAGCAAGCCAGTGCCAAAACCAGGACAACAGGTAATACAATCCATCGATTTGATCTCATTGCGATCCTCCTTAAGTTTGATATTTCCGTTCCTAACATTGTTAATCACACTTCCCTTTCAGACGAACTAAAAGGACCACCAGGACCACCGTAGCAAGCATACTGATGGCTATAAGTTGAAGCATACGGACGAATACATAGTTGGCCAACTGTTCTGATTGGCTCCGGGCCTTTTCCAAAATGCGATTACCGACGGATTCAAATTCAGTTAACGTGGCCATTCGCTGTGCTTCGATCGACCGCAGTATCGCTTCACGTTCCAATTGCAGGATATCGGTTATCGTGCGCCGCTCTGATTTTAAATCATGGACAATTGTTGACCGTTCCCCAATCAGAAATGACATGGTCTCCATGCGCTGTCGTTCGATGTTCGATAACACGTCGATCCGCTCCTGCCGAAGGTTCTCAAACAAGGCTTCTCTTTCTCGGGCAATCAACTCCGCGGATTGCTCGGCGATAGGCGCAAAGCGATTAATTGAATCCGTCAGTTCAGCGATCATTGCCAGTCCGCCCTCAATATCCGGGCGACTGGCGGTTTCTACGACTAACAGTTCTGCCTGCCAGCGTGCCTGTTTGGTCAAAAGATCCATATGGGCGGCAAACCGGTCCGCCAATTCTTCCACACCGATGGCCAGGGTACCGACCGTCTGCATGGCATCCATCGCCTGATCACCGATGATGCTGGCCAATTGCGGTGCAACGGTATCCCGATAAATAAAATCACGTTCGATCGGGTGCTCCAGCACCCATGTTTGGATCTTTTGCTGCAGAGGGTCGACATTTCCGTTCGGCAGACCACTGGCAACCATTTCCATAACCCTTGTTTCAAGTTTCCGGGAGGCTTCTTTGGCAGTCGGGTGCCACAGGCCGAAGTCGGCTTTGCCGGGTCCACGCTCGAAATAGTCGACCATCTGCATGCTGAGCGCCCAAGTATCGATGATTGCAATGGCAGGGTCGGGTTGAGACAGCGCACGATAGGCGGATGGAATTCCATTGATCTTCCACAGCAGCGCATGCCGCTTGATTTCATTGCCTGGCGACGCTGCGATAATGTGATCGGCAGCCTGCTCGATGGTACCGGTGAAGACACCGGTTAAGTCGTCCAGACAGATGCGCATTTCGGCGGCAGACTTGTTATAACGGGTGCCTTCGGATTTATTTTTTTCCATTAAGCGGCTTTTGTATTGAACCGCTTGGCACCCGACTGTGAGTGCAACGATCAATCCCATCAATATCTGAAACCGAACGGCTACCCGATTATGTTCAGTCTTAGATTTGATCATATCATTTTTTGCTTAACGGGCGGAATAAAACGATAGGCCCTTTGGCGAGTTGCGCACTGTCTGCGATCTCAAGGCGGTCTCTTTTTATCATTCCTTTCACCTGTTCGATATATTCTTCTCCTTTTTCTGAATAACTAACGAGAAAATCCGCAAGTTTGGCACCATCCAACAGTTTATTGGCCTTTCTCATTTCTGCTCTGGCCTTTCTGAATTGAGCGTATGATGGATGCGTATTCAAGTTCAGACAATACGCGTTAAGCGATTCACGGGGATCCGGAAAAGCAGCCAGCCGCGCATCACTCCCTTTGGCCTTGATTCCGCCGCTGGTGGTCCATTGGCCAAACATGGCATTTCCCTCCTTGGCAAAGCGCGAGCGCCCCCAGCCACTCTCTATGGCTGACTGTACCAATGCCAGAGACGGTGGAATGGCATCCACCCTAATCATTAATTCCCTCAGCTGTTCGTCGGTAAACGATGCTTTATCTTCGGCAACTTTATACGTCGACATCATTTGGGTCAGCCACTGCCTGTCTTTTTGACTCATTTTACTCAGCTTCAAAGTCGACAGCTTTTGACGGTCGTTGAGAATCGATTCATTGACCTGAAGGATAGCAGACGCCCCGGCGCGAAAAAAAACCGACTTTTTCAGCGGAACGGATGTATCCTCTTCCCAGTTTTTCGGTATATGCGTGAATCGAAAACGGGGTATCGCATTGAGGATGTCCGGGTTGGCTGCGACGTTGTAGCCGATGCTGTCAAAATAGTTGCCCAGTTGTTCTGTGCTACTCACCTCGACAACAATTTCTTTTCCCTTTGCCAAGACCGCCGTTGAACTCATCAGAATGACCAGGCAGGTTGTCGACAAAACGGCGGCGATGAAAAGCAGGCTCATACATTGTTTCATTTAACGACCCTTTCTAATTGATTTATGAATTTACCATTTTCCGTTACACAGCATCGGTGAAGTTCGTAAACGGTGTCAGAAATTGATAGTTTCCATGTCAGGAAAAATTTAATCGGTTTAGAATCACCAATGTTCTCCTCTGGTGTCCTCTCTGCCAACAACATCCTTCCATCAAAAAGAATGGTCCGCGTCAATCGATGGCAACTAAGCGTGTCATCTTCATCTCCGCGCCTAACGATTGTCGCTGACCGGTATTACCGCATCAGGGGCTTGAATCCCCGTAATTCCCTGCCTTGGGACCACGACGAGAGACATGGCCACTTTGTCCTCGATGGGCATGGCGGACATGGTTTCCATGGCCAGCACTTCCGCCACCCCGTTTTTCACCTTCACCTTGCCAATGCGAACGCGATTATAAAACTGCGTGTTGCGCACAAAGAGCACCAGTTCGACGCGAAAATCGATCTTCTGAACCGCTTCTCCCGGCTTGAAGGCGCTGCAGACAGCTTCGAACGTTTCGGCGTCACCGATATAGCCAACCGGCTGTTCCCGCTGATCTTCCGGCAGCAAATCGAGGCGGGCCACCGGATAGTCGCCTTGCCAGGATTGCAGGATGTTGGCCTCGCCATCGACGATCGGTGAGTGTTCGGCCAGCATGCCAACCTCTTTTTGGCCATCGGGTACGGTTCCGGCGCAACCACCGGTGATGGCAACGCACGCCACGATCTGAAAGCTCTTGGCCAGCCACTTGGTCTACAGCCTGATCATCATCTGAAAAACCTCCATTTTATGGATTGTTCAACTGCTCTGACTTCTCGATCTTTAGCTGCCACATGGCTTCTCCCGGATATAAACCATAAACCAGTTTTCGTATCCCGCCGGTCGGGTTTTTATTGGTGTCGCCCTGGTTATATATGGGAAAAATTCTGATCAGCTTCTGACCCTCTATCCTGAAGGTATCGTGTCCCATGTATCCCTCGAAATTTACATCGCCATCTTGTATTTCGGGGAAATGGATCATCGACAAACTTTTGTCTTTATTGGAAGCCAAGCCCAATACCGTTCCATAGCTGCCGGAACCCGCTGATGTCGTGATGATGTATATCTCGTCAAAGCCGTTACCGTCGATATCGGCCACGAATACATATGAAATGGGATCCCGGTCTTGGTATATTTCCCGAAAATGGTGCTTCAAATCCATGGTGCTGATCTCGATCGTGCTGAGGCTCTGACCGACCGGGTGGGTTTCCGATATGGTGATCGATTTACCGGTCTTTGTCTTATACGCTTTGGTCACACCGGGCGAGGTATTGCGGGTATGCGCGCAGGATGTCAAACCGACCGCTGCAACCGACATGGCGAAAACAAGGATGATGACCGACAGCGGCCCTATCCTTTTGTGTTCTGCAAGGCCCATTTCATTCACTTTCAGGGTATAATGCCCCGCCGCTTGCGGTGGGATCATTCATTGTTTGCCTGTGTAATAATCACTACTGTCGTTGAGCGACTTTACCTTTTCTCGTTCTCCATTTGAAATCATTTCAACTTCTCCGCCTTGGGGGCCTGCCAGGTTTCCATCTTCTCCAAGTCCGGGACGTAGATCCGCAGGATGGGGCCGATGCTCTCGTCCTCGCGTTCGATGGGCAGCCAATTCTCTTCCGGAACGCCTTTTGGTTTCTGCGACGCAATATAGATCGCGATGCCGCCGTCCTTGTCGAGCTTCATGCCGGCGTTCTCGCCTACGCTGTACTTCTTGCGATCGTTGGGAATGAAAAAGCCGTTCTCGAGGTCGTAGAGGGTGAGCGACCAGAACACGTCGGTGGGGGGGAGTTCTTCCGTCGTCATGCGTATCACATAGTCGTTCATGGCGTTCATTTGCTTGCCGTCGGCTGTGGCGACGACGGGATAGACCGCCTCGGTGGCCGGCAGGCCGATTGGTCCGAGAATGGACTGGAAGAGCAACAGCTCCAAGGTCATCTTGCCCTTGGGCAGGAACTTGCCGAAGCGTTCCTTTTTGTAGAACGCCTTGTCCGTGGCCTTGGCCATCTCTTCGATGAAGATCCGCTCGCTGGCCTTACGGATCTTCGCGCCATCGATCTTCACCACCTTGGCGGCATCGTAGGGCTGGGCCGGCACGACACCGAGCGGCTCGTAAGCGGCCAACAGCTTGCGGTCGAGTTCCTCGTTCGGGTCGAAGGTGGTGTGGTTGAAGACGAACTGCATGACTTCGAGCAGGTTGTTCTCGAAGATGTCCGCGTCCCTCTGGCCGACTGGAGGGGACTTGAGGTCATCGATCGGCTTGGCCTTGTCCTCCGCGGAATTCCGAAAGGGTGGTGATCTTCACCTGTTCCATCTGTCCGACGATGCGTTTGAAGCGCTCCTGATCCTTGGCATGGGGCATGATACGCAGCACCGCCGAGATGAAGTCACCGGTGGTCTCGAAAAGCCGGTCGACTCCCTTGACCGGCTCGCCGTTGTAGCCCTCGGTACGCTTGGTGTAGAACAGCATTTTCTCGGGCTTCTTGAAGTCGCCCAGGCGCGTCGCCATTGGCACGTTCACGTAGTGATCGTAGCCGGTGACCATCAGCGAGACGTAATCCGAGTCGAAGGCGGGCATCGCGAGGATCACCGGGTCCTTTCGCAGATCGAGCAGCGCCGAGATATAGAGCGTGTCGTTATTGGGGCGCGCGATCTCCCGCATCGTGTGATCCTTCAGCTTAGTGTCGGCATCCACCGTGTTCCAGCCGCCCTGCTTGAGCGCGAACTTGTTGTTCACGTTATACATGGCGACATACTGATAGGAACGGCGGACGAGGTTGTCGATTTCAGCGTCGCCGAGTTCAGCTGCTGACGCCACTGTCGTCGTGACCAGTATGGCGGTTGCGACTAAGATGAATAACTTCGCTGGTGATTTCATCGGTTCCTCTTTCTTTAGGGGTCCCATGTTCTGGAATTGTCGCCCTCCCGATAACGAAGCGTCAATCCTCCAGCGGCGGTACCATATAGTTTTTGGCCGGCCGGAACTTATCGAACATATCGAATATTTGCGCAATTTGGTCCTTATTGCCCGCTGCATTCACTTTTCCGGAGTCAATGGCGTCTTTTAAAGACATCTCACTCAGGTAAAGCCCAACCCAGGTTTCTGAATCTACATTTAAGACAAAGTCCGATTCCCGGAAATAATCGGCAGGCACTGGAATGTATTCGGCAATGCCGCGACGCACGTGAAGTGCTACCGCGTGATTGCCTTTATCGGTAAATACGAATTCAACAACTTTGTCGGTGTTCTCGCTCTTTTTGGGATCGATCCGCACCCGGAAAAAATTAACGAATGTTTCCGGTGATCCGGCAATGATTTCAGAACCTGGAGGAATGAGTTTCGGGTAAGTTACTTTACCCTCAAGCGCCAGGGCTTCGGTCATTAAAAAGGCACGGGCAATGGAGCCGGTGGTGCGATAGGCCATCTGTCGCAGCAATTCAGCTTTCAGGTTTCTCACTTCCTTATTTTCAGGTTCCAGCAGATAAACATATTGAATGACCTGCGCGCCCCAGAAAAATTCCTTTTTATCCAGCGCCGACTTGGCTGCGCTAACCACCTTGTCTTTGCCGCCCATCAGCAGAACCATTCGCGCGGCCTCGTCTTTCGGATTATCCAGAAGTGCGCCGCCACCCATGGCATAATGGGAATGGCTGTATATGATCACTTTGACCGGCTTGTCACTGATCTTTTTAATGGCGTCGCGGATGTGTTCCGCCTCCTCTTTGGTATCACCCGTGTCATAAACAATCAGGCCGTCTTTCGCTTCAATTACGGTGGTATTGGCCAGCGAATACCCCCCCCGATGCACCAGACACCATCGGTCAGTTCTTCGGTGGTGGGTTCGAGATATAGAATCCGAGCGCCTGTCTTCAATACCTCTTCCCTGATAACGGCGCCGTTAGGGGCCTTTGTGAGATTGACCTGCCCACCCATTTACGGAGATTGGGCGACCGAATATAGCGGATATGCGAATCCGGCGAAAATAAACTAAAAAATGAAACCTTTAAACACAAATGATATTTTCGTTAATCCTCTCCTATTCAATGGCAATCGGCAGAGCTGAACGTTTGTGTCTATATGCATCTTTTGCGCTTAGCCATTTCTTACCTGAGAAAGTCCAGTAACAGGTCGCTTAGCTTGTCCGGCACATCAACCGGGATCCAGTGGCTGACCCCTTCGAGTCGTTCATATCGCCACTGGGCGTCCACAAAGGCCGCAGATCCGATCATCTGGTCCTCCGCCAGGGCGACGTCTCCGGTGCTCCATATGCCGAATACGGGTATCTTCACTCGCGGAAACTCAAATTTCCATAGCTTGGCCAAATTCGCGCGGTACCAGTTCATGCCGGCCGTCAGTCTCCCTGGCCGCGAGAGGTCTTCGATCCAGTGATCCATCTCCGGATGATCATTCACCGTCTTTCTGAAAAGAGACCAGTTGTCTGCCATGAATACCTTTTCAGCAATACCGCCAAGTTGGAAGAAGAGCACGTACCATCCCTTCTTTTTTTGCTCGAACCCGGCCGACGCATAGGCCTTAGGGTGGCCTACCGAAATGGCGGTATAACTTTCGAAGCGTTCCGGATAGGTTCCTGCCAGAAGCCATCCGATCATGGCCCCCCAATCGTGGGCGACCAGCCTGGCTTTTTTAATGTCCAGTGCGTCTAATACGGCAACCGCATCGTTGGCGATAAGCTCCATATCGTAATTTTCTTTCCCCTCAGGAGCCTCGGACTCGCCGAAACCACGCTGATCTGGGGCGATGACCCGATATCCGGATTGGACAAGTTGAGGCAACACCCCTCGCCACAGGTAATTGGAGTCAGGGAAACCGTGCAGCAGGAGTACAGGCTCCCCTTCACCCTCAACGAGAACGTTCAGGCTGAGCCCGTTTATTTCCATATTTGTGCCTTGAAGACTCATTTCTCCCTCCTTTTCTCAACCAAATGGGGATTAATCCCCTTGCTCACGAGCGTTCAAAATAGTTTGGGCAGAACAAAATTGGCCTGGAGGCGAAAGCGAAAGCCCTCAGGACCGTTTTCTGGGGACTCTGCCCAATAGCCGACACCGGCCTGCAGGCTTATATGCAGGTCGATTCGAGTCCCCAGCCGTTGGTTTAATGCATCAAAAAATCGACCAACATGTCGCTATAGGTACCATCAGCCCCGACGATGACTTCCGGCTCAAAGGCGTCGGTATATCCGAGCGTGATGTCCGGATGAGCCTTAAGCCATGCCTGCCATGTGGGTGTCCACGTTCGTTTAAAGTTCTGAAGTAAAGGAAGCAATATCGTTTGGAAGATCAGAATAGAGTAATGTTGCACGACGTGCAAGGTTTTTGGAATGCGTTTCGGACAGGAAATGTCATCTTGGTCCTGATATGGGAGCAATCGGGGAGCGGAATTCCGGAACCAGGTTCCTCAGGAATTCGATAAAAATCGATGACACTGGCGTGGTAAAATATCAAATTGCGATCAAATAGCCAACCCATACCCCACGGTTTGCAAGACGTATACTTACTGCGATAAACATTTATATTTAAGATTTCAATATAATATGCCATATGATACAAGGTTTTGTGGCTTACTTTTTCCGTATAAAGTAAAAATTTTGGTATCCATTTTTTTCCAGAGTTATCAACATGAATTCTCAACTATGAACCAAATAAACATACAATCTTTGGAGGGAAAAATATGTCCAGCGTATCGAAGAAGTTTACTTTTTGCTTTATTTGCCTATTTTCGATGTTATTGGCACTGCCAACCATGGCGGCTGAACAAAAAGACTGGAAGCGTTTTCGCTTCGAGTTGGAAGGTGGGCCGGTCTGGCAGGCCAAAAATGATGTACGAATTCCTGGAAACACCGGAACTGAGTTTTCGTTTAATGATTTGACAGGCAGCGGGCCCTATGCTGCTGGTCGATTTACCTTTGACTGGAATTTTTTAGAGCGGCACGGATTGCGTGTAGAAATAGCACCGCTTAGAATTGATGGCAATGGTACGTTTAATCAACCGGTGAATTTTGCAGGCACAACGTTTTCCCCTGGTACGCCAACCGAAGGCAAATACAAATTTGATACCTACCGGTTTTCCTATCGCTATCTATTTCTTAATAAAAGTTCATGGCGCATGCATGTCGGCGCTACGCTTCTGGTGCGTGATGCCAAGATAGAACTCGAGCAGACTGGCCAAAAAGCATCTGATAGTAACGTGGGCGTCGCCCCCCTATTAAACTTTTCAACAGAATGGGCCTTTGCCAGACGATGGGCAGCCATTTTCGACTTCGAAGGACTTGCTGGCGGGCCCGGCGGGGCATTCGATCTGGCGTTGAAAATACGTTACGCTCTGACTGATCGATGGAGCGTTGGAGGCGGTTACCGGATGCTGGAAGGTGGCGTCGATAGTGATGATGTATACAATTTCAGTTGGTTTAATTATGGATTCATAACCGTGGGCTATCAGTTTTAAATCGTTGATCATCAGTGAGCCCTCTTGGGCCAGTGAATCTTGCGTTTCTATCGCCGCCCAGGCCAATAAACCGGTGTGAAGATCAACGTGTCAAAAAGGATGGAGATGGGCAGTGTTGCTAAATTGGTTTGAACCGGAATATGGATCAGTTCTTCCCGAGATGCTGTTTTTGACAGTTTTGACACTACAAGCCATCTCAAAAAAAGGATATTGGTCCAAAATCGAGGCGGAGGCGAATTTTGAACCGGAGACATACTCAAGTATTTCGAGGATTAAAAATGCGTGTTATTTTGTCTCTCAGCATTGTATTGGCATTAACTGTCTTAATAGCACCATTTGACGCCCTAGCAGGCCAAAATGAGCTTGTGGATCGGATTAAGGCCGGGGGGCACATATTGATGATCCGTCACGCGATGGCACCCGGAAGCGGTGATCCTTCAAACTTCAGGATCGGTGACTGTACGACCCAGCGTAACCTCGACGATACGGGCCGGGTGCAAGCCCAGAAAATTGGGCAATGGTTGCGCGCCAGGGGGGTCGAGTCCGCCCGTGTTTATTCCAGCCAGTGGTGCCGATGTATAGAGACAGCCGAATTGATAGGCCTGGGACCCGTGCATGAATTGAGCGCATTGAATTCATTTTATGAGCGTATTCAAGATCGAGAACCAAACATCAGGGCTTTGAAGGATTTTATTTCTCGGCAGTCAGCAGGAGGCCCTCTGATTATACTAGACTCATTTTGTGACCATTGGTGCGATGACTGGTAAAAGCGTTGCTTCTGGCGAAGGCATTTTGTTGGAGCTTCGTAAAAATGCATCTTATACCGTTGTCGGCTATCTTGATTTTGGAACAGAGAACTGAAGGCGCAATACCTATTTATCCGAGCGAACAGCATGGCTGAGATGGCTCAAACGAACCGGTTATTCCTGCCCGGATTATAGGTGCAGATAGTGCTGCACCATTTCAGGGACCGTTGAGGTGGATGCCCGACGGATTCGGCAGGTAAAGACGGCGGCATTCCGTCAGGGACAGGTGGGCCGTCATGGTACCGACTTCCAATTCATCCCGGGTATGCGGATGGGGTTCGTCGGCATCGATATAGGGTTCAATTTGGCCAAGCGCTGGTAGTACTGCCGCCGGGCATCAGTGGGCGGGCCTGATCGGTTCTAGATCTACCAAGGAACCTGGTTGTTTGACAAGGTTCTTCGGAATCTAATCTGAAAAGTGGACCGCGCTCACATGCCCCCCCTGCTGGGGCCAAGCCAACCCGGTCGCCATCGGACAACACTGCTTCGAGATCCGTAATGCGGCTGTTGACGAACGCAATCTTAACATCCTCACGAGCAATGCCTGCCCCGCGATTAGGTCTCCGACAGTTTGTCCTTCATCCAATTGGTAGGGGGTGCTGGCATTGTAGTCACATGCGTCGAGGTTCACTAAAGTTAAAAAGCATTTTAGATTTATTTTCATGACAAACTCCTCTGTTAGCAAAAATAAATGGTCGCCGCACCCGTTTGATTCAAGTAACGGCCGAAGGCTTGTTGGAGAGTGCCTCACCCTGTCCGGCCGTTATGAGTTGATTTACCCATACGACACATTCAAAGCCAACGGTGGGTGGGGCATCATTGCGGTCGGCAACAATACACTGTGGGAGGTGTTCTGCCATGCTGTCGATCGGCCGGAGCTGTTGACTAATCCCGACTACCGGGATAATTATGACCGTGTTAAAGCTCACGCTGAAATCAAACGGATCGCCGATCAAACTGTCGGGAATTCGTACCTTCATCAAACTATCATCAAAAAGGGTGGCTGGACCAGTATGCCAACAACAACGAAACCAGATCTGGACATTTCCGAAATAGGCCACCATCTGCTGGTAAGCGCTCAGAGCAACGATCATTCAGCCCATCTTGCAGGCGTTCCAACACAACAATTCTTCACCGATGCCGCTGCATTTGTGCGCGCACAACTTCTGGTCACCGAATACTACCAATTCGATGCCATCAGTAATTTCTGGGATGTCTACAATATAGAGGCTGAAGCATTGGGGCAGAAGATCGTCTATCATCCCGGAGGGATTCCCGATGCGG
>CALOEW010000078.1:0-9534 GCA_942492445.1 uncultured Gammaproteobacteria bacterium
TTCCCTTGTACCCGATGGCAGCAGGTTGCGATTTTTCAGAAACTTTCTGACGATTGACCCAGTCGTCCGTGTTCAATCCAGCTGGCCAGCGCCGGAGAAAACTCTGCTTTGACCTTGGCATCGTAAAGGTCCAGGTCGGCTTCGTCGACCACACCCCGCCAGCGCCCGTTGGTGCCCTTGTGCAGAAACGTATTGCCACCTCCCGTCCAGGTGGTATCCGCTGAAGGCATCAACTCCCTGGCCTTTTCCTTCATGGAATCGAACGTGGCTGCCGCCACCAGGCGTGGCCACAGGTCGTCGGGAATTTTGATGTCGAGGTACGCCGCGATACGCCGCATCTCGCCTTCCAGGTCGCTTTTCATGTCGGCATAATGTACCAGCAGTACATCGGGCTCGTTCCTGGCCTCCCAGTAGCTTCTCTCCAAATGCCAGAATCCACAGGCGGGATCACCGAGGTGATCTTCCTCCCCCGACAACCAGAGGTGGAAATGGGCGGACGGGTCCGGATCCGGCCGACTGACAGCGGTATCGAATTTGGGGTCGTCTGCCACAATCTGGGCGACTCGCTCGAGGACTGCATCGGTGTAGTTAAGCTTGTGGTTATGAAACGACATGGCGGCATCACGCCCGTCGCGGGCCACGTGGATGAGTTTCACGCCCTCGTAAACGGGCAGGGCATCATAGGGCAGGTGCGACTTGAGAAAGCGCCTATGGGTCTGGCTTTCCGCCAGTTCCAGCATGACGCCGGGTGGTGGCATGCGGAAGTCTGGCCAGGGAGAGCTGTCCTGAACGGGGAAAGGTGCATCACTTTGAAATACCAACATTCCGACGATACGCTGGGTCCAGGTGGTGCCGCACTTGGGATAGGTGGCGATCACAATGTCGTCGCTGCGTGGTTGATACCGGTCCCAGCCCCTGCTGTCGAAGAAACGTGACCTGGCCTCGCGCAAAGGAGGGCGAATCAATGGTGGCATGTTTTTTCCTTTTATCAGAGGCTCCTTAATAACCCACAGCGTGGCAAAGGGGAAGTGTCTTTTGAGCTTTACCTGAACAGGCCCCAGCTTGAATAATCCGAGGTGTCTTAAGTGACCAACCCAGCCAATGGAGAAAAACCAATGAAACGAATTTACCTGAAGCGTCTGCTTGTTGTGCTTGCCAGTGGCCTGTTGCCACTGCTCTTTCATCCATTGAACCAGGCCAGCGCACAGACCCGGAGCGAAACCATCGCCATTATCGGCACCGGCAATGTGGGCTCTACTCTTGGCAGGACCTGGGCCCGGGCGGGGCACCGGATCATTTATGGCTCACGCACGCCGGATACCAGCCGGGTACGTGAGCTGGTCGGCGAGACCGGCAACGGGGCGAGAGCCATGACCCAGGAGGGGGCTGCCCGGCAGGCGGAGATCATACTCATTCCGGTGCCGCCAACGGCGATACCCGAGGTCATGGCGGCACTGGGCGATCTGACCGGGAAGATAATCATCGATCCCACCAACTGGTGGGCATTCGACAATGGCAATGCCATTTCACCCCGGGACCCGAGAGAGTCCCTTGCCGAACAAGTGCAGGCCCTGGCCCCGGACGCCTTTGTTGTCAAGGCATTCAATACTCTTAATTACACCGTCATGCAGGACCCGTCACTCTCGGCCGGCCCGGTAACGGTGCCCATCGCAGGTAACGACCCGTCGGCAAAGCAGCGAGTGGCAAGGCTTGTGGAAGATGCCGGCCTGGAGCCACTGGATGTCGGGCCACTGAAGTTCGCAGAATATCTCGAGGAAATGTTGCGTCTTGCTATCGGCTTCAGAGAATTGAACCCCGGCATTGCATTCGACTATTACCTGCGTATTCGCCCCAATTGAAGGAATCAGAAGACCGGCAGAAACAGGGCGCACTGAAGTTGCCCGATGCTCAGGCAGGTGCCTGGCTGGCTGTTGGAAAAATCGCAAATAATGTTCTGATCGCGCATACTGTACAAAAACCGGTACTCAAGGCGATCGGTTGAGGTTCAGAATCCCCTGAACCTTAAAATCAAGAGCCTGGTTGCCGACAAATTCTCAACACCGTGGATTAATTGTGGCGTTGCTGTAGGCGCCATCGGGACGACAAATCACACAAAACCGCAGTTTTCCTTCTAGAGGAAAACAGACAACCCAAGAAGGAATCTCTCCTGATGACACCGGATTCTAACCCAGTCGAAGACGTATTCTCGCCCAGGTCTCCTGCCTCTATTGACGCAGTCGATGTGCCCCTGCCGCTGGTGGAGGATATCATTCTACGGCACCTTTACACCCGGAACAGCTGTACCATCAGCTTACTCAGCGACGTACTGAAGCTTCCATTCGGGGTGCTGATGGTGCTCTTCCAACGCCTCCGGGAACGTCAACTCTTTGAAATCACCGGCATGGAGGGAAATGACTACCGCTTTACGCTCTCAGCAAAGGGGCGCTCGCTTGCCGGTGAGCGTTTCGATATCTGCAGCTATTCCGGGCCCGTACCGGTATCAATGGACACGTATTTCCGTGCTGTAAGATCCCAGGCGCCCCGACTTTCGTTCAATCGTGATTACCTGAAGCAGACGTTTTCTGACCTGGTCCTCCAGGATGCCCTGCTCGACCAGCTCGGTCCGGCCCTGATCTCAGACAAGGCCATCTTCCTGTACGGCCCCACGGGCAATGGAAAGACCAGTATCGCCACCCGTCTTGGCAGAATCTTCGACGACACCGTCCTCATTCCCTATGCGGTGGAGTTCGACAGCCAGATTATCCTCGTGTACGACCCCTCGACTCACGAAGCCGTGGACGACATGCCACAACCCGATGACCCCAGATGGGTCCGGTGCAGGCGACCGAGCATATTCGTCGGGGGCGAGCTCGAACAGAAGATGCTGGAGCTCGAAATGGAGGAGATCTCCAAAATCTACTCGGCACCGCTGCAGATGAAGGCCAACAACGGTGTCCTCGTAATTGACGACTTCGGGCGCCAGATCGTCTCTCCCCATTACCTGCTGAACCGCTGGATTGTTCCTCTGGACCGACGCATCGACTATCTGACCCTTCGCTACGGGATGAAATTTGCCCTGCCCTTCGAGATGGTCGTGGTGTTCTCGACAAACCTTGATCCCAATGAGCTGGCCGACGAGGCGTTCCTGCGGCGCATTCAGAATAATATCTACGTGGAATCGGTCGGCGCCGAGGGTTTCGACCGGATTTTTCAGAACCTGGCCGACAAGCTGCGGATTCCTGCCGAACCGGGAAGTGGCTCTTACTTGCGGGAATTGTGTATTGCGTCGGGAAGTGGTGAACTCAAGGCATGCTATCCCGCCGACATTGTGGACATAATCCGCGCCATCAGCAGTTACGAAGGCGCCCCACTGTCAATCAACCGGGAGAATCTGCAACGTGCGGTGAATCAGTATTTTACTCGTCCGGTGGCCAGCCCTGTTGAGCAATCGACCAACTTATGAACGTCAACACAGTCGAAATAAGCTGGTAATCGAGTTTTGTACCGAAGGACTGATCAATAGGGTTCCGGTTGAGCGCTACTCGGTTTGTTCTTTCTGCCTTTGCTGTTCAGGGCTATGGTGTCCGTTCCGATTCGGCCAGGCGGTTCAGTCGATTCTGCTCTTCGGCCAGGGCCGATTCAATCTCCCGCAGTACCCCGTCCAAATCAGCTTGCTGGGTGTTTTCAGCGAAGAGTCCGGTCAGCTCAGTGTCCGGATGCAGATCACCTTCCTCGTACAGTTTCCAGATTTCCTTCGCGTATTGGCTGTCGAGTAACTCCGGGGCATACTGGCCGTAGTAACTTCTTATCTTGTTGACATCCCGTGCCAACATGGATTCGGCATTGTTGTTTGCCGCCGCATCCACCGCCTGGGGCAGGTCAATTATTACCGGGCCGTTCTCGCCCACCAGGATGTTGAATTCGGACAGGTCACCGTGGACCAGGCCGGCACAAAGCATTCGTACTACGTATCCGATGACCTGTTTGTGGTCTTCCAAAGCCTGTTCGGCTGACATGGAGACTTCGCTCAGACGGGGCGCCACCGCGCCTTCGCTGTCAGTGACCAGTTCCATCAACAGGACGCCGTCCACGCACGCGTAAGGTTTGGGAACGCGCACACCGGCACTGGCTAGCTTGTAGAGTGCGTCCACTTCGGCTGTGTGCCAGGTCTGCTCCTGCTGACTGCGGCCAAACCTCGAACCTTTGTCCATGGCACGGGCACGACGACTGTTGCGGGTCTTGCGTCCCTCTCGATAGAGCGCTGCCTGCTTGAAGCCGCGTTTGGCTGCGTCTTTATAAACCTTGGCGCAGCGGACTTCGGAGTTGCAGCGCACCACGAAGACGTCGGCCTCCTTGCCGCTCATCAGTCTGCCGAGGACCTCGTCAATCAGGCCTTCATCTATCAGGGGCTGGATTCGTTTCGGAATTTTCATGGCACCTTTTCCAAGCATCTGGGCCTGGGTTTAAACTGGAACAATTGGTTAAGGAAGCTCTGATCAATCAGGGCGACAGACTCCCACAGAAATGTGCAATTACTGATCAGAGGATCCCTAATTGCCAAGTACATCCTTGGACTGCTTGTTCGCTATTTTGGCAGCCTTTTTCTCTTTCTGGGTCATGGCGGGTTTCTTCTTGGTTTCCTTTTTATTTCGCTTTTCTTTACTCATTGGGTAATCCTCAGGGTCATGCGGTTTTCTGACGGTGGCGCTGCGCGGTAAGTCGGACTCCAACTGCCATTGGCCGGGCATTCCATTTGCAGATAGACTTCTGATCGGCGGAACGTACAGCGCGGACGCGTCATCTATTGTTGCGAGGGGAGAACCAGAGCTTGTGGAGAACGTAGGGCCGTGCAATTTTAACACAGTTACTGTCCGAGTGGTGACTATTTAAGGAACCTCTGATTCATCATGGCCCCTTCGGGCGCGGCCTGTCGGGCGCCACAGCGTTGTTATCGCACCTGGCAAGGACTAAGCCCATTCCCTGTTCACGATGCCTGGCAGTAGCGTCCGACAGACCCCGGCACAGCCAGAATCAATCAAGGGTTCATGAAGTAAGATGGTTTCGGTTTATACCGGTTTGCCGGTTACGCGGACCTGGCCTGTCTGATCAACCACGGGATTTTTAATGCCATACGGTGCGGTTTATTCGTCTGCGGAGAATTGCCTTTACGGTCAATTGCTGTATCGTTATCCCGCCGCCGGTGGCGCTGTGGAAGCAATCGGGCGCAATCTTTCCCAGGCAGTGGATTTCCATGCTTCAACTTCTCTTTGCCGGCCAGTACCTGATCTTTGCCACCATTCTGGTGGCGATAATCTTCTCGCTGACCCTGCATGAATTCGGTCATGCCGCCAGTGCCTGTCTGCTGGGCGACGATACTGCCCGGCGGATGGGGCGTCTGACCTTGAACCCGACGGCCCATATCGATCCGATGGGCCTGCTCATGGTGGTCCTGGTTGGCTTCGGCTATGCGCGGCCGGTACCGACGAACCCACGGAATATTCGCTATGCCTGGGGGAACGCAGCGGTTGCCGCAGCCGGCCCGCTGATGAATCTGCTGCTGGCGGTCATGGCCATCAATACGCTGCAGTATTTTTACCTCAACGGTAGCGGGCTGCCCGGGCAACAGAACCTGTTTCTCTCCTACATGGCCCAGATTAATCTGTTGCTGATGCTGTTCAACTTGATTCCATTCGGCCCGCTTGACGGACACTACATCATGTCCTGGGCGCTACCCCGGGACCTGCGCAGGCGTTACGATTACTACAACGGTCGCTACGGCGCGCAATTGTTCCTGATTTTGATACTGCTCAGCCTTTTCGGCGTGCCGATCTTCAGGTTCCTGATGGACTTCAGCCGGGCGCTGATGCCCTACCTGGTGTTTGTCGGCTGAGTGCCGCGACTTTGACTCGACTCCGGGGCTGCAAATCCTTATAGTACGCCCCCTTAAAACCAGGCCGTTGCCAGTTCCATCCCCACTGCAGTCAATACTGTCCAGGACAATCCCGTGATCTCTACCGCCAATATCACCATGCAGTTCGGTGCCAAGCCCCTGTTTGAGAACATTTCCGTCAAATTTGGTGATGGCAACCGCTACGGGCTGATAGGGGCGAACGGCTGCGGCAAGTCCACCTTCATGAAGATACTCGATGGCAGCCTCGCGCCTTCGGCCGGTAATGTCTCAATCACACCCAATGCACGTGTCGGCAGGCTGAACCAGGACCAGTTCGCGTTTGAGAACTACAGCGTCATCGATACCGTGATCATGGGGCACCGCGACCTGTGGCGTGTGAAGCGTGAGCGGGACCGGATCTATGCCCTCGGTGAAATGACCGAAGCGGAGGGTATGCAGGTGGCCGAGCTTGAAATCGAGTTCGCCGAACTGGACGGATACACGGCCGAGAGCCGGGCCGGTGAATTACTGCTCGGGGCCGGGGTGGAGTCCCGTTTTCATGATGGCCCGATGAGTGAAGTGGCACCCGGTTGGAAACTGCGGGTGCTGCTGGTGCAGGCGCTGTTTTCCGATCCGGATATCCTGTTGCTGGACGAGCCCACCAACAACCTCGACATCAATACCATTCGCTGGCTGGAAGGCGTGCTAAATGAACGCAACTGCACCATGATCATCATTTCCCATGATCGCCATTTTCTCAATACAGTCTGCACCCACATTGCCGACATCGACTTTGGTGAACTGCGCATCTATCCGGGCAACTACGATGACTTCATGACCGCCTCGACCCAGGCCCGCGAGCGTATGCAATCACAAAAAGCCAAAAAGACAGCAGAGATAGCCGACCTGCAACAATTCGTCAGCCGCTTCTCGGCCAATGCCTCAAAAGCCAAGCAGGCCACCTCACGAGCACGACGACTTGAAAAAATTGAACTGGATGAAATCAAGGCCTCCAGCCGCGTCAGCCCCTTTATTCGTTTCAACCAGGAAAAAAAGCTGCACAGACTGGCGCTGACCTTCGAAAGACCTGAGCCATGGTTTTGACAACGAAACGCTATTTAAAGACGGTAACCTGATCCTGGAAGCCGGCAGCCGTCTGGCCGTGATCGGTGAAAACGGTGTGGGTAAATCCACCTTGCTGCGCTGCCTGATGAACGAACTGAAGGCGAACAGCGGCAGCATAAAGTGGGCAGAAAATGCCAGCCTCGGTTATTGTCCGCAGGACAACACAGAAGATTTCAATAGCGAACTGAACCTGTTCGACTGGATGAGCCAGTGGCGCCGACCCTGCCACGACGATCAGATCGTACGTGCGACACTCGGGCGCTTGCTGTTTTCCACCGAGGACTTCAAGAAACAGGCGCGGGTCTGCTCCGGTGGCGAGAAAAACCGCCTGTTGTTCGGTAAGCTGATGATGACGGACCCAAACATTCTGATTATGGACGAACCCACCAACCACATGGACATGGAAGCGATCGAAGCCCTCAACCTGGCTCTGGAACACTACGATGGCACCCTGATTTTTGTCAGCCACGACCGGGAGTTCGTGGCATCCCTGGCGACCCGGGTTATTGAAATCAAGAACCAGGCCCTGGTGGATTACCAGGGCACTTATGAGGAGTACCTGGCCAGTCAGCTGGATTTGAACACCGCTGCAAGTTTTTAGGCAGCGTTGCCAGCGCGGCGTATCCGGAACCCCGTGCTACCACCACCACGCGACGATTCCGAGGCTCAGGATCGACAACATCAGCGACAGGTAACGGTAGTTCTGCCACCAGGGTCGCTGGTTCAGTTCCAGTGTTTCCGTGCGCCATTGCTGCCTGCTCCAGACCAGCGCCATCGCAGTAGCATCGATCGGTCGCTTGTCGAAGAGACTCACAACCACCATCACCCCACAGTTGAACAGGAATAAAATTCCGCACGCGTACAGGTAATGGATCGCCAGCCAATCGCCTATTTCATTGGCTATCCAGCCGAGAATCCCCACGGGAATACCCACGACCAGCGTCGTGAGCGCCGCCGTCGACCTGGCGCCACGCCACAGAAGTCCGGCGCCGAATACCGCCACTATCGGTGGCGTGATATAGGACAGTATCGATTGCAGGTATTGCCACAGGCTTGGGAATCGTTCGATTTGCGGTGCCCACAGAGCAGCTAGCACCATGAATACCAAGGTTGCCAGTTTACCGATTAACACCAGCTTTTTATCGTCGATGTCCGGGCGCGCACCGGCGACAAAATCCATGGTAACCAACGTCGCAGCCGAATTGTAAATGGACTCAGGCTGGAAAGAATAGCGGCCGCCAGCGCAGCCAGCATCAAGCCTCGCAAGCCCACCGGCAGGACATCGAAAGCCAGTGTGGGAAATACCATGTCCGGATTGTCGAGATCGGGATACAGCGCCGTGGCCATGACGCCGGGCAGGATCAGCAGGAACAGATTCGGTAGCTTGAGAAAACCGGCGAAGAGCGAACCCCAGCGCGACCGCAATGTCTGGCGTGGTGATCTGAAAATTTTCCATGGACCGGAAGGTTATCGCAATCAGCCCGGTACTTACAGACCGGTGGATTCATGCGATTGCGGACAGAACCAGCAGCACAGGGGACACGTGCGAGCCTTTGGATCCGTTCAGCCCCGATAAACAGGACTCAGGTCCTCGAACATTTTCCTGCGAATGCCAACGCATCCAGTCCATAGTCAATGTACACAAGGACATAGTCTGAACCATTCGGATGAATGGAGAACGTCGCCTCGCCAAAGGCTATGTCATGTGCCCTGCACACGACATAACCCTTGTTCGACTCACAGGCACCGCTGAAATGAGGCAGATCGGCCCGGCGCCAGCCCTTCTCAGTATCCACCACCCACGCCTGGTGCTCGAAATCATTGACTTCATCGGTCGAAGTGGAAACTCCGTACTGATCTATGGAAACTCCGGCCACGTCTTCACAGAAATAGGTCTCTGCTGAAGCAGCACAGGCGCTTAAACCAAGAGTAACCGTCGTTAGTAGTCGGGCAGATCGGTCTGCGTTCATGTTCCAGTCCTCCTGGAAACCTACAAGTCCGGCAACCACTCTGGACCTTATCGAGGTTTCCCTGGAAATCACGTTGAATTTTTGTGGAGTGCTCGAGGGTATACGTCCGGGTCCAGAATCTGGATCGGTTGATGACCGCATTTGGTTCGGCATTCCGCCCGGCATCAGGCGGTGCTCCTCCCGCCGGATCTGAAGCTGCTGGTTCCCGGAGCGTGTACAGCCGGGATCCTGCCAAGGGAATCTGTGATGGAAAACCAGATGAAGAGTTCTGTTAATGGTGGGAATCCTCCCGGCTCGCGAATCAGGTGAGTAGGCGGATCACAACGTCCGGAGACATACAACACCGAGTGCGGGGAGGACCTTGGCGCCTGTCCCTGAGGCTGGACAATGAACCATCAACTGCGAAAATCAGAACGTCTTTCCAAGGGCAGGATACTGGCCTGGAAGCAATGTCCCAAGCGCCTCTACCTGGAAGTGTATCGGCCGGAACTGGCCGCCGCGGACGAACAGGCCGACTACTGGTTTGCACAAGGGCCATGCTGAAGTAGG
>CALOEW010000079.1:0-17270 GCA_942492445.1 uncultured Gammaproteobacteria bacterium
CCGAAACAGGACTTGACCAGTACTTCCTGACGTTTGCAACACCCAGCTTGACCCGGCCCAGCACGGTATTCGCCGAACCCAGCTGAATCCCGTACAGAGCCGGCGAACTGAGCTCATTGATAACCCGGCTGGAGGGGATCACCTTGTGTACCCGCGCTTCGGAAAGCGGGGCAGTAATAGCCCTCACTCAGGTAACTGTAGTCACTGCACATGTTAATGACCCGGACCCGCTGCTCACGTTGCAGGGAGAGTGCCAGATAGTCATCGACGCTGATTACCTGGTCGCTGGGATAATAAGGCGCCCAGTCTTCGGCACGGTTAAGAACGATCAACACCTTCGACATGACTGAACTCCCGGAAACGGGATGAATTGAAACCAAAAAACGGCGTGACTATACGGCAAATTCCTTGACCGGCCCAGTAAATTATTCACCGGGACAACCATGCGCCGACCGATGGATCCCGCATCTCCCCACCAGCCCCACCGGCAGTCTTTGATAGCCTGCGGCAAAGGCTTAATATAGAGGAGCCGGGCTGTGACTGAAAAGCACGGTGGGTCACAACACCATTCAATCGGGTCCTGGCGGCTTAATCGACGTATTCGATCACATTGATCGAATTAATGAATTTCACCGGGCCGCCAATAACCCGTACTTTATGAGTGGTTATAGCCGGGTAACGGCCTGATCACCAGCTCCAGCAGAACCGACCAACAGCTCAGAACGAGACGGGGCAAGCATCCCGCAGGATACACAACAATGAGTGGAACACCTCTGGCACCTACCCGGATACTCTGGGCTGACGAATCGCCGGAATTCCACTGTGGCACCGAACTCCCCCCTAACACTTTACGCTGGTTATCGGCGCATCCGACACTGCAACAACAGGAGTCAACCTATGAAGAAAGTTATGCTTGCAAGCCTGTGCCTGGCGGCATTCCAGCTCCAGGCACAACCGTTGGGACTGCCGCAGGTATCGATCCCGGCCAATAATCCCATGAGCGACGAAAAGGTACAACTCGGCGAGCGCCTGTTTAACGATGTGCGTTTCAGCAGTTCCGCTCAAGTAAGCTGCGCTACCTGTCATGCACGGGAGAAAGCATTCACTGACCGCCCGTTAAGTGTTTCGCTCGGCATACGGGACCTGGCCGGCACCCGCAATGCACCCACAGTCGTTAACGCGGCCTACAACAAAACCCAGTTCTGGGACGGTCGGTCTCCAGATCTGGAAGATCAGTCCCAGCACCCATTCGTCAATCCGGTTGAGATGGGGTTGCCCAACCACGAACCAATAATGCTGGTGGTCCGCAATGACAGCGATTACCGGAGTGCCTTTGACCGGGTATTCGACGTGGATGAAGACGAGATCACCATGGAACACGTCAAGATGGCCATTGCCGCATTCGAACGCACCCTCGTTTCGGCAGACAGCCCCTTCGATCGCTACTACTTCGGCGGCGAGGAGGATGCCATCAGTGCCGCGGCCAAGCGAGGCTTCGATGTGTTCCTCAAGGACGGCCGTTGTGTCTCCTGTCATACCATCGAGCAGGACCATGCTCTTTTTACTGACCATAAATTCCATAATATTGGAATCGGAATCAACGACATAGTGGACCGGGTTCCCGAATTGTCGTCGGCATTCTTGCGTGCCAAATCCATGGGAACCGATGTCGACGTGGCCGTGCTCAGCGACGAGGATACGTCACATCTTGGCCGGTTCGCTGTCACTGACGACGTTGCCGACATGGGCAGTTTCAAAACTCCGACGCTACGCAATATCGACGTTACAGGTCCCTACATGCACGACGGCAGCCTGCAGACCCTGGAGGAAGCGGTTGAGCATTACAACAATGGCGGCATAACCAATCCCGACGACCCGGTCAATCCTTATCTCAGCGGCGGTATCCGCCCACTGGATCTGACTGACCAGCAGATCCAGGACCTGGTGGTGTTCATGAAATCCCTTACCAGCCCGCAATACGCCAGTGGAGGTAACTAGGGAACCTCTGATAAAGTCCCACAATGCTCTGGCCTTCAGGCAAGTCTGCTGGCGAGGCGCATTGCCGCCGGCATGCGCCGGCCTGTCTAGGCAGTGCAACGAAGCCAGCGGGCTTGCGTGAAGGCCCCTTCGGGCTGGGCCTGGCGTAGGGCGTCGCTGCTTCGTTGCCGCGCTTGGCAAGGAGTATGACCATTCCCGGCGCACGGCGCCTTACAGAAACACCCGACAGACTCCCGCAGAGCATTGTGGGACTTTATCAGAGGTTCCCTAGGCATGAAAATGAATCGCAGAAATTTCATCAAAAGTTCGACCACGGCGGCGATCGCCGGAGTCATGCCGGTCAGCCTGATCAGGATTGCCTGCGCACAGGAGTCCCAGGATTTCACCTTTGCCTACATTTCCGATTCCCACATCCAACACATCGAGGGGACCCGATTCGTGCGCAATTTCGATCGCGGCCTGATCAGCGCGGTGGCGGAAACCAACCTCATGAATCCCAGGCCTGATTTTGTCATGTTCGGCGGTGACCTGGCGCAGCTGGGGACGAGGGCGGAGCTGGACCATGGCTTCGAGATCCTGTCCGGCCTGAACAACATGGAACTTCGCGGCGTCATGGGTGAACACGATTATTACCTGGACCTGGGCGACTACTGGAGTGAGCTGTTTGGTGACCACTATTACAGTTTCGATCACAAGGGTGTCCACTTCGTGGTGCTTAACAGCATTCTCACCTTTGACGACTGGACCTTTAACCGCTGGGAATCGGCCGAACGCCGCATGAACGAAATGGCCGGCCTGGACAATCCGAACGGCTCCCCCTTCCTGGTTGGGGAGGCACAGCGACGTTGGCTGTCCGCAGACCTGGCCGACCTGCCCAGGGATACGCCGATCGTGGTGTTCTCACATTCGCCAATACAGAAAATCTACCGGGGCTGGAATTTCTGGACCGACGACGCGGAGCAGGTACAGGCGATTCTGCAACCGTTCGATAAAGTCAACGTGATCTATGGACATGTTCACCAGATTCAGTACAACCAGATCGGCAATATCGCCTTCAACTCGGTGATGGCGACCGCCTGGCCCTGGCCTTATCCATCCAGCTATGCAAAATCGGGCAGCCACGTGCCGATTATGACCGTTCCCATGAACCGGGCCGATCCGTTCTCGGAACGGGATGCCACCGGGTGGCAACTGGTCAACGTACACAGCGGTCGGGTGGACCTGGAATACACCCTTTATGACAACAGCAATCGCACCGTTTCATGGAATGGCGCAACCGGCCGGCCGGAGGACAGTTCCTATCAGATGCCGGTAAACCGTATACCACCGCAGAATCACTACTAGGATAAGGGGATCGAATATGAAATTTCTACTAACAGTATTGGCAATGGTTGCTTCCAGCCTGGTCGTGGCGGATGAATTCACAGCGGAGGAAATAGAACGCTGGCAACAGCAATACGAGGAAGTCGCGGCCCGGGGCCGGCAACTGTTCACCGACCCGAACCTGGGTAGCAACAGGATCGTTTGCGCCCAGTGCCACCCCAACGGCGCCAATACCCACCCGGAGACCTACCCCAAGTTTCAGAAGCAGATGGGCAGGGTGGCCATGTTGTGGGAAATGATCAACTGGTGTATCCGCAATCCCCTTGAGGGCGAGGAGCTGGCTGCTGACGACCCGGATATGATTGCCCTGCAGGCCTATATTCACAAGGAGCGGGAAGGTGTAGCCCTGGCACCGGGCAAGCACTGATCCATCACCCCATCGTTACGGCAACTCTCAGGATGAGAATGGTCAGCAATCGCTGAAACTGTAACGCCACTTCGAACCTGGCAATCTCCCCATGAAATCACCAGACCACTTTATCCCCTGCCTGTTGGTTTGCATCACCTTGTCCGGTTATGCACAGTCCCAACCCGATCAGTCTGTCGCGCCACGAACCTATTGGGATCAGCCTGACCTGCAGGGTGTATGGAATTTCTCGTCCGATATTCCAATGGAACGGCCTGAGCGGTTTGGCAATCAACGTTACCTGACCGAAGCACAGGTTGAAGAACAGCGTGCCCGGATCGAGGCCGCGCGAGCAAGGGCGGAACAGGCGGCTCTCTCCCCGATTGATGACGGTGCACCCCCGGTCACCGATGTCGTCATTGCCGGGTACAATGATTTCTGGATGGAGCGGGCCGGCCTCAGTGACACAATCCTTACGTCTCACATCGTATACCCGGAAAATGGCAGGTTGCCGCAACCGGTCCCCGGTGCAATCCGGCAGTATGGTGGCCTGGGTCTGGACAGCCCGGGTTCGCGCCCGGTGCGCTTTGTAGTGGGTGGAATAGGGGTGAATGGACCGGAAGATCGGGGGTTGTCAGAGCGATGCCTGGTGGGTTTCAATTCCGGCCCTCCGTTTACTCCCAGTCTTTACAACAATAATGTGCAGATAATTCAGTCCCGCGACACGGTAGCGATCGTGACCGAAAATATCCATGACGCCCGCATATTGCCTCTGGATGGGCGCCCTTTTGCAGACGACAGGATCCGACTCTGGTCCGGCGACTCCAGAGGTCATTGGGAAGGCGATACACTGGTGGTCGAAACCAGAAATTTCAATGGCCTCCGACAGAGCCTGGGTACTTTGGATATTTCCTTCGGAAACCCGAATGACAACTACAGTTATGGGCACAACTATGATGCCGTCCTTACTGAAAGATTCACACGGGTTGATGCGGACACGCTGAACTACGAATTCATTGTCGACGATCCTGCTACCTGGTCTGACCGCGTGGAGGCCCTGATTCCAATGGTTAAGACAAGTGGATTGATTTACGAATATGCCTGCCATGAGGGAAACTATGGCATGTTGAATATACTGCGCGGTGCCCGGGCGGCGGAGAGATCAGAGTAGGTTTTGCGCACTAGACTAGAAGGCGCGGCGACCTCGGCCGCAAGCTGCGGGGGGGGGGGGGGGGGGAAGGACCATCAGGACCACCACGCAGAGGAAGAGGTTCCCTAGTTATTCAACAGCCTGTTAATTACCGTGCAATAAGGAACCGCTATGAGAATGACTTCACCGGACCGGAGAAACCACACCAAACCGCATTTAGTCGCGGTGATCTCGATCTCAATGACCCTGGCGGCAATTTCGTTTTCCCCGCTTAATGCCATTGCTCAAGAACAAAGAGGTACCGAAATCGACAGCTATCTGGCAAACCTTGTAGATTCGACGCCTGTACCCGGCGTTGTCGCCATGGTCAGTCGTAGGGACGAGGTGCTGTATGCAGGAGCCTTCGGTCATCAGGATGTAGCCAACAAACTCGGGATGCAGCTGAACTCGATCTTTCGTATTGCGTCGATGACCAAGCCTATCACCTCGGCGGGTGTTCTTATTCTGGTCGATGAGGGAAGAATCTCGCTGGACGATCCCATCTCCAGCTATTTTCCGCTGTACGGAGCAAAACAGGTCATTACCGCTTTTGACTTCGACAGTGGAGGCATGGCTACAAGACCTGCCGGACGCGACATAACCATTCGCCATCTTCTTACCAATACCTCCGGTCTTGGCTACAGCTTTTCCAATGAAATGCTGAGGCAGCTTGAAATCAGCGGGTTGGATACTGATCCAGAAACTGTCCCGCTGGTGGCTGATCCTGGAACCCGATGGGTGTACGGAAGCAGTACAAGAGTTCTTGGTTACCTGATCGAGGAGCTGACTGGCGTATCGCTGGAATCCTTTCTAAAAAGCCGGATATTTGAGCCTCTGGGTATGCACGAAACCTCATTTTATGTCAGTGCCTCTCTGATGCCGCGGGTTGCCACGGTGCATAGCACCGCTGCCGGGCAGTTGCTGGAAATACCCAACCAGGGTTCCATCGCGTCGCCCGAAAATGGTGACGGTGGTTTAACGTCGACTGCTGGAGATTATACAAAGTTCATCCAGATGTTTCTCAACGGCGGATTGTCCTCCAGCGGCGAGCGCATTCTGTCTGAACACTCAGTAAACCTTATGGCGCAGAATCATATTGGTGACATTTACGTGGAAACCCAGGCCGCTGCAAACCCTGCTCTTGTCCGGCCTTTTCCGCTGGGAGCAGGCCGGGATAAATTTGGGTTGGGCTTCCAGATCACAGGCGCCCATGATGACGACGACCAGCGGTCTCCGGGCAGCCTGAGCTGGGCAGGAGTCTACAACACGGAATTCTGGATCGATCCCGAACGGGGTATTGGTGCGGTGTTACTCATGCAATACCTGCCTTTCTATGATGCCGCTGCCATTGAAGGATTACGGAACTTTGAACGCCTTGTTTACGAACAGTTCTGAACGGCCCTGTGGTACCGTTCCATTCCGGACCTGAGCTGCAAAAGGGCTCTTCAGCAGGCTGCTGCCGAAGCGCATTGCCGTCGGCAAGCGGATTATTACCGCCAGAAACTCATCAGGTTATTGAACGACTGATTCTTCCGGTTCAGCCCGGCCCCTGCTACAACACCCATGGTCAACCGGGATACCCACTGCCCGTCGTTGAGCATCAGGTGCGTGCCGAGGCAGGATAGCTGGTTGCTGAACCAGACCTTGCAGCGGTATCGAACGTCAACTGCAGGCAGGCGCCCTTAAGAAAAATAGCCGATACAATTGCAGCAAGGAACCAGCCTGCTGTTCGTGAAAGTGTTTTCCCAAGCGCCTCATCCTAATTGAATTCACCAGCGGATGCATACGGATCCATGTACTATCCGTAGATCTGACTCAGCCAAGGTACTGCAACGATAACCCGGAGTGATTATCCGGCGTTACTGTCAAAAGTTCACAGGGCTCGGCCGGTCAAGACAACCACCGGAAAAATCCCGCGTACTGTGCTGCTCGCCCGGAGGAGTCTGCGCCTGAGGCAGGCAATTGCGGAAAAGTGCCTTCGAATCCCGGGCATTCCGTACTACGAAAAAACTGGAAGGTCCTACCATTATCGTTTAAGGTGGAACCCCTGTTTTGACGCCAAAGAGCCTGATCAATTATGCCGAGTACAGTATCACTATTGGGTTGTTTAATTGCCATTCTCTCACTAGCTGGTTGCGGCGACGCCAGTCAATCGCAATTGACTCGCGCGGACGAGCTGATGAACGACGAAGCAGCTGTCGCCAGAGGTCGATCCCTCTTTATAGGAACCTGTTCAGGGTACTGCCACAAGCTGACCTCAGAGGCCGTCGATGCGCCCTACCTGTTCGACTGCGAATGGCGGCATGGCGGCAGTGACAGTGAGATTTTTCAGACGGTGACAAACGGCGTACCCAACACCAGAATGGTCGGATTCGGTAGCAATTTCCCGGAGGGTGAAGAAGATCTCTGGAAAATCATCGCATTTCTGAAGGCAAATAGAGGATCGTGCTCCTAGGCGATCTGCAGGGTTCCAAAAAAATAAAATACATCAGGGGGACTGATCAATGACAGTAGACACGCGAAGACTCATTGGGTTTGACATCCGTCTCATATTTTTCCTTGCTTTTCTTGTTTCCTGCTCGCCTTCCGAGCAGAGCACTTCACCACAGCCGGCCGGTTCCTCATCCAGTGAGGTCGAAAACAATGCCTCCGGGATGACTGACCCCGATGACAATCCCGAAACTCTGGTATCCACCACCACCCATTGGATAAACCAGGAGCCGATCGGTCTTGGCCTTGGGCCGGTAACTGACGAGTTACTCTCCAGCCCACAGCGTGACAGGTCCGACATATGGATTCAGTACGGTGGCGACTACAGCAATCAAAGGCATAGTCCGATTGAGGCGTTATCACCGCAGAATATAGATCGCCTGGAGTTTGCCTGGGGATTCCCGTCCGGCACCTCCGGGCAGTTTTCCGTCTCACCCCTGGTTTATGATGGCATCATGTACGTGACCACATCCTACAACCGTCTTCTCGCCCTCGATGCCACTACCGGCGATATGTTCTGGCGCTACGACCACCAGTTGCCATCTGATCTGCGGCTCTGCTGCGGTCCTGCCAATCGCGGGGCCTCCATTCACGGCGACAAAATACTGATGGCGACACTGGATGCCAGAATCATGGCCTTCGATCGACATAGCGGTGAAAAACTCTGGGATTCGGAGATAATTGAGTACCACCGGGGCTTCAGCGCGACATCAGCGCCGCTGATTGTCAAGGATCTGGCCATCATCGGCGTCGGCGGGGGTGAATTCGGCGTCAGAGGATTCTTCGACGCCTACGATGTCAATACCGGAGAACGGGTCTGGCGCCACTATACCGTTCCGGCTGAAGGCGAACCGGGTTACGAGACCTGGTCAGGCCGGTCCTATGAAACCGGTGGCGCACCGGCCTGGACTATTGGAACCTACGATCCTGAGCTGAATCTGGTCTATTGGACTACCGGCAATCCCTCGCCGGACTGGAATGGTGACGTCAGGATGGGGGACAACCTGTTTTCCGACAGTGTCCTCGCCATCAACCCGGATACGGGGGAACGGGTTTGGTACTACCAGTTCACGCCACATGATGTCTGGGACTTTGACGGAAACTCCCATCTCTTTCAAACTGAAATTCTCGAAGACGGAGAGCCCGTCAAAGTCCTGGTGCAGGCCAACAGGAACGGGTTCTTTTACGTAATCAATCGCGAGAATGGTAATTTCATCCGTGCTACCAGCTACCTGGAGCAATTGAATTGGGCGGAGGCCATGGAACCAGGTGGCAGGCCGGTAGTCAACGTGGAGGCGATGCCTAGTGAAGAACCGACAATGCGGGTTTGCCCGGGAGCATTGGGAGGCATGAACGGTTCCGTTTCCGGTTCCCTGAATCCTGAATTGGGACTCGCCTACGTGGCCGTCATTGAAAACTGCCACCTCGTGCAGAAAGGCATCAGTGTGCACGTCGAAGGAAACGTGTTCACGGGCGGGGCTCCGATTGCCGTAGACAGTCAGCCGGATGACGACGGGGACGTTGCCGCTTATGGGCATATTTCTGCGATCGACTATCAGAGCGGCGAGATTGCCTGGCGGTATTATGATCCGCAAGCCATGATGGCGGGAACTCTCAGCACGGCGGGAGGGCTCGTCTTTACGGGAAGTCAGACCGGGCACGCGCTTGCCCTCGACTCGCGCACCGGGGAAGTCCTGTGGAAAAAGCGGCTCGGTGGAGGTATCAGAAGCCAACCGATAGCCTACGAGCTCGGTGGCGATGTGTACGTGGCAATCGCTTCGGGCAATTTCGCGGGTATTGCCGGATTCTCGGGAGCAGAGGTAGCGATACCCGAGGGTGGTCAGTTGTACGTGTTCAAGATCGAGGGTTCGGCCAACTGAATTCCGCCTTCCTGTCGCTGTCGATAGAGAGTCTTCGAATTCAACCCGTGAATTCAATCTGCCGATGCTAAAGAATGTGAATTCAATCGATAGACGTATAAATCGCCAGGGAAGCTCCGCTTCCCTGGCGTTTTATTTTGACCGTTGGGTTGCAACAGGGCAGGCCTGAAAAAACCTGATCACACGAATGAAGCAGAGTCCGGTAGCCTGAACCCGGCTTTCGATAGCCCTACTTTGTCGATTTGATGGCGCCGTTCAGAGCTGCTTGGGCACACCGGATTGCGCCTTGCACCGGAACACCAGAACCATTGCAAGCCCGAACTACAATAGCACAGCCAGGTCAGGTTCAGAGACAACGGTCAGGCCAAAATTGCCACGGATTTCTCCAGCCGGGTATTGCACAGTGTGGATTTTGAAGTAAGCCTCCCCTGCCGCCAGGCCGGCAAGCAGAGCCGCAGCGGCACCAGGGGTCGTTCCTCCGCTGTTGACAATAAATGTCGCGGTATAGATTGCGCTGTCGTCCAGATAGAACGTCAGCAGCTTCCAGCAGAGGGCACCAGGGACCTCCGAGAACCACCACCACTGCGGGAAAGCAGGGAACCTCGAAAACCAGGCATAATGTAGCTTCCAACCAGAAGAGCAAATGAGCCAGTGACCTTTGCCGAGCCCCAAAAAAGAAAACGCGCCGAGAGACCTGGAAAAAATGGACAAGCTTATCCCCGGAAGAAACTGGAACAGCAACTGATTAAGAAGATCACAAGGGGAAAACGGGCCGCCACCGTACCCGATGCGCGCGCATGCGAATCCGGGAGAGACAGGCGCGCGCGGGCCGCACGTCCGGGCGGCAAAATGATCTAAAACCTCAAGGTCATTTCGGCGACAAGGCTGATCCTGCGTGAAGCAACGGATGCCACGATCGGCGCGCCGTCCCTACCAAGACAGCAGCGGGAGCGTGACCCGAGACCCAAAAAGACAGTGGCACTTTGGAAGAAGATGCACATTGCCACGACCGGCATTTCCCGGTGATGCACAGCATCGCCACCACGTCTCGAATGTTCGATATTGCGGTAGCGACACTTCAGCCGCGGAACAAAGAGTGGGGCGACCGGGGTACCTTGGGAGGGGCGGCCGAAAAACAAGGGCGGAAGCTGACTGGCAAATCGCCAGGCGCAACGAGAGAGGGCAGCATCCGGGAAAATGGACGCAGGGGGCCTCTGATCAATACCACCACTCACCGCGAATCTGGGAAAAGGGAAGGAGAGGGAAAGCGGGTTCAGTAATATGATGATGGCGAGAAATACTGGTGTCCTGGCTGCGCCCATCGGGCGAAAAAAAACAAGAGAGTAAAATGGTGCCCGTTATGCCGCCAAAACAACCGCAACGTTATAAAGACGTGGGGCTAGCTCAAACGGCGTTTTCTGCGCAACGCTGCCACGGCACACAGCCCTAATCCAAACAACGCCCCACTTGATGGTTCCGGGACAGGCCGCGTTTGAGCGGAGCCGACGGAGAAATTTTCTACAGTAATCGACTCATTCGTATCGAAATTGAAGCGAAGGGTTACGCGCTCCACACCCGTGAAATCAGCTCCCAGGCCAAGTTGTGATGATAAGGACGCGAATGAAAATTGAATAATGCCCGGGCTTGAAATGCTAACGACTCCTTCGTTGTAGCTGGAGGCAGATTCTGCGACCCGTACTGTCCAGTCGACTGATCCGGAGATAGAGGCAACGTTAAGCTGGAAGCTGTCGTTGATGCCACCTCCGGTCAGGTCGATATCGCCTAACAGGTAGGCTGAACTTGTGCTGCCATCGACTCCGTCGTAGTCTAACAGCACAAAGTTGGGTCCGCCGGTTGTGCCCATCATGGCACTTCCACCAGTGGCAGTGAAGGTGGTACCGCTGCCGTTTGCAATCACGTCTCGTTCGCCACCCAGAATACCGGCGTTCTGAACCGATCCGTTCAATCCTGCAGGAATAATTTGAGCAGTCGAAAAATCGTCAATCGTGATCGGTGCTGCGGTCGCTGCGCCGGCTGCAATCAGTGTCAGAGACAATACTATTAATACACTTTTCATCGTTAAATCTCGCTTGTGGTCGAATACATAAGGGTTTTGATTGATATGCAATTGGTTTTCTGTGAATCGAGGGTCATCGTGATCGCCCAAGGCTTATCGAATCCAGACCCGATCCCAGATTAAGGATTCCCCTGTGCGCCTGTCACTGCTTGTACACTAGGCCCACGTTAAAAAGGCAAGATTCACGCCAGATATAATATTCTTTAAAAACAGAAGCTTACAATTAGAGCCTGTCTACTTTGTAAATAAAATTGACAGAGTGACGCTTGAGAAACTCTTTTTTACTTGTCCTTTTGATGACCTTCCGAAATTGAATCGTATAGACAAAATCGCCTTGCCGCTGCGGCGGCTTCACAATCACAGACATCAACTTTAAACCCATGTCAGGTTCAAGGACGCCGTTCCACAGGCCGAAACCTGGTAAAGCAACGGACTACTGCCAATTAATCGTATGTAGAGCTGATAGTCTGGCGCCTGCAGCTTATCCGGCCGATTCGGTAGTCGAATTTGATTAAAGGGAGTAATATTCGGCTGAAAACAACTATAAAGGAGAGACTTATGGGCAATTTCGTCCCCCGCAGTCTCCCAATAACAAACGACCGGGACAGGCTGCCATGACGCTACCGGGAAGACTCAGAGGCCGGCGCGCCGGCCTGGTTCTGTTTACCGCCATTCCGTTTCTAATCCTGTCCATACCATTGCTTCAGGAAGCCACCCTTGCACAATCCGCGCAGGAGGCTTTCGACGCCAGCCGGATGCAGCAGCTGACAGCAACTTACTGTCTGGCCTGCCACAACGATGTTCTGGCGACTGCGGGATTCTCCCTGCAGGGTATTGATTTCGCGAACGCCGGAGCCCATGCCGAAGCGCTGGAAAAAGTGATCAAAAAACTACGTGCTCACATGATGCCGCCCTCCGGCATGCCACGGCCTTCGTTCGCAACCTATGATTTAATGACTGACTGGTTGGAAACCGAACTTGACTCAGCCTGGGCGGCAAACCCGAATCCCGGACGAATCACGCCGCTGCATCGGATGAACCGATACGAATACAACAATTCGGTCAATGAATTGCTTGGCCTGGATGTGGACGTGATGACGTTGTTGCCGGGCGATCCAACCGCCGACGGCAGTTTCGACAACATGGCAGAGTCACTGCCGTTTTCCACCGCCCATATGGAACGCTATATGTCTGTGGCCCGCCAGGTAACACGCCTGGCAACCGGCCTGCCACCGATCGGCCCCAGCCTTTCCACTTATGAAGTTCCCCTGTTCATGTCCCAGGCCTGGCGCCAGAACGAACTGATGCCGTTCGGTTCACGGGGAGGCATGGCGGTTACCCACCATTTCCCGGTCGAGGGTGAGTACCGATTGCGGGTTCGTCTGGAACGCAACTACCAGGACTACGTAAAGGGCCTCGGTTGGCCCCAGCTATTGGAGGTCAGGCTCGACGGTCGCCTGTTGCAGCGCTTCAGGATTGGTGGTGAAGCTCCCGGTACTCCCGCACCTCTCAGCTTCTCCGGAACCGGTGAACCCGGTTCCATCGATTGGGAACAGTACATGTTGGTGGAAGCGGACCAGGGCCTGGTTATCGACACCCGTGTTGCGGCGGGGCCACGGCTGTTGACCGTCTCGTTTGTCAGAGAGCACCTGGAGCCGGAAGGAATTCCCCAGCCGGCCCAGGGCGGCCGGCTGTTTGCCAATGATGAAGCCTACCTGGACTATCAGAAGGTACACTCGCTGGAGATTGGTGGTCCTTACTCAGTCGAAACCACAAACGGTGATTCTCCTGGCCGACAACGGATTTTTTCCTGCTATCCGGGGCAGGTCAACGACCAGATCAGCTGTGCCAGCAGCATACTTTCGGGCCTTGCCCGGCAGGCCTACCGCCGTCCCGTTACGGAAGATGACCTGGCGCTGTTACTGGGTTTTTTCCGTACCGGCAGGGAGCAGGGAGGCGATTTCGATACCGGAATTCAATATGCCCTGGAATTCATGCTCAGTGATCCCGACTTTTTGATCCGAAGTTACCGTCAGCCGGGCCATGTCGGTGCGGGTGCAGTCTATGGGATCAGCGACCTTGAATTGGCATCCCGCCTCTCCTTTTTCCTGTGGAGCCGTGGGCCCGATGAAGAGCTGCTGCGGCTGGCTGAGCTGGAGAAACTTTCCAACCCGGAGATACTGGAGCAGCAGGTCCGTCGCATGCTTGCTGATCAGCGGGGGAAAGAAACCCTGGTGCAGGACTTCGCTGCCCAGTGGCTGAACCTGAGGCGCCTCGATGAAGTTCAGGTCAATACCGTGTTGTTTCCCCAGTACGACCTGAGCCTGATAGAAGCCTTCAGACAGGAAACCGAACTGTTTCTCACAGCTGCTTTGGAACAGGACACCAGCATCATGGAACTGCTGGAGGCTGACACTACCTACGTCAATGAAAGACTGGCTCAACACTATGGTATCGAGGGTATCTACGGTAGCCGGTTCCGCAGAACAGTGCTGCCCGACAGGCAAAAACGGGGTGGCTTGCTGGGTCATGGTTCTCTGCTGACCGTTACCTCGTACCCCGGGCGCACCTCCCCGGTGCTGCGGGGCAAATGGCTGCTGGACAATCTGCTTGGCACCCCGCCACCACCGCCGCCACCCAATGTGCCCATACTGCCTGATGCCGAAGCGGGACAGGTGGCCACTTCAATCCGCGAGAGACTGGCGCGACACCGTGAGGATCCAGTCTGCTCCACCTGCCACACGGTAATCGATCCACTGGGCTTTGCGCTGGAAAACTTTGACGTGATTGGCGCCTGGCGAGAGTTCGACGAGGTGGGCATTCCGGTTGATGCCAATGGCAACTACCCCGGTGGAGTCGAGTTTGGGGGCTTTGCGGATCTGCGTGACTGGATGGTTGGTCGACCCGATCAGTTTGCCCATACACTCACCGAGAAATTGATGACCTATGCGCTGGGTCGTCGGGTTGAGTATTATGACCAGCCGGTTGTCAGGCGTATCGTAAGGGACATTGCCAGCCAGGGTTACAGCTGGTCATCGCTGGTTGTCGCCATTGTGACCAGCGAGCCGTTCCTGACGAGTCGGGCTGCCGATCCGACAGGCCGCTCCAGTGCTGACACCCGGAACTAACGTGCGCGGAATCCGTCCGCATCACCGGAACCGAATGAGGAACTGAATTCATGAACATCAGGACTGGAACTGTCAATGTGGTAACCGGCAAGGCCATCTCTCGCCGGGCGATGCTGCGCGGGGCAGGTGCCGCCCTGGCACTGCCGTTTCTTGATGCCATGACACCGGCCCTGGCACAGGGATCGGCGAACAAGCCGGCGCATCGGTTTCAAACCTTCTATGTCCCCAATGGCATGGCGATGGATTACTGGTCGCCCGCTGTCACGGGCCGTGATTTCGAACTGACGCCGATACTCACGCCCCTGAAACCGTTCCGGGAGAAACTGCTGGTCCTGTCCGGGCTGAATGCCAACTGGAACCTGGCCCATGCCGGTGCCGGAGGCTCGTTTCTTACCGGCATCACCCGGGGGGGCAGGAACGAGGTTGATATCCGTGCCGATGTTTCCCTCGACCAGCTGTTGGCCAGGGAACTGGGCAAAGAGACTCAATTGTCCTCTCTGGAGCTGTCCATGGATGCACCGGCACTGGCCGGTGCCTGTACAGTAAACCTCAGCTGTGTCTATACCCACACTCTGAGCTGGCGGGGTGAAACCGATCCCCTGCCGATGGAGCACAACCCTAGGTCGGTCTTTGAACGGCTGTTTGGCGACAGTGGCAGCACCTCGAAAACCGTTCGTCAGGCACGTCTGGCGCAGCAGGCCAGCATCCTGGATGCCGTACTGGGCAGATTGAGCCGGCTCGAAAGTCAGCTGGGTCAGCAGGATCGTCACCTGATTCAAAGTTATACCGAATCCATACGCGATGTGGAACGAAGGATTCAGAAAGCCGAGGAGCAGATTGACCTTGAATTGCCGTCGCTGGACCAGCCCGCCGGTGTTCCACCGGTGTTTGAAGATCATCTTGAGATAATGCAGGATCTGCAAGTCCTTGCGCTTCAAACAGACCTGACCCGGGTAATCACCTTCATGATAAGCAAGGAACAGAGTGCCCGACCCTATCCACAGATAGGAGTACCCGATGCCCACCACCCACTGTCACACCACAATAACAACGCGGAACTGGTAGAGCGCATGTCCAGAATCAACACCTACCATACCCGGTTATTTGCCAATTACCTTGGCAAGCTCGCCGCTATCCCTGAGGGTGATGGTAATCTGCTCGACAACATGACCATACTCTACGGTTGCGGAATTTCCAACAGTACGACGCACTCGGGTGTCAATCTGCCTGTCCTTCTGGCCGGCGGTGGAGCCGGTTGGCTGCCCGGAGGCCAGCACTTGAAATTCGACAATGAGCCTACCATGGCCAACCTGCTGGTCAGTCTGGCCAACAAGTTCAATCTACCCCTGGACCGGATCGGCGGCGGCATTGGCCCCCTGCCGATCTAGGGAACCCGTTAACAGCGGCGGAATGAAACCGTGATCAACTTGTTATATTCCCTTGTTCTTGCATTAATCCTGCTGCCTGGCAACCAGGTGTCGGCCCAGGCGATGCCCCCATTGGTTGACGCCGCCCGGACTGCAGACTGGGAAGCGCTGAGTAATCTGTTGGCCAGTGGCACAGATGCCAATCAGGCCTATGGCGACGGGACAACCGCTCTGCACTGGTCCAGCCACCACGACAATGTCCCGGCCACCAACCTGCTGATCGCAGCCGGTGCCGCGGTCAATTCGGTAACCGACCTCGGTGCCACACCTCTGTGGCTGGCCGCCGAGAACGGTAGCGTCGAACTGACCCGGTTACTTCTGGACGCCGGAGCCGATCCGTCTTTGGCCCTGCTGTCCGGCGAAACCCCGCTGATGACAGCATCACTAACAGGCAATGTTGACGTGGTAAGGCAGTTACTGGCAGCAGGAGCGGATCCTGATATCGTCGTCACCCGGCAGCAGACAGCACTGATGTGGGCGGCGGGACAGGGTCATGCCGAGGTAGTGGAGGCCCTGGTGGCAAGTGGCGCCAATGTCAATGCGCGCACGGAGGTACGTGCCGAGTTCGTGAAAACCGAGAAGGAACAGGACAGTAACGATGCTTACAAACACTGGATCGAAGAAGGTGGTTACGCCCCGCTCATGTTTGCTGCGGCAGCGGGTGATCTGGGATCTGCAAAGGCCCTGGTGGCAGGTGGGAGCGACGTAAACGGCCTTTCCGCCTTTGGTCTCAGCCCCGCCATCATGGCGGTTCACGGTGGTAATACAGATCTTCTGGCGTTTCTGCTGCAACAGGGTGCCGACGTGGACCTGGCTGCAAGCGGCCATACTGCACTTCATGCAGCGGTTTTACGAGGTGATCTGAACGCGGTGAAAGTACTGGTTGGACATGGCGCGAATCCCGATGCCATTCTCGAGAAACCCACCCCGACCCGCCGTCAATCAACGGATTACCATTTCCACGACTCCCTGATCGGGGGCACCTCGCTGTGGCTGGCCGCCAGATTCAGCGAACCGAAGATTATGGAGGTTTTGCTGGATGCGGGAGCTGATCCCTCAGTGGTCAACAGGGTCCGCTATCCGGCGCAGCGTATGGGGGAGAATTTCATTCTCGACGAGGGTGAAATCTCGATCCTGATGGCAGCAGTGGGGATGGGTAATCGGCGGCTGCGTCTTAGCTGGTGGACCCCTGAACGTCGAGCCGGCCAAGTGGACCGGGACCGGGAAGCACAGATACTGGCAGCCTGCCAGCTTGCCGTGCTGGCCGGCGTTGACCTTAACCTGCGTGATGCTGACGGTCAGTCCGCACTGGATTTCGCTAAGGCCCGTCGTTACGAGTCAGTGGTTGCTTT
>CALOEW010000080.1:0-6744 GCA_942492445.1 uncultured Gammaproteobacteria bacterium
TCAGGCCATTCAGATATCGCCATCCGATCAAATACTCCCTGGTACATTCAAGCATAGACGGCCGGGGGTAAAGCGCCAGAACCGGACAGGCATGGAACCTATTGCACTGGTACCCGGAAGCTGGCTGGATTGCCAAGATTCAGACTTGCTGCTAGTCTTGCCGGCCAACCCGTGCAATTCCCGAATCAAGCGATTCCGAGCCGTTCCCTGCCTGCCATGGAAAGCCTCTCAAACAAACGCATCCTGTTAGGCATAACCGGCGGCATCGCCGCCTATAAATGCGCCGAGCTGACAAGACTGCTGATCAAGGCCGGTGCCACCGTCCAGGTGGTCATGACGCGAGCGGCCACGGAATTCATAACTCCCCTTACCATGCAGGCTCTGTCAGGTAACCGGGTTCATCTGGACCTGCTGGATCCTGCTGCAGAGGCGGCCATGGGCCATATTGAACTGGCCCGCTGGGCTGACCTGATACTGGTAGCACCAGCTGGTGCTGACTTTCTGTCCCGAATGGCCAATGGCAGGGCCGATGATCTCCTCGGCACCCTGATCCTGGCCAGCAGTGTTCCGATTGCGGTGGCTCCGGCCATGAACCAGGCCATGTGGGCCGACCCAGCCACTGCCACCAACCTGGCCACGCTGCGGGAGCGAGGGATACATTTTTTTGGACCAGCCGAAGGCGATCAGGCCTGCGGCGATATTGGGCCGGGACGGCTTCAGGAGCCGGAACAGCTGGTGGCATCCTGCGCCACTTTATTCCTGCCGGGCTTGTTGAGCGGCAGAAGACTGCTGATTACCGCCGGTCCAACCCGGGAAGCAATCGACCCGGTGCGCTTTATCAGTAATCACAGCTCCGGCAAGATGGGGTACGCCCTGGCGTCGGAGGCAGCAGCATCGGGGGCACTTGTTACGCTGGTTAGCGGGCCAACCTGCCTGCCCGCACCGGACCGTGTGGAACGTATTGAGGTTCAGTCCGCCATCGAGATGCTGGACGCCTGCCTGGCCCGCATTGCGGACATCGATATCTTTATCGGTGTTGCCGCAGTGGCGGATTACCGCCCTGGGAGCGTCAGCACCGAGAAGATCAAAAAGTCTACCGAGTCCATGGAACTCAAACTGGTCAGGAATCCTGATATCATCAGCGAGGTCGCTAACGGCATTAACCGGCCCTTTGTGGTAGGTTTTGCTGCCGAGACCAGCAATGTAGTCGAGAACGGCCGCGTCAAGCTGAAGGAAAAAAACCTCGACCTCCTGTTCGCCAACCAGGCAACCGATACTTTCAACAGGGACTCTGTAGCTGCAACAGCGGTATTCGCAGAGGGCCAGCTGGAATTGGGCCCGGGGAACAAACACCACGTAGCACGTCAGATGCTGCAACTGATTGCGGAGCGGGCTCCACAGAATAAAGTTCCCTCCACCTGACCGGCAGTACTGAAGGTAACTGACAGACAGGCTATAGGATTAATCAGGAAGCATTGAATGTCTGTAACCGCTGACCCGGACGATTCTTACACCGGCCGACCGATCGCACCGGAAGTCTTTCGTGCCTATGATATTCGTGGGCTCTACGGTGATCAGATTGATGAACGAGTCATGGAGGTCATCGGTTGCGCTATCGGCAGCGAGGCTCTGGATGAGGGCATCTCCACGCTGGTGGTCGGGCGCGATGGCCGTCTGTCCAGCCCCAGCCTGTCACAGCATCTGATTACCGGGATCCGGGCCAGTGGCTGTAATGTGGTGGACCTGAATCTGGTTCCCACGCCACTGGTGTATTTTGCCGTTCACCAGACCCGGTGGACTTCCGGAGTCATGGTGACTGCCAGTCACAACCCCGCCTCCTACAATGGCATCAAGATAGTTTTCCGCCGCTCCTGCCTTGCCGATAACCAGATTCAGCGTATCAGGCAGCGCATCGAAGCAGCAAAACTGCATCAGGGCCGGGGACAATACCAGGTACTGGACATTAAGCCGGCCTATCTGGATTACGTGAGTAAAAATATACACCTGCAGCGGCGACTGAAGGTGGTGCTTGATTGTGGCAATGCTGTAACCAGCGTAGTCGCGCCCCAGCTTTTTGCTCGCCTGGGTTGCCACGTCACACCACTGTACTGCCACCTGGACGGCAACTTCCCCAATCACGAACCTGATCCGACCATCGCCGAAAACCTTGCCGACCTGCGAGAGCAAGTGGTTACTAACAATGCCGACCTGGGGATCGCTTTCGACGGCGATGGAGACCGGCTTGGTGTGGTTACGGCAGACGGACAGATCATCGATACCGATCTGTTACTCGCCACGCTGATCAGCGATATCGTACCGCGCCACCCAGGTGAGCCGGTAATCTATGACGTCAAGTGCAGCAGCCGGCTGGCTCACCTCATAGAATCCTGCGGCGGAATTCCGGTAATGCACAAAAGCGGGCATTCCTTCATGAAACAGAAAATGCAGGAAACGCAGTCTCCGATTGGTGGAGAATATTCGGCACACATCTTCATCCGGGATCGCTGGTTCGGCTATGACGACGGTATGTATACGGCGGCCCGCCTGCTGGAAATTCTCAGCCGGGGTCAGGTTGCTTCCCAGGATATGATTACCAGCCTCGGGGAGCGCTTTGCCACTCCGGAAATTTCCATACCGGTTACCGATCAGCGCAAATTCAGTCTGATCGAACGCTTGCGCCACGAGGCTTGCTTTCCGCTCGGCCGGGTCAGTGAGATAGATGGCATCCGGGTCGATTACACCGATGGCTGGGGGCTGGTCAGGGCTTCCAATACCAGTCCGGCTCTGCTGCTTCGCTTCGAAGCGGACTCCCCTGCGGCACTGGAGCGTATCGAAGAGGAATTCCGGCAACTGCTTGGGCGCGTGGAAAAATCACTCTCTATACCGTTCTGACCCTTGCAACTAAGTAAACGTTTACTTACCTTATGGGCTTTTCAGATTCTGCAGTGGTCGCTTAGTTATGTCACTTAGCCTGGACAACGCCAAAAACGTAGCAAGGGTTCTCACAGAGGCCCTTCCCTATATTCAACGATTCACCAACCGCACCATCGTGGTGAAATACGGCGGCAATGCCATGGTGGACGAGAGGCTGAAGAACAGCTTCGCTCGCGACATCGTGCTAATGAAGCTGGTGGGTATGAACCCGGTAGTGGTCCACGGCGGTGGACCGCAAATTGGCTCACTACTGGAAAAGCTGCAAATTGAATCCAGCTTCATCGAAGGCATGCGGGTCACCGACCGGGAAACCATGGACGTGGTTGAAATGGTATTGGGCGGCCTTGTCAACAAGGAAATCGTCAGCCTGTTGACAAAAAACCAGGGCAAGGCCATCGGCATTACCGGCAAGGATGGCGGCCTGATCACTGCCGAGAAGTTGTTGGTTAGAAAACCCGACACTGCCGAAAACAATGACGGCATTGATATCGGTCAGGTGGGCAGGGTTACCCGCATCAATACCGAGATCATCGAAGCCATGGAAAACAGCGACTTCATTCCGGTAATTGCCCCCATCGGCGCTGACAACCAGGGCAACAGCTACAATATCAACGCTGACACAGTTGCGGGTGAGATCGCCAAGGTTCTGAATGCGGAAAAACTGATTCTACTCACCAACGTTGCCGGTGTTCAGGATCGGGATGGCACGGTCCTGACCGGCCTCACCACTGCACAGGTGGACAAGCTGATCGCTGAGGGAATCATCCACGGGGGTATGCTGCCCAAGGTGCAATGTGCACTGGATGCCGTCAAGGGCGGCGTAAAGCGCGCTCACATTATCGATGGCCGGGTTGAACATGCCGTGTTGCTGGAGATCTTCACCAATGAAGGGGTGGGCACGCTTATCACCAATAATTCGCTGTAAATACGCCAGTCGACTTAAACGGAGACACCATGACATCCGTGATTAAGACATCACGAAAAGAACAGATCCTTCAATCCCTGGCATGCATGCTGGAATCTTCTCCGGGGGAACGCATCACTACGGCAGCGCTGGCTCGTGAGGTAGGGGTCTCGGAAGCCGCCCTGTACCGCCACTTCCCCAGCAAGGCCAGAATGTTCGAAGGTCTGATCAGTTTTATCGAAGACACGCTGTTCACCCGGGTTACGCGAATTCTCAGTGATGAAACCAGTGCCATACAACGCTGTGAACAGATCCTTTACCTGTTGCTTACTTTTGCCGACAAGAATCCGGGCATCACCCGAATCCTGGCGGGAGATGCCCTGGCCGGGGAGACCGAACGCCTGCGCATCCGGGTCGCCCAGATTTTCGACCGTGTGGAGTCCCAGCTGAAACAGGTTCTTAGAGAAGCGCAGATTCGGGAGGGAATCCAACCCAGTATTCCCCCGTCCGCCCTTGCGAATCTGTTGCTGGCCTGGTGCGAGGGACGCATGAATGAATACGTGCGCAGCGAATTCAAGCGTTCACCGCTCGAAAACTGGGAAAGCCAGTGGGCCTACCTGAAGATGAACCTCTTGGTACCTGCCACCGCAGCGGGCGCTCACAAAGAGCCCTTTGCCGCCGGCTAGCCACTCCGGCGCGGCCCACGGACCGGGCTAGGCCACACCGTATTGCTCCCGATAGCGGTCGATGGCTTCCAGGTGCTCACCAAAAACTGGATCACTGCTGGCATCCAGGTAGTCAATGATGTCCTGCAGACAGATTATACAGGTGATCGGTATGTTGTAGGTGCTGGCGATCTCCTCGATGGTGGATTGCTCCCCCTGTCCTTTCTCCTGGCGATCCAAAGCCACTATAATTCCGACCAGACCGGCACCTTCGCCGTTGATGATTGCCACCGACTCCCTGACCGCGGTTCCTGCTGTAATCACATCGTCAATCAGCAACACCTGGCCTCTCAGCGGAGCGCCCACGATGATTCCGCCCTCTCCGTGGCCCTTGGCCTCTTTGCGATTGAAACAGTAGGGCCGATCAAAATCATGTTCTGTTGCCAGGATTGCGGAAGTGACCGCTGCCAGGGGAATTCCCTTGTAGGCGGGACCGAACAGAATGTCGAAATCCGGCGCCGACTCTCTGATCGCTGCCGCGTAACAGCGTGCGAGGAATGCCAGCTTGGCCCCGGAATTGAACAGACCGGCATTGAAAAAATAGGGACTCTTGCGCCCCGATTTCAGAGTAAATTCGCCAAAGCGCAAAATGTCGTTGTCGATGACGAACTCGATAAACCGTTTTTGATAGTCCTGCATGTCGGGTTTTCCACTGCCGTATCAGCCGGCTTCGAGGGGTGGTTGGTGCCGTTGAGCCACAGGCTACGTCAATACGTCCCGCTGTTTTGCTACCAGTTCGACGATACCATTCTGAGCCAGGCTGATCATATCCTGAAGCTGTTGCAGGGTGAAATCACCCTCTTCACCGGTTCCCTGGACCTCAATGAAATTGCCGCTCTCGGTCATAACGACGTTCATATCCGTTTCCGCGTTGGAATCTTCTGAATAATCCAGGTCGAGAATCGGCACGCTTTTGAAGATGCCCACGGACACAGACGCAACCAGCTGTCGCATGGGATCAGCTTTGATCAGGCCCCTGGTCCGCATGTGCCTCAGTGCATCCGCCAGTGCCACGCAGCCGCCGGTAATCGAAGCCGTGCGGGTCCCGCCATCCGCCTGGATCACGTCGCAGTCAACCTTGAGGGTATTTTCTCCCAGCTTTCCGAGATCTACTGCAGCTCGCAGCGACCTGCCGATCAGACGCTGAATTTCCTGGCTGCGGCCGGTCTGCCGGCCCCGAGTCGCTTCCCTGTCCATACGACTGTTGGTGGAACGGGGCAACATGCCGTATTCGGCAGTCACCCAGCCCTGCCCGGACCCTTTACGGAAGCGCGGGACGGATTCCTCCACGGTGACGTTGCAGATGACGCGGGTATCGCCGAATTCCACCAACACCGAACCCTCCGCGTGCTTGGTGTAATTCCTGGTCAGGGTGATGTTGCGAAGCTGCTCGGGTTGACGATTGCTGGGACGGACTGATTGGGACATGAATCTCTCTTCGCGGCTGGTTCAGGCTGGAGCGCAATTATCCCTGATCTCGGCAACCTTTACGACCCGGTTAAGAGATCCGATTGTGACTGTAATCTGACCATTCCCGGCCGGATTGCGCTAGAATTGCCGGGCTCCTGTGCAATTCAGCTTCAATGATCGGGAATGGTAATATGATCTACAGCATGACGGCGTTTGCACGACGCCAACTGGACGAAGAGTGGGGCTCCCTGACCTGGGAGATCCGCTCCGTAAATCATCGTTACCTGGAAAACAGTATCAGGCTGCCGGATACCCTGCGAAGTCTGGAGCCCCGGGTGCGAGAAACCCTGCGCAACAAGCTGAGCCGGGGCAAGGTGGAATGTCAGCTGCGCTATCAGCCCAACGCACAACTGTCTCAACAATTGCAACTCAACCTGGAGCTCATCGCCCAGCTCAGTGAGGCTTCCGAAACCGTGCAACAGATCGCCAGCAACGCGGCCCCGCTCGCGGTGGCCGATATACTGGGCTGGCCGGGCCTGATCGAGGAGCAGGAAGCCGACTCGGACGAGCTGCAGCAACAGGCCATGCACCTGTTCGAGCTGGCCGTCGACGACCTCCTTGCCACTCGCGGGCGTGAAGGCCAGGAGCTGGGGAAACTGATTGAGCAGCGTCTGCAGAGTATTACCGCGATCGTCAAAGAAGTGCGGGGGCTGCTACCCGACATCCTGCAACGACAACGCGACAATATCGTTTCCCGGCTCGGTGAACTGA
>CALOEW010000081.1:0-30552 GCA_942492445.1 uncultured Gammaproteobacteria bacterium
GTTGCCAGCGTGCTCCGGCAACTTGAAACCATGATCCGCAGTCGTCAGCCAGGTGGGTTGCAACGGGGCACGCAGACGGCTTTCGATTCGTTCAGCGGTACTATCGTAATAGACGATGGCATTGTCAGGAGCAACGATATTCTGATTCAGTCGCCGGGCTTCCGGGTGACCGGCAGGGGCACACTGTTGAATCTTGCCGACAATTCCATCAATTTCAATCTGACCACTGACGTGGATCGCTCTACTGCCTCCCTGGCGAGTGATCAATACGATCTTGGCGGCTATAGCCTGCCCATAGCCTGTACCGGCAGCCTTGATTCACCACGCTGTATTCCGGATACGGAAGAGATTCTGCGTGCCCGCCTGCAGCGGGAAGTTCAGGATCGCGTACTGGACCTGTTGAACCGCTCCACGGATGCTGATTCTGATGGCAACGGCCAGGGTACCGACCCCGCCACTCAGCAGGATGAGCCGGAACAACCGGCGCAACCCCCGCAGGAGGACAGTCCTGACATTCGCGACCAGATCATCAACAGGGCAATCGATCGGCTGCTCAATTGACCAGCCTGCACCGGCCGGCAGTAAAGCCGGCAGGTGCTTTCCTGATTTATGCCAATTTGTGCCCGATGTCACATTATGGTATTGCCTGTGTGGGTACCATGCTGAAAAATTCAAGAGTTGTCTTCTGCCACGAAGTGAACCCTCCGTGCAGCAGCGGCTTGGTTCTCAGTCATGGCAGACTTCAAAAAACAATCAGGATTTACTCTCATCGAGCTGATGGTGGTGACCATTATCATCGGTATCCTGGCAGCGCTGGCGTTGCCTGCCTATAATCTCTACCGAAACGAGGCCAGGTTTTCGGAGGCCATCCTGGCAGTCGGCAGCTATCGCCAGGCTATTGCCGTTGCCGCACAGGCCGGCAAGTTTATGGCCTTGTCCGACATCGATTCCGGAACCAATAGTGTGCCACCAGCCCAGCTGCGGTCGTCCACCCTGCATGGCATAGGCGTTGCCGACGGAGTTATCACGGTAACCTGGAAATCTGACAGCAGTGATCTGGATGGAGTGACATTCACCTTGGCGGCCTCCAGCGCGACGCCACCGGTAGACTGGACTGTCGGTGGGAGTTGTGTGGCACTGGGCTACTGCTGATCAGAAAGCGCCTGATCGGGTAAGGCAGAGCACTGCGGTGGTAACGCAAAGGTTATCTGAAGCCGCGAGAGCCCGGCCCTGATCTCAGTCCGGGCCGTTGGTGTAAATTCTTGCGTGTAGCGGATTTGCAAAGTTTTCTGATAACGGCTAATGTTCGCGCAGGCTCCTCTGGCCGACCGGGATTCTGTCCCCTGTCATAAGCGATCCCGTCGCGCCTGGAATGGATTTACCCGCTGCCGGTGTATGACCTTCAGCATCAATAACGGGCAGACACACTCAATGCTCCGGGGTAACCGGCCAGAAGTTCCCTGAGGGTTCCATTACGGATTGTTTTCCATGTCCTGTCGCTTTTACTTTTCTCGGTTTGACCTGCGTCCAGGTGTTTCCATTCTGCTCGCAGTATTGTGCGTGCTTTTGTATTCCTGTGGAGAGCAGCGGAATGCCCGGACTTCGGAGTCGGCCCCTGGCCGCCTGGTAATTCAGAATGTCACTGTTATCGATGCCGTGAACGGGGTCAGGGAAAACCAGACTGTCCTTCTGGAGGGTGACGAGATCCTCTCCGTCCAGCAGGCCGGGGTGGTCCCGGATGCAGCCACTGTGGTCGATGGATCAGGCAGATACCTGATTCCCGGGCTGTGGGATTTCCATGTGCATCTGAGTTATGACGAGCGACTTACGGAAGTCATGCCGGAACTTTTTCTTTCCTGGGGTATAACCAGCGTCCGGGACACCGGCGGACTCATGGAAGCAATGCTACCCATCGTCGAATCCATGCGTGCGCCTGGAGCGCTGGCACCGAGAGTTTTTTTTGCGGGTCCGTTACTTGACGGCAATGTAGTGGTCTATGATGGAGCTGGTCGTCCGGAAATCGGCATCAGTGTGCCTGACCCGCAACAGGCCCGCGCCACGGTGCGGGAGTTGCAGCAGCAGGGTGTCGATTTCATCAAGATCTACGAGATGAGCAGCACTGAGGTATTTGCCGCCCTGGTGGAAACGGCGCAGCAACTGGGATTGCCAATTGACTCCCACGTACCCCTGTCGATGCGTGCCAGCGAGGCAGGCCCCTTTCTGGATTCCATTGAACATTTGCGCAATATTGAGCTGGATTGTGCTGCCAATGCCGCTGACCTGCATCGTGAACGCCTGGAAATGCTGGAGAACCCCGGGCAGTTATCCGGTGCCGAACTACGTTCAATGTTACACGGATTACAGCGTCTTCCGGCGATACAGAACTATGACGAGCAGCAGTGCAACCGGACTATTGACGCCATGGCAACAACACTGATGGTGCCAACTTTGAGGTTGAATTCTCTGGCTGTTGCACCACCCTACCTGAAACCGGACTGGCAGGATGCACTGGCCAGGGTTCCCGTTGAAGTGCGTGAAGAATGGGCGGAGCAGTCGCGGAACAGAATAGCAGAAGGAGGGGGCGACACCGCATTCGCCGAGTGGAGCCTGTTTTTAACCGGCCGTATGCACCTGGCGGGCGTACCGATTGGTGCTGGTACGGATACTCCTATAAATCTGTCGATACCGGGGTACAGCCTGCACTCGGAACTGGAAATGCTGGTGCGGGCCGGCCTGACACCACTCGAAGCACTGGAGTCAGCGACTCTCAGGCCGGCGGAGTATTTTTCCGTAGCCCACGAGATGGGTGTGATAGAGCCGGGCAAGCGGGCCGACCTGGTGTTACTGGACGCCAATCCGCTGGACGATATCAGTAACACCAGGCAGATTGCCATGGTGATCTCCAAGGGTATACCTATTCCCAGGTAATCGTCAGCTCGATAGTCAGCTGGTGTTTCCCGAATCCGACAAAAACCGGTAACCGACACCCGGCTCGGTCTCGATAAACCTGGGTGTCGCAGGGTCGTCGTGCAGTTTGTTACGGAGCTTCTTGACCAGAATTCTCAGGTAGTGGGTGTCGTTCAGGTGAGTGTTTCCCCACAGGCGGCTGATTATCTGGGCCTGAGTGACTATTCTATCGCTGTTTTCAATCAACAGCCTGAGTAGATCAAACTCCTTTCTGGACAGGTGCACCGGTTCGCCATCAAGGGTAACCCGATGTTGTGGAACGTTGAGTTTAAGACCGCCACATTGGTATTCTGAAATCAATGCTTCTGCGCTGTCGTGAATCCGCAGCAGGGCTCGAATTCGCGCCAGCAGCTCATTGATACCGAACGGTTTCACCACGTAATCGTTGGCTCCCGCATCCAGAGCGGCGACTTTTTCCATTTCCCGGGCCCGAACGCTGAGAATGATCACCGGGCCCTGGTAGAAATCCCGCAGTACACGAAGTACCTCCATACCGTCCATATCCGGCAATCCGAGATCAAGGATTACCAGTTGTGGTGAGTGCAGCGCAGCCTGTTCCAGGCCCTGCTTTCCCGAGGAGGCCTCCAGTATCTCGTAGCCCTGTGAGCCCAGGCCGATGTTGAGAAAGCGCCTGATCTGGGGCTCGTCGTCGATTATCAGTATACCCGTCACGATGACCGCCGCTCCGATCTGCTGTCCTGTGCCGGCAGGCGCACTCGCACACGGCACCCACCCAGGTCGTGGCTGTCGAACATCTCCACACTGCCACCGTGGGCACCGATCATCCCTTTGGAAATGGCCAGACCGAGACCACTTCCCGCCGCTCTGCAGTCACCACGGTCGGCGCTGTGGAACATTTCGAAAATCTTCTGCTTTTCGTTATCGGGTACACCAGGCCCGGCGTCCTCGATATCAATGATCATGTCGCCCCCGTTGTTGCGGCAGCTGATACGAATTGGCTTGTCCTCTGCGGTGAATTTGCATGCGTTCTCAATAATGTTGTAAAGCGCCTGTTCAATCAGTGCGGCGTGAACCTCTATGGGCGGCAGGTCGGGATCTATTTGAGTCTCGACAGAGTGGTTGGGAAATTGCTGCTTTATGCGTTTTCGGACTACGTTAAGTACTTCATCAATAGTGATGGTGCTGCGGTTCAGTTGCAGCTCACCCCTGCCAAGACGTGTCATGTCTAAAAGTTTCTGGGTGTAACTGTTGAGCCTCCTCGCTTCCGACAGGATCGATTCCAGCAATTCTTTTTTCTGCGACTCGCTGAGCTGGTCGCTCAGATCCAGCAGGGTCGAGGTGGCACCGACCATGGATGTCAGGGGAGTCCGGAAATCATGTGACACTGAGGACAGCAGAGAGGAACGGATAAGTTCGTTTTCCTTGTCAACCCGTTCCGCCTCCAGGTCCTCCACCAGCCTGGTCCTGGCGAGAGCCAGGTTTGACTGGTTTGCCAGTAACTTTACCCAGGCCAGTGCAGGTGGCGGGGAATTGATTACCAGCAACCCCGCCAATGCCCTTGTGCCATCAGTGAGAAGCGTAAACAGAGAGTGGTCCGACTGCCAGCTCTGGTGCTCCGGGTTGGTGCTATCGATTTTCAGGGGAGTTGTCAGAATTTGCTCAAGGGGTTGCGGAAGGGATCGGACATCGTCGTGCCAGACAGGTGTGTCATCGACTATGTCGATCAATCGGAAATCCATGCCAGGCAGCTGGGATACGGCCCTTTTCAGTGCAGTGGTGATCTGTGCCGGCTCAATGGCAGCGGCCAGTTCCTCGAGAAATTCAAGTTCGATATTACTGAATCTTTCCCGATCCTGGAGCAGCTCCAGGTGTTCTTTTACCCGGGCCGCCAACTGCCCGACGATTATTGCGGTAGACAGGAACAATCCCACGGTCAACAGGTCCTGGTTATGGAGTACCAGCAATGACCCCCTGGGTTCGGTAAATGCGAAATTGAAGCTGAGAAAGCTCACCAGTGCCGATACCAGGGCCGGTTTTGTGGCAGTGTTGACTGCGGTGACAATGACCGCGACGATATAAATCAGAGTGATGTTGGCAGCCGAGATGTAGCCATGGAGAAACCACGTAACCGCTGTCACCGCCAGCGGCAGTCCCGTGGCCAGAATATACTGATCACGCCGGTTCAGTCTTGATGACAGGAAACTCATCCGCGCCAGAAGCTCGCTGTAAAGAGAATCAGGATAGTAAGAAATTCCAGACGTCCCAACAACATTCCAATGCATAGCAACCATTTGGCACCATCCGTAAGAGAGCTGAAGTTTCCGGCCGGGCCGATGATGTCGCCGAGTCCGGGCCCGACGTTCATCAGCGCCGTGGAAGCCCCGGTAAGTGACGTGATCAGGTCCAGTTCGGTGAGACTGAGACCGAGGGTAAGGACTACCAGGCTCATTATCATCACAAAGAAGTAGGCCACCACTGCCGTAACCACCTCGGACTTGATCTGTTTACCTTCGAAGGTACTGGTAATAGTGATATTAGGGTGAACTGCCCGCCTCAATTGTTCTTTAAGCAGGGTTCCGGACAACTGCAGCCGGAAAATCTTGGTGCCGCCGCTGGTGGACCCGGAACACCCGCCTATGAACATGGCAAAGAATATCAGGGCAACATTGAAATTACCCCAGTAGGTGTAATCTTCACTGGCAAAGCCGGTGGTAGTTATCAGAGAGGTGATGTTGAAAGCTGATTTGGTGACAGCAGCAACCAGCGGTTCATGTTCTGAAACGCACAGGTTCAGACTTACCAGAATGACAAAGCTTCCCAGCACGAGCAGAAATGTTCGCAGCTGGGTGTTGGCAAAAAATTCCCGGTAGTGAGCCTTGAAGAGCTGCAGATAGAGTACGAAGGGCACAGACCCGGCCACCATGAACACAACCGCCACCCACTGAGTGAGGAGCGTTGTTCCGCCGAAGGAACGGTCCGTGGTGGAGTACCCGCCTGTGGATATCGTCGTGAATGCATGGTTGACCGCATCGAACAATGTCATCCCTGTCAGGGCATATCCGATAATACACAGCACTGTCAGCAGCACATAGATCTTCAGAATGGTGATAACCAGGTGTTTGGCGCGGGGGGCATTCTCGTCGCTCCAGTAGGAAGACTCGGTCTGAAACAGTCTCATACCACCGACCTTGAGAAAGGGCAGCAGTGCCACCGCCATGCAGACAATGCCGATGCCACCCTGCCACTGCAATAAAGATCTCCACAGGAGGAGGTCGGGGGGCTGGTTCTCCAGATGACTCAGGACCGTTGAGCCGGTGGTGGTGAGCCCGGACACTGTCTCAAAGTAGGCGTCGGTAAAGGAAACTTGCGAAGTTGTGAACAGCAGTGGCAGCGTGGCGAATGCAGGCACCAGTATCCAGGTGCCGGTAGTGATAATGAACATCTGCCGGGTGAACAGATGCTCGGTGCGGTGCATCCAGCCATAGAAAAATAGTCCTGCCCCGACGCCACTGCAGAGCAGGGCACTGTAGAAAAAGTCACTGGCGTTTCCAGTAGCCAGGCAATACCCGAGCAGTCCCACCAGGGACATGGTGATTGCCAGTGCCTGCAAGGCAACGGCAACGACAAGCAGCATCGGGGAGAACAGGCGCATGCAGAAAGTGTAGGTACAGGCGCCGTAACCAGGCTATTGCCAGTTTGACTGGTTTCCGTAAACTTTGCGTAAATTCTTCCGGCTGCCCACGGTGGAACCAGCACAGGGTTGCCCCGGGGGATCGATGACGGAATCCGCTGCCCGGTACCCGGCTGCGCCAGGTAACAGGGCTGATCCCCAGGCTAAGGGGGCAGGAGGTCAGCGGACCTGTCTGCAGACCACAGCGCTGTGGGTCTGGCTCAGAAGTTTCCTGTCAGGCCAGAAAACTGTTGATGGCGGTGGCCGCCTGGCGGCCTTCATCGATGGCCCGGACTACCAGCGACTGGCCCCGCCGGCAGTCACCCGCGGCAAACACTTTTTCCCGGCTGGTCTTGAAACTGCCGAACTCCGCTTTGTAATTGGAGCGCTGGTCCAGTTCCAGGGCCAGTGGCTCGCTGACGTAATGCTCCGGACCCAGAAAACCCATAGACAACAGGATCAGCTCTGCTTCCCAGAATTTGACCGTGCCAGGTATCTCCTGGAAATTCGAGTCCACTTCCACTGTGTTTATTCCCACCAGTTTACCGTTTCCATCAACCACGAATTCCTTGCCGGAAATTGAGAAAACCCGGGGATCACTGCCCTGGGCGGCTGCCGCTTCTTCGTGGCCGTAGTCGACCCTGTAGATTTTGGGCCACAGGGGCCAGGGATTGTCCGCATCCCGTTCGACCGGGGGTTTGGGCATAATTTCGAAATTCACCAGCGACCGGCAGCCATGACGCAGGGAAGTGGCGATACAGTCAGTACCGGTGTCACCACCTCCGATGACTATGACATTCTTGTCTTTTGCGCTGATGTAGGCGTTGTCCTCAAGGTTTGAGTCCAGCAGGCTCTTGGTATGACTGCGCAGAAAATCCATGGCGAAATAGACGCCGTCGATCGCCCGGTTGGGAATTCTCAGGTCACGGGGCGTGGTGGCACCGGTGGCAAGAAGCAGGGCGTCGTTTGCGTCGATCAATGTCTGTACATCGACGCTGCCCGGGCCGGTTCCACCGACATCAGCGCCGGCGATAAATCTGACACCTTCCTCTTCGAGCAATTGAACTCTTCGGTCAACGATCTCCTTGTCCAGTTTCATGTTGGGAATGCCGTACATCAGCAATCCCCCGATGCGATCGTCCCGTTCGTAGACGGTGACTTCATGCCCGGATTGATTCAACTGGTCGGCGGCGGCCAGTCCGGCGGGCCCGGACCCGATGATTGCAACCTTTTTGCCGCTTCGGGTTTGCGGAGGCTTGGCAACCACCCAGCCTTCATCAAATCCGCGGTCGATAATGGCACACTCGATATTCTTGATGGTTACAGCAGGCTCTATGATCCCCAGAACGCAGGCGCCTTCACAGGGAGCAGGACACACCCTCCCGGTGAATTCCGGGAAGTTATTGGTCTTATGCAGACGGTCCAGGGCTTCGCGCCACCTGCCTCGATAAACCAGGTCGTTCCATTCCGGAATCAGGTTATACACCGGACACCCGTCATCGGACTGGCAGAATGGAACACCGCAATCCATGCAACGGGCACCCTGGTCACGAAGGTGCTCCTGGTTATGAGGTGTATAGATTTCCTCATAATCCAGAAGTCGCTGTTTCGGGTCGCGGTAGGGTTCTACTTCGCGAACGAACTCTTTAAAGCCGGTAGGTTTTCCCATTTCTACTTCTCTTTAGACTGATAATCTTGATCCTGGCCAGACTGATGCGTTCAGGCGGCGCTCGCCGCCGCTGCCCGTTCCGCGAGAACCCGTTTGAAGTCAGTCGGCATTACCTTGACGAACTGCCCCAGGCTGTCCTCCCAGTTATCCAGGATCTTTGCGGCTACCGGAGAGTCCGTATAACGGTGATGGTTCTGTACCAATTCTTTCAGTTCAGTTATGTCCTGGGCGCTGCTCACCCGTTCCAGCTCAAAAGTCTCGTTGTTGCACTGACGAGGAAAGAATTCGTCGGGATCCCAGACGTACGCGATACCGCCACTCATTCCGGCACCGAAATTGCGACCGGTACGGCCCAGTACGACGACGCGCCCACCGGTCATGTATTCACACCCGTGATCACCGATACCCTCCACGACAGCCCGTGCGCCGCTGTTGCGCACCGCAAAGCGTTCGGCGGCGATGCCGCGGAAATAAGCTTCTCCACCCGTGGCACCATACAGGTTGACGTTACCGGCGATGATATTCTCTTCGGCCCTGAAGGTGCTGTTTTTTGGTGGATAAATGATCACTTTGCCGCCGGACAGGCCTTTGCCCACGTAATCGTTGGCGTCCCCTTCCACGGTGATGGTGATGCCCTTGGCGAGCCACGCGCCCAGGCTCTGCCCGGCGGAGCCGCGCAGTTTTATGTTGATCGTGTCGTCGGGCAGCATGTCGGCACCGTAATGTTTTGCCACCTCATTTGACAACATGGTGCCTACCACGCGGTTGGTATTGATCACGTCGTGCTCGATGTGGACCGTCTTGCCGCTTTCGAGAGCCGGTGCTGCCAGCCGGATCAATTCGTTGTCCAGTGCTTTTTCCAGGCCATGATCCTGCTGCATGCACTGGTACACCTCGGTGTCAGGGAAAATTTTCTGGGCCGGTTGCAGAATGGCGGACAGATCCAGGCCCCTGGCTTTCCAGTGGTCAATGGCGATATCCGTATTCAGCAGGTCCACGCGGCCGATCATTTCGTTGACGGTGCGAACACCGATACTGGCCATGATCTGGCGCAGTTCCTCCGCCACCATGAACAGGTAATTCACCACGTGCTCGGGCTTGCCCTTGAATTTCCTGCGCAATTCCGGGTCCTGGGTGGCGATGCCGACAGGGCAGGTATTAAGGTGACACTTGCGCATCATGATGCAGCCCAGTGTGATCAGCGGGGCAGTTGAAAAGCCGAATTCCTCGGCCCCCAGCAGTGCGGCAACGGCTATGTCGCGACCGGTTTTCAACTGGCCATCGGTCTGCAGTACCACCCGCGAACGCAGGTTGTTCATCACCAGGGTCTGGTGAGTCTCGGAAATGCCCAACTCCCAGGGCAGACCGGCGTGCTTGATGGATGTCAATGGTGAGGCACCGGTCCCACCGTCGTGTCCGGCGATGACCAGGTGATCGGTTTTGGCCTTGGTCACGCCGGCGGCGATCGTTCCCACGCCAATTTCCGACACCAGCTTTACGCTGATGCGAGCGGCCCGGTTGGCGTTTTTCAGGTCGTGTATCAGTTGGGCGATATCCTCGATCGAATAGATATCGTGATGGGGTGGCGGACTGATCAGGCCGACCCCCGGCGTAGAATGCCGGATCTTGGCGATGTAGTCGTCCACCTTGTGGCCGGGAAGTTCACCACCCTCACCGGGTTTGGCGCCCTGGGCAATTTTTATCTGCAGCTCGTCCGCGTTACTCAGATACCAGATAGTGACGCCGAAGCGGCCTGATGCCACCTGTTTGATGGAAGAACGCTTTGAGTCACCGTTTTCCAGAGGCTGAAAGCGAACCGGATCCTCGCCGCCTTCGCCGGTGTTTGATTTGCCGCCCAGCCGGTTCATGGCCACTGCCAGTGATTCGTGTGCCTCGGTGGATATGGACCCCAGGCTCATGGCCCCGGTCGCGAACCGCTTGACGATTTCACTTGCCGGCTCCACTTCCCCGATATCCAGAGCGGGCAGAACATCGGTGCGGAATTTCAACAGACCGCGAATAGTGCACTTGCGGGTCGCGTGCTCGTTGGCCGCCCTGGCAAAGACATGATAGGCATCGGTGCTGTTGTTGCGGGCGGCCACCTGCAGGTTGAATATGGTGCTGGGGTTCCACATGTGAGTCTCGCCCCCGGTACGCCAGTGGAAATCACCGGGATTCGGCAGCACCGGAATCAGTTCTTCCTGCACAGTGGGAAAGCCCAGACGGTGTCGCCGCTCGGATTCCTCTACCAGCACCTTGAAATCAATGCCCTGAATCCGGCTGGCCGTTCCCACGAAACAGCGATCGATGATATCGCTGGCCAGACCTACCGCTTCGAAAATCTGTGCTCCTTTATAGGAATGCAACGTGGAGATTCCCATTTTCGCCATGACTTTCAACATGCCCTTTGCTACCCCCTTCTTGTAAGCAACAACCAGGGATTCCTCATCGTCATAGTGGTCAGCCAGCAGGCCATCCTGCCTGGCTTTCCAGAGAGCCTGGAAAGCCAGGTAGGGGTTGATGGCATCTGCACCATAGCCGGTGAGCAGGCAGTGGTGGTGTACCTCACGTGCTTCGCCGGTTTCAACCACGATACCGATGCGGGTCCGCAGATGATTGGCGACCAGGTGATGGTGTACCGCGCCGCAGGCGATGAGGGCACTGATGGCGATACGATTGTGGCCGATGTTGCGATCGGACAGGATGATGAAAGCATAGCCCTCATGGATTGCACGAGATGCTTCCTGACAGATGCCTTCCAGTGCTTTGCTGAAGCTTTCCGGGCCGGTGGCGTCGTAGGTGATGTCGATCTCCCGGGAACGCATGCCGCGAAAATCCATGTCCCGGATATCGCGTAACTCCTTGTTGGAGAGTATGGGATGCTCCAGGCTCAGGCGATGGGCATGGGATTCGGTGGTTTCCAGCAGATTGCCCTCGGGGCCGATAAAGCACTCCAGGGACATCACCACTTCCTCGCGGATTGAGTCGATGGGCGGGTTGGTGACCTGGGCAAACAGCTGCTTGAAGTAGTCATAGATCATGCGCGGCTTGTCGGAAAGACAGGCCAGGGCCGAATCGTTGCCCATGGAGCCCAGCGGATCCCTCGCCTCGAGCACCAGCGGCAGCAACATGAACTGCATGGTTTCGGTGGTGTACCCGAAGGCCTTCATGCGCGGCAGGATGTCGTCCGAATCCAGGGAATGAGCGGCACTGTCCCGGGACAGGTCCTTCAGGGTGACTTTCTGATTGGCCAGCCACTTTCCGTAGGGACGCTTGCCGGCAATGGATTGCTTCAACTCCTCGTCCGGAATGAGGCGGCCCTGCTCGAAGTCCAGCAGAAACATCTTGCCGGGCTGCAGACGGCCCTTGAGCTTGACGTTGTCAGGTTCCACGTGCAGAACGCCGACTTCCGACGCCATAATGCACTTGTCGTCGTGGGTGACGTAATAGCGGCTGGGGCGCAGGCCGTTGCGATCAAGCACGGCGCCGATGTATTTGCCGTCTGTAAACACGATGGATGCCGGTCCGTCCCAGGGCTCCATGATGGCGGAATGGAATTCATAGAAATCTTTCTTGGCCTGATCCATGTTGGCGTCGAACTGCCAGGCTTCCGGTATCATCATCATGACCGCCTCCTGCAGGGAGCGGCCCCCCAGCAGCAGGAATTCCAGGACCGCGTCAAAACTGCCTGAGTCCGAGCAGTCTGAGTCTATAATGGGGAACATTTCCTTCAGCTTGTCGCCGAACAGGGGGGTGTCCAGGGTACCCTCACGGGCAACCATCTGATTGACATTGCCCCGCAGCGTGTTGATTTCACCGTTGTGGCTCATGAAGCGGTTTGGCTGGGCCCGGTCCCAGGACGGGAAGGTATTGGTGCTGAATCGTGAATGCACCATGGCCAGGTGAGTCTCGCAGGCCGGATTGGTGAGGTCGTTGTAGAAAGGAAACAATTGACCCGGCGTCAGCATGCCTTTGTAGACAATGACTCTGGAGGACAGGCTGCAGGCATAAAACTGCTTGGCCTGGGTCAGCATCCTGTCGCTTCGCAGAGCGTGGGTGAAACGTTTGCGGATAATATACAGAACCCGCTCAAACTGCTCCCGTTCCAGGCCCCCGGTGGCGCTGACGAACAACTGCTCGATCCTGGGTTGTGCCATGCGCGCAGCCGGCCCCACATCGGCCCCGACCGGGTCGATGGGTACTTCGCGCCAGCCGACCAGGGTCTGACCCTCCTCGGCAATAATCCGGTTGATCACAGCGCGGCATTTCTGCTCCTCTTCCGGCACCTGGGGCAGGAATATATTGCCCACGGCGTATTTCCCCGGTTCCGGAAGTTCGGCGTTGAGCTCATCGCGGGCTATCATCTGGAAAAAGCTGTGTGGCAATCCCATTAAAATGCCGGCTCCATCGCCGGTATTGGCTTCGAAACCGCAGCCGCCACGATGATCCATTCTGGAGTTCAGATGGTAGGCATCCAGCACGATCTGGTGGCTGGGAATACCCTTTATATTGGCCACGAATCCGACGCCACAGGAATCCTTCTCACTGGCAGGATCGTAGAGGCCAATTTTCTGGGGGAATCCGAATTTAGGTGGGACAAAGCCGTTTTTTTTCATAGGTTCAGTTGTCTCTTGCGTTCAGTAAACACCGCGGCGCCCCCGCACAATCCGACGCCAGGCCACCAGCCCTGCAGTGCTGTTCCATAGCCCGTCGGTGTGATTACTGTCACCGCTAGTCCCCCTCCAGGCAAGGCAGCAGCCCTGCTGGTCTTTGTGAGGTCATGCGCTGTTGGGGTGTCCAGACGAGGCTCGGTATTTCAACCTGTATCCCTCCCTCAAGCCTTAGTGCTGAAAGCTTTCAGGCAAGCCATGGCTACACGCCTCGGCGGAAGGGCCGGACACAATAACATTGGCAGAATATATGTCAAGCTTCGCAACCGCGCCAGAGCCTGGTCAGATTCCGCTAAGTCACTGAAATTAAAGCCTGGAACTGCCGTTGTCAGGATGGCCGGGGACAGCTGTCGCGGGCCACGGTGGGGCACTGTGCGGGTGGGCCCAGGGGAAGAGGACGGCAGCGGCTGCTACGAACAGTACCCGATTGTGCGGGGGAATTCCGGCGGTGGCGGGAAGCGTCTTTGACCAGGCACCGGATAATGCCCCGAGCCGCCATTTTCAGCAGGCCGGAGCGCCAGGCATTTACTTGATAATTGGCTGGAGGTGATTTACTCTTGCTCCTCTTGCAGATAATAAAACTATAAAGCCCGCAAAGCTCTTTTCCAGATTCCTAAGGAGGCGAGAAAGCCGTGAATCCAAAACTAACGCGTAGGCGCTTCATCAAGGGTGTGATCGCTTCTGGTGTGGCAGTCTCCTCTACTACATTATGGTATTCCGCCCGAGGTCAGTCGCGGCCGCCGGGTGCCGTCGAGCGCCTGATCCGGATCAATGTCAACGGGCAGACACGCACAGTGGATGTGGCTGCCAATGAGACCCTGGCGTCCACGTTACGCTACAAGCTGGGGCTGACCGGAACCAAGCTGGGCTGCAATCGCGGCGAATGTGGCGCCTGCACCGTGCTGGTCGACGATGTTACCAACTACGCCTGTTCGATCCTGACCCATACGGTCAAAGACCAGCGGATCGAAACCGTGGAAGGGCTGGAATCCCCCAACGGTGACCTGCATCCCGTACAGCAGGCGTTCGTAGACGAGTTGTCGCCACAGTGCGGTTACTGCACGCCGGGACAGGTCATGGCCGCAGTGGGGTTGCTGCGCGCCAACCCCAACCCGTCGCGGGAAGAGGTCCGTCAAGGGCTGGCCGGCAATATCTGCCGCTGTGGCGCTTATGAATCATACATTCGCGGTGTCCTGCGCGCCGCCGAGATAGGGTGATAGACATGGCATATATGCATATTGGTAAAGATTTTGTACCACCCGACGTGCCCGGCAAGGTCACCGGCCGAATCAAGTATGCCGAGGACTATGCCAGGGAGGGGATGGCCTATGTACGCCTGCTGACCAGCCCCATCCCCCATGCCCGGGTTATCGATATCGATTACACCGAAGCACTGGCCATGGACGGTGTCTACGGCATACTGACCGCTGACGACGTGTATCCGGACGGCGAGCAGAACAGCACCGGGCTCAAGGTACTGACCAACGAACCGACCCTGATCGGGGAGCCGGTTCTGGCAGTGGCTGCGGTCGACGAAAAGACTGCCGAGAACGCCCTTGAGCGCATCTCCGTAACTTTTGAACGGATGGACTTTGTGCTGGACCCGCTGGACAGTATGCAGCCGGGCGGGCCTGACGCCTATACGGGCGGCAATACCTTCGTGTTCCGCGAGGGATTTGCCCGTTATGAGTGGTCCCGTGACCAGATTACGGCATTCCGCAACGGTGCCGAACCGACGGCAGAGCCGCAGGCATCCTGGTCCTATGGCGAGTTGGAGGAGGCTTTTGCCGCGTCCAGTTTCGTTTACGAAAGTACTTTCACTACCGCCGGTTATCCCCACAACAGCATGGAGCCGCGCAGTGCCATGGCCTACTGGGAGAATGGCAAATGTTATGTCCATGGCTCCTCCCAGAGCCTGTCGCCTCTTGCTGAAGGCATGGCCCAGATAGTGGGCTGCCCGATCGAGGATTTTGTCTTCATCAACGAGGCAACCGGCGGAGGTTTCGGACAGAAAGCGCGGCCCAACAGCATACCCAGCATGGCGATCCCCGCGAAGATGTCCCAGAAGATCAATCGACCTGTGATGATGCGTATCAGTCGCGAGGAAGAGATGTTTATCGGAGGCGCCCGGGTCGGGTTCCAGGGCTGGATCAAGGCCGGCTTCAGGCCCGATGGCCGCATGGCGGCCCTGGACATGTATATCGTTCAGGATAACGGCGGGAAAGGGGGCGGAGGAGACCACTTTTCCGCAGCAGATGCCATCAGCATGCTGTACCAGACCGAGGCGGTCAGGTTCCGCGGCGCCGGCATCGGCACCAATACCGGCCACCGTGGCGCTCAGCGCGGGCCGGGCCAGAACCAGATTGCGCCGATTATTGCGCCGATTCTGGATATGGCCGCTCAGGAACTGGGTATCGACCGCCTGCAGATCCGCAAGATCAACGCGGTGGATGACGGTGACACTCACGGCCCGGGACGAAGCCCGGTCACCAGCGCCTACATGGAAGAAACCATCGCTATGGCCGAGCAGGCCTTCAACTACAGTGAGCGAATGACGCGCAGCCGCCAGCGCAATGGCAGCAAGATTACCGGCATCGGTATCGGCCAGGGGTATCACGACGCAGGACGAAGCGGCATGGATGGCATTGTGCGCCTGACTCCCGATGGTCGTCTGAAAATCCACAGTGGGGTCGGTAACCTGGGTACTTATTCCTATGCCTCCACTTCGCGGGCGGCAGCGGAAGTTCTGAATATGGAATGGGACCAGTGTGATGTAATCGGCGGCCGTACTGATCGCCATGTGCCCATGACTTCGCCCCAGGACGGCAGTAACTCCATTTTTACCAACACCCGCACCAACTGGGGTGCAGCTCAGGATCTGCTGACCAAAATGAAGGAAATCGCCGCCATGGATCTGGGTGGCGAGCCGGCCGACTACGACGTGGATGGCAGCCGGGTATTCCGAACCGCGAATTCAGCCATTTCCATGTCCTATGCTCAGGTTGCCCAGCGTGGCATGGCGCTGGGTGGTCGCTTCAGTGGCCAGGAATACCCGGAAGAGCTGAATGCATTCACCAAGCTGTCTGTCGACCGTCTGGCGGGTACCGGTCTGATCGGGGTTTTCAACGACCCACGTCACAATGGCACGCCTCCGGGGCTGACGGTGTCGCTGGTCGAAATCGAACTCGATACTGAAACCGGAAAATACGAGATCAAGGATCTGGTCAATTTCGCCGACTGTGGCACGATCGTGCACCCGCAGGGCCTGGACAACCAGCTGCGTGGCGGTGCCACCTGGGGTATCGGCCTGGCTGGTTACGAACGACATCTCTACGATCCCCAGAACGGCCTGCCGGCGAGCACCGGGTACTGGCAGAGCAAGGTCCCCACCATTCTGGACACTCCACCGCAGATGACCACCGGAGCGGTGGACCTGCCGGATCCGGAAAATCCGGTTGGCGCCCGCGGCGTCGGTGAACCGGCGCAAGGTTCCGTCGCAGCGGCGCTGGCATCAGCGCTGTGGGACGCCACCGAGGGTTATATGTTCAACACGGCACCAATAACCACAGATATGATCGTGAACCATTACGCAGGAACTTCCGAGTCAGCGAAGGGTCTTGCCCAGAACAATTTCCGAGGTTGATATGGTAGCTACTACTCATGACGTAATGCCCGACATCGATCTTTATCAGCCCACTGATGAAGAGAACGCCCTGTCCCTGGCCTCGACTCTGGGTGAGGAGGGCTGGCTGCTGGCTGGAGGCCAGGATACCTACGGCTGGCTGAAGGATCGTAATAAAAGTCCGGCGGCGATGATCGAACTGACCAAAATCGACGCCTGGAAGGGAATCCGTGAGACCGCTAACGGCGTCGAGATCGGTGCGCTTACTACGTTGACTGAAATCGTCAACGACCCGCTCATCAGATCCCGCTATTCGCTCCTGTCCACGGCAGCCGGCAGGGTGGCCAGCCCGCAGATCCGCAATGTGGGAACACTGGCGGGAAATCTGGCTCAGGATGCCCGCTGCTGGTATTACCGCCGGGGCCTGGACTGCTACCGTGCCGGCGGCAATATCTGCTACGCGGACGCGCCGGAAAGCCTCAATCGTGAGCACGCGCTGTTTGGCCAGAGTCGCTGTGTAGCGGTAAGCCCCTCAGACACCGCTCCGGCACTGGTGGCCCTCGATGCGACTCTGGTAATCAGTTCAGAGCGGGGCCAGCGCACCGTGGCGGCGGAAGACTTTTTTGTCGGTCCGGCGCTGGACATCCAGAACATGACCGTTCTGCGACCCGGTGAAATATTGACGGCTGTTTTGCTCCCGGAAACCTGGGCGAACGCCGAGTTCTACTTTGAAAAAGTCGCCGACCGCAATGTGTGGGATTTTGCCCTGGTCAGTGTCGCGGCAGCCATCAAGGTGTCAGGTGAAACCATTCAGGATGTCAGACTTGCCTGTGGCGCCGTGGAATGCGTGCCCCGTCGCCTCACAGCCGTGGAAAGTGCTTTACGCGGCAGGCCCAGGAACGAACAGACAGCGAATCAGGTCGCCTCCATTGCCACTCAAGGCGCGCGCCCCCTGAATTACAATCACTTCAAGGTTCCACTGATGGAGAACCTTGTCAAGCGGGCAATTCGCGGCTGATTTGAACAATATCAATTGGACTAACTGAATAACAAGAAGTTAAGGGGAAGTAAAGTGGGTGAAATTGTTCGCTATAAGCGCGATGTGTGGGGTGAGGAGGTAATTCTCGGGGTTTCCTGGGATTTGCTGTGGGTTGTTGCTGTTGCCGTGCTGGTGTTGCTGGCAGCGCATGCAATCATCATGGCGGCCCTTGCCAACAAGAAAATGGACATGCCTTCTGCCGAAGGCCGGCGAGTCAGCCGTCACGAGGTAATTGACCGTGCATTTCACTGGGTCATGGCGCTGGCTATTCTTGTCCTGATTATTACCGGTGTCGCACCGATCCTCGGCTGGCGGATTGCCTGGCTGAATATTCACTGGATTTCCGGTCTGGTCCTGACCTTTGTGGTGGTGTTCCACATAATCCGGTCCCTGTTCTGGCAGGATTTCAAAGCTATGATTCTGAGCCCCAAGGACTTCGGTGAACCGTTTGACTCCACCCTCAAGCCGGGTAAGTATTCCTTTGAACAGAAGGGAATGCACTGGGCAGTGACAATCGTTGCTCTCACTGTGATTATAACCGGGGTTCTGCTGTTTATGCAGATCGATACACCATTCTGGGATCGCACCAACAGCATGCCGGAAAGTACCCTGGGTCTGGTTTTCCTGCTGCACGGACTGTCCACTCTGGCGTTGATTGCATTGGCAGCCACGCATATTTATTTCGCATTGCGTCCGGAAAAGTTGTTTTACACACGATCGATGGTCAAAGGCTGGATCTCCGAAGAGGAAATGAACGCCAACCACGATCCGTCCAAGTGGTCACCCAAAGAAGCGGAATAAGCCCTGGCCGGCCGGCTGCATCCAGCAGCGCGGCCGGGTTTGACCTGCGGAGACCGGGTATCGGCTGGCAGGGACCTCAGCCAGATTCCATCGACTAACCAGAGACCCGCCGCCGGCGGGTTTTCCTTGATTACGTTCGACCAATTGCGAGACTGAACTGTGATAAACGACGATATAGAAACCATTGAATCAGGATATGAGTTCCTGTTGGCGTACGCGGCACAGGGACGCCCGGCGGATATGGAAGCCAAAGGACCGGGGCCTCACGCCAGGCCGACACTGGAAGGTATGTTGAAGGCTATGCAGAATCTGGTTAAGGCGTTTTCCGCCAGTGCCGACAATTTTGAGCAGTTGATCGCGGACGACTGCAACAAGGCCGGTGCGGCTCTGGCGTTTATCCTGGCCCAGAAAAAAATTGGATCTGAAATCGTGGACAACCTGAACGCCTCGATTCACCTCCGTGCGGTGCTGACTGACCTGTTCCTCTACGGCGAAGCCAATGAACCTCTCGATAGTGGAGTCCAGGAACAACCCCTGTGGGAAGAAGCCAAGCGCTGATCCCGACCAGTTCCGAGTCTTTGAACGGGATGAGTGCCCACGGCCTCATCCCGTTTCTGCTTATGGGCCGGCAGTTCCCATTCAACCAGTCAGGTAACAATCCATGCAATGGCCACCCCGGCTGCAATTAGCCAACCTTCCGACACCGCTGATCAGACTGGAGCGGTTTTCACGACGGTTCAACGACGTCGATCTCTGGATCAAGCACGACGAGCTGACCGGATTGGAAGTGTCCGGAAACAAGATACGCAAACTGGAGTTTTCCATCGCCCAGGCTGTGGAGGAAGGCTGCGACACGTTGATCACCTGCGGTGGTGTCCAGTCCAATCATTGCCGTGCCACCGCCATTCTGGGCGCCAGACTGGGAATGAAGGTCCACCTGCTGCTCAGAGGAGAAAAACCGGAGCTGGCGGATGGAAACCTTATGCTGGATTATCTGGCCGGGGCGGACGTGACTTTCATACCGGTTTCGGAGTGGCCCACGCACTCACAGGTCGCGAAGCAGATGCAGGAGCAATACCGGGCCCAGGGCCGGCGTGCCTTTTTTATCCCGGTGGGGGCCAGCGACGAAATCGGACTGTGGGGATACGTGGCAGCCAGCCAGGAATTACAGCAGGATTTCGAGCAGCAAGGCATTGACCCTGACTATATTGTGGTGGCAACCGGTTCCGGCGGTACCCAGGCCGGGCTGATCGCCGGTAAGGCGATGTTCGGGATCAGAGCGGAGATACTGGCTTTCAATGTCAGCGATGATGCCGGCTATTTCCATCGCAAGGTCAGTAGCGACCTGCGACTGTGGCGCAACAGGTATAACATTCAGCTGGACACCGATTCATTGGGTATCCGAACAGTCGAGGGTTACCTGGGGCCAGGCTATGGCAGGGCCGGCAGGGAAATCTTCCGTACCATAGAGGATTTGGCCCGCCAGGAAGGGGTTTTCCTCGATCCGGTCTATACAGGTAAGGCGTTCCATGGCATGGTAAATGAGCTGCTGAAGACTGATCAGAATGAGAAATCGGCTCTGCCGGCAGCAAGAAGCGTGGTTTTTATCCATACCGGAGGTCTGTTTGGACTTTTTCCACAAAAGCAGGGCTTCGAGTTTTGATTGGCATCAACGTTTGGACGGCCATTGGCCGGTACGGATCCTGATTATGAAACTGTACTTTAAAAAAGTTCTTGTGTTACTGGTTGTTTCGCCACTGATGCTGGTTGCCTGCGACAATGAAACCACACCGAGCCGGGCTGCGGCACCGACTGACCCGGGAGACGGCTACAGCAGCGCCACTTCTTCAGCCGGGCAGCAGCCCCGACCGTCCGACGGCGCTGCCGGAGCTACCGGCTACAGCGAGCTGCCTGTTGCCACCGGAAACATGGACGAGAACGAGTCACTGTTGCTCACCAACACCCGTCAGCTGATTACCACCGGAGTGCGGTCAGGTGAAGGTTATTTCAGTGCCGATGGCAATCGCTTTATCTTTCAGAGCGAAGTGCCGGGCGATAATCCGTTTTACCAGATATTCCTGATGGACCTTCAGACCGGCGCAATTGACAAAGTTTCTCCGGGCATCGGGCTTACCACCTGCTCCTGGATTCACCCGTCCCTGGACCGGGTTCTTTTTGCCTCGACCCACGAAGATCCCCGGGCGAGTCAGAAACAGGCCGATGAAATCGCCTTTCGTAACAGTGGCCAGGAACGCGCCTATGCCTGGGACTATGACCAGTACTACGATATCTACCAGGCCGATCCTGATGGCGGCGGGCTGGTCAATCTGACCCAGACTCCAGGCTATGACGCCGAGGGCTCCTATTCACCCGACGGCAGCAGGATACTGTTCGCGTCCAATAGAGAAGCTTATCAGCGACCCTTGAGTCTTGCTGAACAGAAACTCTTCGAGGACGACAGTTCCTATTTCATGGATCTCTACATGATGGATGCAGATGGCGGCAATGTTCAACAGTTGACCTTCTCGCCAGGCTACGATGGTGGTCCCTTCTTCAGTGCCGATGGCCGCAGAATCGTCTGGCGTCGTTTCAATCCCGATGGTAACAGCGCCGAGATCTGGACCATGGACGCAGACGGCAGCAACCAGCGCCAGCTTACTGCTGAAGCCATGGTGTCCTGGGGACCCTATTTCCACCCCAGTGGCGATTACATCATTTATTCCAGCAATGTCCTGGGGCACGCCAATTTCGAGTTGTTTATGATCGACCTGGAAGGCATGAAGGAACCCGTAAGGGTAACCAATACCGAGGGTACCGATATTCTGCCTGTGTTTTCACCTGACGGCAGCCGGATGGCCTGGAGCAGCACGCGAACGGAAGATGGCAGCTCGCAGATTTTTATTGCCGATTGGAATGACGCAGCCGCCCGCGGACTCCTGGGGCTGGACTGACGAACCGATCTGGAGTTCCGCAATATGAACGTGACGTTGACTCGAAGCAGGTTTCTAGGGGGGCTGTTCCTGACCCTGCTGACAACCCTGGCCGGTGCACAGACGGAGCAGGGTACGGTGCATCACAGGTTAACGGTGACGCTGGATCCCGAAAGCAATTACATCAGTGTGCAGGATACCATCACCCTGCCCGCCGAACTGGTTTCGGATGTACTGAGTTTTCGTCTCAATGATGCCCTGAGTGTAACTGAAAGTTCTGCGCCTCTTGCCAACCCCGAAAGCAGTGACAGCGGCAGGTCGATCGGCATTAACAGTACCGGTGCCGATACGGCATCCTATAACCGCTATCGACTGTCAACAACAGGCCGGGGTCTGCAGGAATTTCGAATCAGTTACGAGGGCAGTATCTTTCAGCAGGCTGAGCAGACTTCCGCGCAGTATTCCCAGAGTTTTTCCGAAACATCCGGCATCATTACCGGGCAGGGGGTATACCTCAATGGTGCCAGCTTGTGGGTGCCCGACTTCCAACAGGAACTGGTGAGTTTCGATCTACAGGTACGGTTTGAGCCGGGCAGTGGCGACTGGACCGCGATAAGTCAGGGCACGGCCAGTGGCGCAAATCGTTGGATCGAAAACAACCCCATGGAGGAAATCTACCTGATCGCCGCCCGGTTCACCCGTTATGCTGAGGAGTCGGATGGAGTGGACATGCTTGTCTACCTGCGTCAGCCGAACCCTAATCTAGCGGCCAGGTACCTGGATGCCACGGAACGTTACCTGGCTCTCTACGAGCCCCTGCTGGGGGATTACCCGTTCGACAAATTCGCACTAATTGAAAATTTCTGGGAAACCGGTTACGGAATGCCATCGTTTACGCTGCTTGGGCCTCAGGTCATCCGCTTTCCGTTCATTATAGACTCGTCCTATCCCCATGAGATTCTGCATAACTGGTGGGGCAACAGTGTCTATCCCGATTATGAGTCCGGCAACTGGAGTGAAGGGCTGACCGCTTACCTGGCAGACCATCTCTTTCAGGAGATGAACGGTCAGGGCAGTGACTATCGCAAGGACAACCTGATCCGCTACCGGAACTATGTGGCGGAAGGAGCCGATTTCCCTCTGTCGGAATTCACATCCCGGGATTCGGCAGCGACTCAGGCGGTAGGCTATGGGAAATCGCTGATGCTCTGGCACATGCTGCGCAGGCGTATAGGGGACGAGCTGTTCATCCAGGGACTGCGCCAATTGTACCGGGACTACCGGTTCCAGCAGGTTGGCTTCAAGGAAATTGCCTCTTTATTCTCCGAAGTGACCGGTAATGATCTGATGCCATTTTTCACACAATGGGTTGATCGGGTCGGGGCACCGAAACTGGAGATTACTGTTCAGGAAGTCAGTGAGAATAAGGCTCGAATCATGTTTACTCAGGTTCAGAACGGAGAAGCCTACCAGTTAAACGTGCCAGTTGCATTGTTTTACTCCGGTGAACAGGAGCCAATGGTTTACAAGGTAGACCTGGCACAAAAATACCAGGGTGTGGTGGCGGGAGATTTTGACAGCCTGCAGGCTGTAGTTGTGGACCCTGACTTCGACCTTTTCAGGCAGCTGGACAGGGAGGAAATACCTCCCACCATCGGTCAGCTGTTCGGCGCCTCACAGATCAGCTTTGTCATACCCAGAGAAAACAGAGGCCACTGGATCCAGCTGGCCGAGTCCTTTGCGGCAGGTGTCGATGCGCAGATCATTATGGCAGAGGACCTGGAGCGGTTGCCGGACGACCGGGCGGTGTGGATTCTTGGCCGTGACAATCCATTGATTGATGTCATAGCCGGGGCGATCAGTTTCTACGATGCCCGATTCACGGACGCAGGCCTGCATTTGTCAGGCAGCCAGGTCGACTTTGATGGCCGCAGTTCCGTACTTACAGCCAGACACCCGGGCAATGCTGATCTGGCAATTGGCTGGATACATGTTGACGACATGGTGGCAATGCCGGGGATGATCGAAAAGCTTCCCCACTACGGGAAATATTCGTTTCTGAGTTTTGTCGGCGCCGAACCCACTAATGACGTTAAGGGAATCTGGACCAGCCCCGAGTCGCCCATGGTCTGGTTGTCGAATAACCTGCCTGCAGACTACCAGATGCCTGAGCTGCCCGCAGTGGAGCCGCTGGCCACATTACCCCCCAGGTACCTGCCGGAGCAATTGCAGCGCCATGTGTTGACGCTGGCTTCAGCAGACATGGAAGGGCGCAGGGCAGGCACTCGTGGTGCCCAACGGGCCGCTGCTTACATTGCCGGGCAGTTTCAACAGCTCGGCCTGCTGGCGCCGGGCGGGTCCTATGTGCAGGAGTGGCAGGCATCAGTACCGGGCGAAGGTGAAACCACGCTACGCAATGTCGTTGCTCTGCTGCCGGGAAGCGATCCCGAACTGGACGATGCGCCGGCCGTGCTTGGCGCCCATTTCGATCATCTGGGTGCAGAGGGAGGCATTCATTTTGGTGCCGACGACAATGCCTCGGGTATCAGCATCTTGCTGGAGGTGGCCGCCAAGTTATCCCGTTCCTTCACGCCGAAACGGCCGATCGCTTTTGTTGCATTCACTGCTGAGGAAAGCGGATTGCTGGGTTCCACCCGTTTTGTCGAACAGCCTCCCGGCATGCTGCAGACCTCCGGTCTCTTCGCCATGGTCAACCTGGACAGTGTGGGGCGGCTCGAAGGAAGACCGATTCAGGTGTTTGGCGCCGACAGCGCCTATGAGTGGCCATTCATGGCACAAGGTATCGGTTTCACCATCGGAGTGGATTCCATACTGGCGGATTCGGTCATCGCCAGCAGTGATCACGTACCGTTTCTCAACCACGGGATACCCGCAATACATCTTTTTGCCGGTTCCCACGCCGATTATCACCGGCCGACGGACACTGCGGATAAACTCGACTACCAGGGCATGTCGGATATCGCTCTGTGGGTCGAAGAAGCCATGGTATTCCTGGGTGACCGGGAAGCGCCGCTGCGCGTAACTCTGGACGGTGCAGCGGTGCAGATGAATTCCAGCGCCGGTACCGCCAGAGAGGCCAGCCTTGGAACAGTGCCGGACTTTACCTACGGGGGTGAAGGCGTAAGAATTTCCGACATCCTTCCTCGAGGCGCAGCAGCACAGGCGGGACTGGCTCCCGGCGACGTGCTGTTAAGGTATGACGATAAGGCAATTACCGACTTGCAGACTTATTCAAACCTGATTCGTGAATCAGCTCCTGGGCAGGAGGTGCGATTGCTTATCCGCAGGGACAACCGGGAAGTGATGTTACCAGTCACCCTGCAATCGCGTTAGGAAAACGTGGATTAGGCAACTCCGGTGTTGCCTGATCAGCGCATCTGGGAGAGTGCCACAACGGCGCCCAGCATGAACAGACCCATGATCAGCAGAATTCGTTTACTGGTTGCGGTATGTTCCGGCGCCCAGTTGTAGGTTTCTTCCTCTACGAAAAGACAGTGTTCCACTTTTTTCGAAAACATCGCAAACTACTCCAATACAGCTGATTCTATCAATTGGTTCCAGGTAGGGAGTGTGCCCGATCCCACTTGAAACTACGAGCAAACAAAGAGGCAATCCAGTGGAGAATTATGGCCAATTGTGGCGAAGTCGGCGCTTCCTCGGAGGAGCCGATTCCGCAGGCCCGAAATATCTGCTTGTGCTGATGGTTTGCTTGACCCTCACACATTGTGGCTCCCTTTCCCTGGAACAGGAGGAACGACTGGGTGAGCAGCAGGTGGCCGAGTTGAATTCGGAACTGAACCTGGTGAACGATCCAATCGTGGTTGATTACATTGAACAGTTAGGCGCATCCTTAATTGCGGCCTTGACTGACGATTTCTATGAAATCAGATTTCGCGTAATTTACAGTGATGCGCTTAACGCTTTCGCAATTGCTGGGGGCAACATCTACGTTACAACCGGTGCGATTCTGGCTTCCCGGAATGTCGCAGAGCTGGCCAGTATAATGGCTCACGAAATTGCTCATGTACAAAGTGGCCATATAAGAAGCCACTTCCAGCGCTTTCGTAATTCCCGCGCTACCGCTGAATTTACCGGGATTACGTTGGCTCTGCTGACCGGCAATCCATTCCTTGCAGGAGCGGGCGACGTGGCCGCCAATCTCGGGTCCTCCGCCTATATCGCCGCCCACACCCGCGAAGCCGAACGGGAAGCTGATTCACTGGCATTTCAGCTTTTGGTTACGGCGGGCTTCGACCCCCGTTCGCAACTCACCCTGCTTTCAAGGCTTCAGGTCGCCAGCCTGGAGCGGGAGTTACCAATGCCGTTTCTGTTGTCTCACCCGCTGCCGGCGGAACGGGTGGCTGATACCAGAGTGCGCCTGGAGACGGTCGATGCCGGTGAGCGGTGGCGTGTCAACGACGAAGGCCGATTGCAAGCCGTTCAGCAGTTGCTGCAGCGTCAGTGACATGCTGCCTGAGCCACTTCGCCCAGGGTGGCTGAACCGGCGGCAGCATTGCTTGATCAGGGGGTTCCTGGTCCGACTGTCCAACGGGTGGAAATTCAACAAAAGTCTGATAGCATCAGGCAAGGTGGAACAGCAGCCTCCCGGAGTACAGGCGGCAGTGGATATGCCGGATTTCCAGCGGTTCTGTCCGTTTCCAACAAGTCACAACCGCACCGGGTCTGACACTGCCTGGCCCGGGGATCAGCATTCAGGGGTATACTGATGCAGCGCGTCGATATCATAGCGAAGGTTCTGGGGGTGGCACTGATGATAGGTTCCAGCAGTGGCGTTCTGGCGCAGAAGATTGTCGTCGCGCACCGCGGTGCCAGCGGCTATTTACCGGAACATACCCTGGCAGCGAAAGCGATGGCCTACGCCATGGGCGCGGATTACATCGAGCAGGATGTAGTGATGACCCGGGACGACAGGCTAGTCGTACTTCACGATATTACCCTCGATCGCACCACCGACGTGGCATCCCGGTTCCCGGCCCGGGCCAGGGAGGATGGCAGGCACTATGTTGTGGATTTTTCCCTGGAGGAACTTCGGACACTGAGAGTCAGGGAAGGAGTCGATACCCGCGATGGTAGAGGCGGTCCTATCTACGAAAACCGATTTCCCGTAGGCAGGTCCAGGTTCTACATCAATACACTCCAGGAGGAGATTGAACTGATTCAGGGGTTGAATCGCTCTACCGGCAGGAATGTCGGTATTTACCCAGAGGTCAAATCTCCGACTTTTCACCGCCAGGAAGGAAAGGATCTGAGTTCAGCATTGATAGGCGTGCTCAAGGAATACGGTTACACCAGCAAGGAGGATCGTGTCTTTGTGCAGACTTTCGAGTTCGAGGAACTCAGGATTCTGCATGAGCGGATCATGCCGCAAGCGGGGGTATCTCTGCCGCTGGTTCAATTGATTGCTGACGATGAACAATACCGATGGATGTTTGACGCCGACGGCATGGCCACCCTGGCGCAGTACGCCGATGGAATTGGCCCTGACAAGAGTCTGATAGTTCCCCCGGGCAATTCCGCCGGCGCTGTTCAACCCACCGGTCTAGTGGATCTTGCTCACGCCAACGGCCTTGCCGTGCATCCTTATACATTCAGGCTCGATCCGGGGCAGATACCGGGCTATGCCGACAGTTTCGAAGAACTGCTGGAGCAATTCTATTTTGGGGTGGGGGTGGATGGCCTGTTCACCGACTTCCCGGATCGTGCCGTGCAATTTCTGCACTCTCGCCGTTAGCGGGAGTCCTGGCGCTCTGACGGGTAGGTGACAGACACCTGGTCACGAGACCGCTGGGGGCTGGCAGGTGGAAGAGAAATCTGACACGCTACCACCGAGCCTGACTGTTAACACGTACGTCTTGAGGAAATAAAGGAACAATTCAATATGGCGACTATTCTTATAACCGGTTCCAATCGGGGCATTGGTCTTGAATTCGTAAACCAGTACCTGGCACGGGGGGATTCGGTAATCGCAACCTGCCGGGACCCGGAGCAGGCCAGTAAACTGCAGGAACTGCAGTCCGCACAATCACGTTTGAAAATTATGCAGCTGGAGGTATCGAATTCCAAAAGTCTGGAGCAATTCGCCAGCGAACTTGGCAATGAAGCAGTAGATGTATTTATCAATAACGCAGGAATCTACGGGCCTCATGCAGCACGGTTTGGTGAGGTTACCGAGCCGGGCTGGTCACAGGTGTTTCAGGTCAATACGATTGCGCCATTGCTGTTGACCCAGCGCCTGATCGGGAATTTTTTACAGGGAAAGGAACGCAAGCTGGTGTACGTTACCTCAAAAATGGGGTCCATCGCCGACAACCAGAGCGGTGGAAACTACATCTATCGCAGTTCCAAAACCGCTCTCAACCAGGTAGTCCGCAGCCTGGCATTCGACCTGTCCGGAGACGGACTGACCGCTGTGGTAATCCATCCCGGCTGGGTGCAGACCGACATGGGTGGGCCCAATGCGCTCATCACCACACCGACCAGCGTCGGGGGAATGATTTCTGTAATTGACGGTCTTGATAAAAAGGATTCCGGCAAGTTCTTCAATTATGACGGCAATCTGATCCCCTGGTGATAATGCGGCTGAACCTGCTCGCCTGATTCGCTTCAAACGTGGTACCTTTGCGGCCCTTATGCTGTCAGCCAATTCCGGCAACTGTTGCGATTACCGCTTATGAATCTATTGTTAGCCCGTGCTTTTCTCGGGACGTGGCTTGGCCTGCTGTTACTGCTGGCAGGGCAATCCGCTTTGGGCCATGGTGGTGTGGTACTGGAGGAGGACCGGTGTGTTATCAATATCGGCTTTCTCACTGCACATTTTACTGTTTACCAGCCCCGAACCAGAGCCAACAAGGAATACTGTGAGAACATACCTGATGTGGCGGAGAGTGTGTTTGTGATGGATTATCTACACGATTTTCTGCGCGAAATGCCGGTGGATTTCCGCATTATCCGTGATGTCAACAATGTCGGTGCGTTTGCCCGTTGGGAGGATGTACAGGCTGTCGATGATCTTGAAGCAGCCACGGTTTTTTACCAGCCACCGGTCATCCAGCCAAACGGCAGCTACCCGGTGGAATATGCCTTTCAGGAGAAGGGTACCTATATCGGTGTGGTGACAGCTTTACATCCCGACGGCGAGCGGCAGTACAATGCGGTGTTTTTTTTCCGGGTCGGTGGTCCTGATCTGGGATCTATTCCACTGTTTATCGGCCTGCTTGTCCTGTTGCAGCTTGGATACTGGGTAGCCAATGGTGGCCTGCCGAAGCTGCGGAAGAAGGCAGTTTTTCGCGAATCGAGTTGATGAAGGTTTCTGGCGCAAGGCTGATTTTCCCGCTGCTACAGCTTGTTGTTGCCAGTTTATTCTGTATTCTTTTAATTCCCCCTGAGTGGTATTCCGATGCTGCGCGGATTCGTCTGGCGCAATGGTTTGGAACACCCCCCTGGCAGCCCGGCGAACTTCCGGCTGCCCGGCCCGATCCGGAATCCACACTGCCTGACAGCAGTCTGCTTTGTCCCGAGGACTTGAGTGGACGGCGTCAGACCCAGATTCTGGAAGGCGTGACAATCGGAGAATCTCTGGCCTGCGTGGCCGATAACCCCTACGCTGTGGCCGCTTTTGTCAGGGGGACCAATAACGTTTCCATGGAAACGTTGTTGGCTGCCGGTCTCACACCCGATGCAGTGGTAAAGGGGAACGATATCGATGGAGACGGTGATCCGGATGAAATTCATTTGCGGCTGGAAGTGGTAGAGCTGAATGGTGGTTCACCGGACACCGGCCTGCCTGCCGCGGGATTCGAAATCGCCCCGGGAGTGACTCCAGGATTGTGGGTATTCGCTCCCAAGTCTTTTGGCATGGCAACGGTTAATCTTGAGTCCAGTCAGGCCAGGGATTTCCTGCGACCACCGTCGCCAAGCATCCGCATCGAGCAGGGCGACCGGGTTCTGATTACCCTGGAGAACACCCATTATCTGCCGCATACGATCCACTTTCACGGTGTAGACCATCCCTTTATTGATGCCAATGGCGAAGGTAACGACGGAGTCCCGGTCACCAGTGAAATGCCGCTGGAGCCGGGCAGTGCGAGAACCTATGAACTCCAGCCACGCCATGCCGGCACCATGTTCTACCATTGTCATGTTCAGGTTCAGGTTCATGTAATGATGGGATTGCAGGGAATGTTCGTAGTGGAGGAAAACCGGCCGAATAACTGGCTGCAGACCCTGAATGTGGGTGCCGGGCATGTCCGCGTACCGTCTGCGGCTGTCCGCGAACTTTACACCGACGAATACGATCTGCACTTTACTGACCTGGATATGGATCTGAACAACAGGATTCGTCAGAGCAATGATGCGCGGGAGATAGAACAGCTGCTGAACAGGGATTACGACATTACAGATTCTCAGAGTGATTATTTTCTGTTGAATGGCAGGTCATTTCCGTTGACGTTTCAGGAGTCCCTGGTAGTTACAGACCCGGATCAGCGTATTAAGTTGCGGGTGTTGAATGGCGGCAGCGTCGGGGTGGCGCTTCACACCCACGGTCACAAGACTACTGCCACCCACTATGACGGGGTCGCTCTGGGTTCCCAGGCTCGGATAACCCGGGATGTATTCTGGCTCGCCAGTGCACAGCGTGCCGATCTGGAGCTGAGCACTGTCAACGATGGCCTGCATGCCTACGGCAGTGGAGTCTGGCTGTTACATGACCATCAGGAAAGAGGTGTGACCAATAACGGTATTGGTCCCGGTGGCAACCTCGGCGCCATTGTCTACCGGGAATTCCTGAACCAGAACGGTTGGCCCCGGACCGGCGGTGAGGATCTGTCACAGTACTTCAGGCCCGGCTATTATCAACGGCAGGCCGCCACTCGTTCTGCCACAGGTGAAATGTCAGCAGGCCGGTTTTTGCGGTTGCTGGGCCTGGGTGTTGCTGTCGGAGCGGCGGCTGCAAGCCTGGTGTCGCACAGGGCAATCAAGAGGTGAGCAGTAGGGATTGCGCTGCCCTTCCTCTTGTCGGGCATAGCCTGCCTGTCGATATTGGTATTTTCTCACCCGTTCTTGGCTCAGAATGTCACGACTGGGAGGCAGGACCATGCCGCAGGGTGCGGACCATACGGCGATGGACGGTGTTATGCGATTCGACGCCAGTGGCCTGGTGATGAATGCCAGCAATACCTTG
>CALOEW010000082.1:0-78543 GCA_942492445.1 uncultured Gammaproteobacteria bacterium
TCCTGCTCCGACTATCTCCGGCGATTGGAGCCATTGGATTTATCCTTGGGAAAATTCAAAGGTGGAACTCAATGAACCGATACCTGCAGTGTGCACAGGCTCCTGGAGAGATAGGTCAGCAAGTCCTGGATTTGAAAATCAGATAGCGTGCAGTTTTGTTTCCAGGGTTTTGAGGGGAGTCAGTTATTCGTGGCTTCGAGCGGCGTGGTCGGCAGGGGGTTCCTGTGGCTGCGGACCGCGCCCCTCCGGGGTGCCCTCACTCAGAAAAATGCCCTGGAAAATCGGTCATTTTTCCTCCCTCGGCGCTGGTCCTCTTATTGCAGCCTCAGGAACCCCCCGCCGGCCACGCCTTGGCTAAGTGCAGAATTCCTCGTGCAGTGGCTTCGAATGCTCCGAATAACTCCCAACAGAGGAACTAACGATGAATATCGGCTTTTCCAACGATTTGCGCTTCTGGTTTCCACAAGCCTTGAATTCGAGCACTGAGCACCGCTCCAGGGGAGTCTGAGGACGGAGCAATAAAAACGCAGCACCGACCGACCGGGCAAGACCGTTTTCCAGGGCTTGCGACCGGGAGAGGGAACCCCGGAGGGGTGCAAGTTGCGGAGGATCAGACTCCCCTGGAGCGGTGCGATCCCGGAAAATTTATCGCACGCCACTTTATTGTTGGTCGTGTAACAAACTCACGTTCATGTCTTACAGGGATTATGAATACTGGAAGCACCCGGATTCAGGCCACTGCAAGCCTTCCGGTCATGATATTGTGGGACAGCAATGCACTACGATTTATTGTCGGCCGCGTAACAATCTCACGTTCATGTCTGACATCGATTACGAACAGTGGAAGTATGCGGATGCAGGCCACCGAAAGCTCAACGGTATGGAATTTGTGAGTCAGCAATGCTCCCGGGTAATGTATCGCCCTGCACCTACCAAGTTTGAGGACAGCCCCCTGGCCCGGGAAATGGTTCCAGAAAAAGTACCCGGGTGCCGAAAAGCATAGCGCTTTTATCGACTGTGGCAGCGGACTTCGGAGTTTTCCCTGCATCACGTTCACACTCAGGGTGGTATTTCCCCTTGACTACTGCCCCTGATCGGCGTTTAACTAAAGAGGTTCCTTAGTACGCCTTCATCGCGTTGTGGGGCTGTATAAGGGGTTCCTTAATCAGAAGTTCCCGAACAATCAAAGGTACTCTGACGAATAGATACCGCAACACGCTGCGGTGTGTGTTCAAAGGTTTGTTAAGTCCGACTAGCAGCGAAAATCAGCGTTACGGGCAACGTTTTTGCGGGCAGGTCCATACGGACTGCAACTCCAACAGCAGTGCGGAAGGGGTTGTACTGAAAGCGTACAAGACAACGCGATCAGGCATTCCGTGGAGTCTGCTGTTTAAGGGTGAAATTTTACAGTGTCAATCTGGCTCTTCCGCAGCCTGTGGATTCTGCCAGAGTCGTTCCGGTAAAGGTAATCATGCCAGTCTGGTGCAATAAAACTAAATGCAAGACGTTTTTCGATTACAGGGTCGTGGTGCTTGCCCTGCTGACGGCAGTGCTCTCACAGGCCGGAAATGCCCAGGATCAGCGGGTGGATGTGTTGATTGCCTACTACACCATGACCGGAACTACGCAGAAACTGGCGCGAATTGTCGCCAATGGTGCTGATGAAGTGGACGGGGTGAATGTTGCACTGAAACCGATTGAATCGGTGACTATAGACGATCTGCGCGAGGCGGAGGGAGTGATTCTCGGCTCCCCCACTTACTATGGCAACATGGCCGGACCGATGAAGAGTTTCATCGACAGCCTGGGTCTTGAACACGGCAGTCCTTTTCTGGGAGGAAAGGTTGGCGGCGCATTCGCGACAGGAGGTGGCTCAGCAGGAGGTAAAGAGCACGTAATCATTTCATTATTGCTGGCAATGATAAACACCGGCATGATGGTAGCCGGGCCAACCTACGGGGATGCACAGAACGGTTACGCCCTGCCTGGCGCAGCGGCGATAGACACAGGCATAGCGGATGAATTTTCGACTACCGAGATCGAGGATGCGCGCAGACTGGGACGTCGCATTGCAGAGATAGCCAGATCACTGTCGAATTGACAACGCGGAGGCAGATACGCTGCCTGGAGTCGTAATTCAGATCGAGCCAAGGTTTCGACAAGTTAACTGGAATGGCCCCTTGACTGGCAAGCAGGATTCGCTCATCATCCCGCCCACTATGAATTCACAAACCTACTTCTGGTGGTTCCAATCCCCGGGCCGCCAGACGAAAATCAGCTAATTTCCTCCCTGGCCGCCCGTTGTCTGCGGCGGCCGTCTGTTTAAAAAATCCACGTACGTCAGCTAGTCGACGGGCTCCCGGGTCGCGAGAATCGAAGCGGAGAGCACGACAATGCAGACTATGGGACAAACAAGCTACCAGACCACCGGTGGAATCCGGGTGCGGCGGTCCACCACCGTCGAAAACTACGCGGATGCCATGCCGCGCCTGGCGAGACAACTGGACGAGCAACGTGGGCTGCTGTTGTCTTCATCCTATGAATACCCGGGCCGTTATACGCGATGGGATGTGGGATTTGTAAATCCACCGCTGCAGATAACTGCCAGAGAAAGACTGATTACCATCGAAGCACTCAACCGCCGCGGAGAAATCCTCCTGCCTGAGATTTACCCTGTCCTCAGGGGGAGTTCTGATGTTGTTGAACTGCATCATACAGGGATGGCAATTACCGCGGGAGTCAGGCAGAGTCTGGAGACATTCAGTGAGGAAATGCGCAGCAGGCAACCTTCGGTCTTCTCGGTACTGAGGTTGCTGATCGGACTGTTTGGTTCCAGGTGCGATAGTCATCTCGGGCTTTATGGCGCTTTCGGTTACGATCTGGGGTTTCAGTTCGAAGAGGTAAAACGCTGCCAGGTGCGATCAGAGAATCACCGGGATCTGGTGTTATATCTTCCTGACCAGATTCTGGTATCTGATCACCGACTGGGCGAGACCCGCTGCCACAGTTACGAGTTTGTGTGTCGTGGATGGAATTCCACGGAACTGACAGAAACAACTGGTGGCTTGAAGCGACGCGGTATCAGCCAGCCTTTCGCGCCAGCCATCAAGTGCAACAGCGGGGGAGATCACGCAGTCGGTGAATACGCAGCAACCGTTCGCAGGGCAATCGGGGAGTTCAAATGTGGAAACTTGTTTGAAGTCGTCCCTGGGCAGGTATTCTTCGAGCCCTGTAAAGACAGTCCTTCTGTAGTGTTCGCGCGGTTGAAGAAGAACAATCCAGCACCTTATGGGGCATTGATCAATCTGGGTGAGCAGGAGTACCTGGTCGCCGCTTCACCGGAAATGTTTGTGCGAGTGGACGGCCGTAGAATTGAAACCTGCCCGATTTCCGGCACTGTAAAACGTGGTGAGGATGCCATTGGGGATGCGGCACAGATCAAGAAGCTTTTAAATTCCACCAAGGACGAATCCGAACTCTCCATGTGCACTGACGTCGACCGCAATGACAAGGCGCGGGTTTGTGAACCCGGCAGTGTCAACGTGGTCGGTCGCAGACAGATTGAAATGTATTCTCGGCTGATTCATACCGTCGACCATGTGTGTGGAACGCTCAGTTCGAGATTTGATGCCCTGGACGGTTTTCTGGCGCACACCTGGGCGGTGACCGTAACCGGTGCGCCCAAGCATGCCGCCATGCAATTTATCGAGCGATACGAGAAATCACCACGACGCTGGTATGGAGGTGCCATAGGGTTCCTGGGATTCGATGGAAATCTCAATACAGGACTTACCTTGAGAACAATGCGAATCAAAGAAGGTATCGCGGAAGTCAGAGCGGGTGCGACTTTGTTGATTGACTCCGACCCTGACTGTGAAGAAGAGGAGACCAGGCTCAAGGCATCCGCACTGCTGGACGCGGTCCGTGGCAGAGATCCGGAGCAAGCTGGCGCCAGGACAGATCCCCACGTCCAGAAATTGCGTAACAGAATTCAAAGTCAGGGTGGACTGCGTGTGCTGATGATCGATCACCAGGATTCGTTTGTGCACAACCTGGCGGCTTATTTTCGGCAATGCGGCTCGCAACTGGAGACGCTGCGTCCGGAATTTGCCAGGAGCCAGCTGCAATCAAAGAATTATGATCTGGTCGTGCTTTCTCCCGGCCCCGGGCGTCCCGAGGACTACGCCATGGATAAGACTCTGGCCACGTGCCTGCGCCGGCAGGTTCCCGTGTTCGGAGTCTGCCTTGGATTTCAGGGACTGGTACAGTATTTCGGTGGTGAACTTGGGATTCTGGACTACCCCATGCACGGGAAACCTTCTGAGATCGAAGTGCTGGGTGGTGATCTGTTTAATGGCCTGGAGTCCGGGTTTCACGCCGGTCGCTACCATTCCCTGTTCGCCAGTCGAGTTCCGGAGTGTCTTAACGTGGTCGCAAGGACGGCTGATTCAATCCCTATGGCTATAGAACATCGCAGTCTGCCGCTGTTGGCGGTACAGTTCCACCCTGAGTCCATATTGACCCTCAGAAGTAACGCCGGTCTCAGGCTGGTGGCGAATGTTGTACACTATGCAGCACGGTGCAGAATAGCACCCGATCGGATTCAATATGTACCAGTCAGATAGTTGCCAGCGCTTCCTCTTTGAAGGCCTCGATATTCGTGGTGAGATCGTGCGTCTGTGCGACAGTTTCGGTGCGATACTTGCCAACAAGGAATATCCCGGAGTAGTACAAGGATTACTTGGCGAGTTCCTGGCAGCTGCGGCGCTGCTCAGCACTACCGTGAAATTTGATGGTCGCCTGGTGTTGCAGGCACGGAGCGAGGGTCAGGTTCCTCTCATCATGGCGGAGTGTACGAGTGAGCAGCACCTGCGGGGTATTGCCCGCTTCGCCGATGAGTCGATTTCGAATGAATTCACTGCACTACTGCGGGCTGGTACTCTGGCGATTACTATAGAGCCTTCCAGTGGGGAACCCTACCAGGGGATTGTTCCACTGGAGCAACACAGCCTGGCTGCCTGCCTGGAGGAGTATTTTGCCCGGTCGGAACAGCTGGAAAGCCGTATTTTTCTGGTGTCAGAGGGAAATCGGTGTGCGGGGCTCCTGGTGCAACAACTGCCGGCACAGTTGCTGAAGGATAGCGAAAGCCGTCAGGAGGAATGGAACACAGTCTCCCAATTGGCCGCTACTCTGACCGGCAGGGAACTGCTGGAGCTTGAGAATGAAGAAGTACTTTATCGCTTGTTTCACCAACATCGGGTAAAACTGTTTGGTAGTAAACCGGTAATCTATCAATGCAGTTGCACACGGGAGAGGACTGCCCGGGCACTGCACTCCATCGGGGAGGAGGAGATCATGGATATTATTGAAGAGCAGGGCGTGGTGGAGGTTACCTGCGAATTTTGTGGCAGGCAGTACAGTTTTTCAGAAGGTGAGCTGGGGCTTTTGTTTGAGAATCCGGTCGACAAAAAAACGCATTAGGGAACCTTTGGTCTACAACCATATTGCCCGGTGGGGGAAGGATACAGATGAGACTTGCCGGCTGTAACATTCCGGACCGTGAAATAGAGATACACGGGACTCATGCCAGCGGTCCCGGTGGACAGAATGTCAACAAAGTCTCGACTGCCATTCAACTTCGATTTGATATTGGTGCCTCGAGTCTGCCTGCGGAATACAAGGACCGTTTACTCATCTTCAACGATCAACGAATTTCCTCGGAGGGTGTAATAGTCATCAAGGCACAGCGCTATCGATCCCGGGAGCTTAACCGAAGGGATGCATTGCTGAGGCTTGAAAAGCTTGTCGCACGCGGCCTGCACATGGACAAACCCAGGAAACCTACGCGCCCGACCGCAGCGTCAAGAAGGCGACGGGTGGATAACAAAAAAGCCAGAAGCCGGGTTAAAAGTTTGCGGGGAACCACGGGGCTTGACGACCGGTGATGAAGTAGCCAGAGGGTTTATCAGTCCCCGAAACAATACCGATGGACCAGTAATGCGGAGTTTAAGTATGATTGTTGGAGTGCCCAGGGAGATTAAAACTGATGAACATCGCGTGGGTTTGACCCCCGCGGGTGCAAGGGAATTGCTTCGCCATGGTCATGAGGTACAGGTGCAGGCCGGTGCCGGTAAGGGTGTTGGATTGACTGACGAGGCTTATCGTCAGGCAGGTGCCCGTGTCGTGGACGACAGAGACACGGTTTATACAAGCTCAGATTTGATCGTCAAGGTCAAAGAGCCGCAACTGGAAGAGTGCAGGCTGTTAAGCGACAGACAAACACTCTTTACCTATCTGCATCTGGCGGCTTTTCCGGAAATTACCGATGCGCTGCTTGAGTCAGGTGTCTGCGCTGTTGCCTACGAAACCGTCACTGATCCGGAGGGCAGGCTGCCCCTTCTTGCGCCGATGAGTGAGGTTGCCGGACGAATGTCCATTCAGGCAGCGGCACACTTCCTTGAGAAGCCACACGGAGGAAGTGGCATATTACTGGCTGGCGTTCCAGGTGTAGCGCCGGGGAAAGTACTGATCCTGGGCGGAGGCGTGGTCGGCAGGAATGCTGCACAGATGGCAGTCGGGCTGGGGGCGGACGTGGTTATCCTCGACCGGACCGCGGCGAAGATGCGGGAACTTGAAGGGTTTTTCGGCAATCGGGTGAGAACCCTGTATTCCTCGCAGGAAGAGATCGAACAACAGCTCGTTACCGCTGATGTCGTGGTCGGGGCTGTATTGGTTGCGGGTGCGGTGGCTCCCCGGCTGGTGACCCGGGACATGCTTGTAACGATGCGGGCCGGGTCCGTACTGGTGGATGTGGCTATTGATCAGGGCGGCTGCTTTGAAACCAGCCGACCCACAACTCATACATCACCGGTTTACGATTTGGAGGGTGTCATTCACTATTGTGTGGCCAACATGCCCGGGGCAGTTCCCAGGACCTCAACTTTCGCTTTAACCAGTGCCACGCTCCCCTTTGTCGTCGCATTGGCGAATCATGGGCCGCAAACGAGTATGAAGGAAGATAAATACCTGCGTCAGGGGCTCAATGTTTATCAAGGCCGGGTAACACACAAAGGGGTTGCGGATGCACTTGGGAAAAAATTGCAGAACGTCGACGAGGCTCTTGGGATCCAACTCTCTGGAAACTTTGAATAAGGGGTCTCCCGGTAACTTACCCGTAAACTGACTGTTTGCGTGTTGCGGTCGATCCATTTCAGTCCTGCAGTCCGTCAATGGAATACTTGAAGGTTCACCAGAAAATTATCCGGCGAATCCGTTGATGTCATTGCCCCGGAGCAATCATGGCGATGATCTCGTCGATGGCATTTTGTGCCAGTAAAACCATTTCCCGGTCAGTCCGGTCCTGTATTGGATGTGGAATATAGACACAAGCCGGGTTTATTCCCAGGGACAATGCCTGGGCATTGGCAGCGTCGATAAACTCGCTGGATGCTACGAAGCCCGCAGGTAAGCCGCGACTCTCGAGGGTCATGATGTCATGCAAACTGCACGAAGTACATGAGCCTCAATCTGCCAGCGCTTCGATTACAGCGTCGCACTCCACACTGATTTGCTGGCTGAGTTCGGTAGGTGCAATCCGCGTGAATGTGGGCTTGCAGTACCGTTTGACAGTGGCTCCAAGCCGGATTAATTGAACTTCCACTTCATCGAGAAACTCTTTTCCCTTCGGTTTGGAAATATCCAGCAAACCCACAGTCGCTCCCTGCAAAGACGACAGACGGTCATTCAGTTTGCGGGTGGCAGGTTGAACTTCTGATGTCGGGTCCAATAATGTGGTCGGCATAATTAAGACCTCCTGGTCAATTTGGTTGATTCGATGTCACGATTCGCTGAGACACCAGTTGACTGCCCTTTTCACCCGAGGCAACCCAGCCGGGAACGATTGCGGAGAAGAACCCGGCGGTACCCCCTGCAGTGAGAATATGCAGCCCATCCTCACGAAATTTGTCCACCGTTCTGTCGCGGAACTGTTCGGGCATGCCTTCGGCGATACCTCCTGCCCCCCTTACTATCTCTTCGCCGGGAGTGCGGAGTGCAAGGCAGACAGTATCCCTTATACGTGCCTTGTCCCAGCCAGCGTGGCGAAAAACCCGCCTGTGTTCCGGGGACAGAATCAGCAATGCATCAGTTTGCGTAAAAACCTTGGTGTGGGAAACAGTGCGAAGACTTGCTGCCAGACTTTTTGCCAGGGATTCAGGCGCTCGGGACTGCTGGTCCATCACCGGCTGCACTCCGGCTCCGGCAAAAAGGCTGACGACGGATTCTTCCCGCCGGAACCCGCGGTCCATGGCAAGGCTGGGCCAGTCAGAATCGCTTTCATCTTCGGCAAAGCAGAATGTGTATTTGCCCGGTGTACCAAGGGTGGCCCGGTCGATGCCTCCGGGTCTGCCACCGCCGACGTTTTGAATCAGAAGTTGCAGACTGCGACCGATGGAGGCATTGGCACGGTTGCCCTGGCCCAGAGCATTGACACCAGAATTCATCGCTATTCGCTTCACCACGGGGCCATTCACGACTACCACCGGAGAGGAAAAATAGGTTGTACACAGCAACCCGTGCATACAGAACGCCTCCTGCAAGGCTGCTTCCAATGCAGCAAGCACGACCGGAAAATATTCCGGTTTGCAGCCCGCCATGACAGCATTGATCGCCACTTTTTCCACACTGCAGGGAGCATAGTCCGGGGGGATTCTGCCGACCTGTTCGTCTGCCGCTCGAGTTGTGGCGCGCAGCATGCGGGTGACGCGCAGGGGAGTCGGCGGAACCACGGGTAGACCATCAGTCCAGCCCCGCTCATAACAGGCTTCCATGATATCTTCACTGTCGGCCACATTGACAGTCCTTGCGGAGTTCCTGGAAGTCCCAAACTTAACCGCCAGTAGTTCCTCCATTCCTGGTTCCCGGGATTTAGAGCCGCAACCGGGCTTGAATTCCGGCAGGCCTTCACCCAGTTCGGGGCGTTTTAGAAAAGTGCGCCATTCGCTGCGGTCCCAGCCGGTGACACGTCCCTGCTCACGGTTTGACTGAAATCGTATCAGTGTAGGAACGATTTCGATGTCATGCCTGAAGGAAAATTCAAGTTCGGTATCGTCAATTCGGCTTTCAATACTGGAGGGGAAAGCTGGGTCATCCTGTACATAGACTTCAAGCGCCTTGTCGAGCTGGCGGCACAATGACGTGATAACAGGTTCGATCAACCGGCAGGTTGCACAGTCTCTCTTCACAATCAGTGCGTACCGGAATTCTGTTACGTTGTTTTTTGTCATGGCCACAGTTGTGCATTTTTGTGTTTTTTAATCGGGCCGGTCTAGTGTAACTTACTGCTTCGAGTTGTGGCAAAGAAGGATTCCTTCCTCGTGAGTTGTACCGCGTTACTGTCCTTACTGTTCCTTCTGCTGATTCTGGTAGCAGTAGTTTTTCGAGTTTTGTTCTGGCCTGATATCCGGCTGCGACGAATCCGTGCCGGGCAATTTCCGGGTTCCTGGCGGGAGACCGTGCAGCGTCGTCTGCCTTTTTACCAGAATATGCCGCGGGAGTTACAGGAGGAACTGCTGAACCTTATCAAGGTATTCCTGCACGACAAACGTTTCGTGGGCTGCGCGGGACAGTTTATTGACGACGAAATTCGGGTAACTGTGGCTGCACAGGCCTGTCTCCTGTTACTGAACCGGGCGACCGACTACTACGAACATCTGGAATCTATACTGATTTATCCATCCACGTTTGCTGTAACTCGTGAGGTTCATGATGACCTGGGCCTGGTTTCAACGGAGCATACGCTGTTACTGGGCGAATCCTGGAACCAGGGCAAGGTTGTCCTGGCTTGGGATAGCGTGGAACAAGGTGTGCGCAATCTCTATGACGGGCACAATGTGGTATTACACGAATTTGCACACCAGCTTGATCATGCATCCGGTGCCAGTAACGGTGCTCCTCTGTTAAAAACCCGTGGTGCCTATCAAAGTTGGGCTCATGTTTTGTCGAAGGAATTCGAAGAGTTGCAGCAGGACGTGCAATATGGAAAGCAGAGTCTTCTCGACCATTACGGAGCAACCAATCCGGCTGAATTTTTTGCAGTGGCTACTGAGACATTTTTTGAACGACCAGAACAGATGAGACAGGGTCATCGCGAACTTTACAATGAACTGATGAAGTTTTATCAGGTGGACCCGGCGGGCTGGATGCAACTGCCCGAAAGACGCCAGGGAACAAATGAGTAGCAGGTTTTTCGCTACAGTGTAGAGGTGCCCTAGTAAATAAATCCCAGAGCGGAAATCCCGACAAGGATATTGATGATCATGAAGACAGAAGAGGTTCTGGACATTACCTTCCATAGCTGTGGACCTTTGTATGCGGCCCGGATTCCTACCAGTAGGAGTGTGGTGTACGCCAGCATTATCGCCACCAGGATGAGGAAACGAAACCAGTTTTCCGCATCAACTGACTGACTGCCGGTTACAAAAAAGATGCCGGCGCCTATGAAGTAAAATACCCAATAAGTAATGGCCAGACCGAAGTCGCCCGCCAGAAGTCTGGTAAGAAATGACCTGTCGTCGAGTTGTTCCAAGATCGAGTTCCCCCTCTTCATGGTCTCTTAATCAAAGGTACCTTAAGTTTAAACGATCTGGCTCCGGGTTAAAAAGCAATTAATCCGGGGTTACTTATTCCTTCGCAAGAGCTGTCAATACGTGGTTACGCCCATAGGTCCGGGCTACCGCCCCTGACATTCCGCAAGCAGCGGGGCAACTGCTTCATAAAGTGCCTTGGTTCGCGTTATTTATTGTGTGTTGTTTTGCCGGAGCGAGTACCAGCGGCAGGTCGTATGCCCGCAGATTTTTTCTCAGCGCGTTTTCGTGCCGTGGAGCGCCGTTTTATCGCCGACTTTCGTGCCTTCAACACCTGCTCAGCAGCCTCTTGCTGCATTTTCTTTTCCCAATCCCGCTCGAACTTCTCCAATACTTTGGCACGGGCCGCTATCTTGCGATCAAGTGGCGTCGCTTCGTGCAGGCTGCGTTGGGCTAAAAGCAGTCGTTCCCTGGCCTTTCCAAGCGTCTCGGCCAATGCCAGCCTGGCAGCCTGTGCCTTCTGCAACTGTGCCTGTGCTGAGGCAGTTCCGGTTCTTCTGGCAGTTACAGCGGCCCGGGCCGTTCTGGCACGTGCTTCGGTAAGATCAGACTGTATAGCGCGCAGTTCTCTGCGGGCAAGCGCAACTTCCTTTTTGTGAGTGGGAAGGTAATTTTTTCGCGACTTGGCTATTTTTCTCTGCAGCGAGCGGAACTTTTCTTCCAGTTCATTGAGCAAAAGTGGAGGGTGTTCACGTGAGCCGGGCATGTTATCGGCTGCTTTCACTTTTTTGGCCATAGCGCAACAATTGAGTAGCAACAACTTCGATAGGGTAGTCCATTGCCAGAATATCGGCTTGACGACCTATTACTTTTCCTGAATTTCCGTGAACCGAGAGAGCAGGGCTAAAAAGTTCGTGTCGAATGGTTGTTGCACCTGCCAGGGTTGCCCCTGGTTACCTCTGTGGCTGCGAACTGCGCCCCTCCGGTGTGCCCTCAACTACCGACCGGGCAAAACTGTTTTCCAGGACGACCGAAGGAGGGAATCCCGGCGGATGCGCGTTGCGGAGGATCAGATTCCCCGTGGCGAGTGCGGTCCCCAAAAAATTTCCACTCCGACTTATTTCTATCCAGCTTAACATACTCAGGTAGCATGTCTGACCGAGATCACGAATACTGGAAGTACTAGGTTTCAGGCCGCCGGAAGCCTTCCGGCGAGGATGTTGTGGTACATCAATGTAACAGGACCTAACCCACAGGCATGCCAATTCAGAAATTCAAGATATCCAGAGAGGGATAACCCGAGCGTCATTCGTATCGCAAGGCGTCGATTGGGTCGAGGTTTGCGGCCTTTGCTGCCGGCAGAATGCCGAACAGAATGCCGACGAAACCGCTGAACCCCAGTGCCAGTGCCGCGGCCCACAGGGGAATAGCAGCTGGAGGAAAGGACGGGATATTGCCGGCAATCAGGGATCCAAGAGCGTATCCGATTGCCAGTCCAATGAACCCTCCGAACAGGGAAAGCAGCAGGGACTCGATCAGAAATTGCAGCAGAATGTGATGGCGCTGGGCGCCGATGGCCTTGCAAATGCCGATTTCCCGGGTGCGTTCAGTCACAGAAACCAACATGATGTTCATGATTCCTATGCCGCCTACCAACAGGGAAATGCCTACGATTCCACCGATGACTATGGTGACTACGGCAAGAATCGAGTCGAATGTTTCCATCATCTGTTCTGCGGTTTCGACGACGAAATCGTCTTCGTCCGTACTGTCCAGACCGTGGGCGTCACGAAGCAGCAGGGTAAGCTGGCTGGTGACGTCATCAACCTCCGCGGATTCACTCAGACTTAGTTGAATCTGGATGTCGGTACGGGATTGGTTCCCCTGAAGGCTCTGCATGGTCGCATAGGGAATCAGAACGATATCGTCCTGGCTGAACCCCATTAAATCGCCTCTGGGCTCTAACTGGCCGACGATCTTAAACCATTCACCTCCAAGTTCCACAAATTCATTGATTGGATCTTCGGGCAGATTGAGGTTTTCCCGGACCGTGTCGCCAATCACTGCCACACGGCGTCTGGTCAGGTTATCGCTGTTAGCCAGGAAACGGCCGTCCACGGTATAGAACTGAGCAACATCCTGGTAAGCGTAGGTAGTACCCATGATCTGGCTGAATGCGCTCTGGGAACCATATTTGATCTGGGATGCACGGGAAGCGAACAGGATAGGAGTGATTGAGGCAATGCCGTCCACCCGTTGTTCAATCAGGTTCAGGTCTTCGGGAGTCAGGCGTGCGTTTAATCCCTGCATACGGTCTTCAAGTGGCGTATAGGACCTGACGGTGAGGCTGTTGGTACCCAGGGAGGCAAACTGCTGGGTGACGAAAACACGCAGCCCCTGGGTAATGGACACCACTGCGATAACACTGGCCACACCGATAACAATGCCCAGTGTGGTGAGAAAACTGCGAAAGCCGTGGGCGATGATGGATGCCAGTGCCGAGCGGCTGCTTTCGATAAGGGAGAACAGCATCCTAGTGAATCCGCTCTGAGGAGCGGCTGCTGTCCTGGAAAATTTTACCGTCCTTCATTTCAATCACTCGTTCGCAGTGTGCGGCAATTTCGTCTTCATGGGTAACCATGATGACTGTGTGACCTTCATCGTGCAACTCATCGAACAATTGCATGATCTCCACCGTTGTTTTCGAGTCCAGATTACCGGTGGGCTCGTCTGCCAGCAATATCGAAGGATGCGTGACCAGCGCCCTTGCAATCGCGACCCTTTGGCGTTGCCCGCCTGAGAGTTGGTTGGGGAGGTGATCGATACGGTCACCCAGGTTTACCCGGTCCAGAGCGCTTCGGGCCATTTCCCGCCGCTTTCGATACGGTATGTTCCGGTAGATCAGTGGCTGCATGACATTACCAAGAGCCGTTGCTCGTGGCAGTAGATTGAAGCTCTGGAATATGAACCCGATTTCCAGGTTTCGAATCTGCGAAAGTCGATTCTCATTCAGATTTGCGACATTGTTTCCGTTCAGGTGGTACTGGCCCGCTGTGGGTCGGTCGAGGCAGCCGAGTATATTCAGCATTGTCGATTTACCGGATCCGGAGGAACCAACAAAAGCCACATATTCATTACGTTCTATTGAGACGTTGATGCCATCCAGCGCTTTGACCACCTGGCTTCCCATTTCATAGTGCTTGGTAATCCCGTCGAGTCTTAACAGCGCCGTATCCATCAGGTGGCCTGAGGTGGTCCGAATTCGGACGTCGTGTCATGGAATGAACTGTACGGAATAAAAGGGAACATTTCAGTTGGCCTGGGTGACATCCAGGCGGTCGCCGTCGAGCAGGTGTCGCAATTCCCTGTTGGGACCCACCACGATCTCGACATCGCCTTTGATGTCGGATGTCAATTCCTGGTATTCGTCGTCAGAAAGTCCTACGTCCACGCGGGTTTTACGTGCGACACCATTGTCGTTGATGAACAGGTAGTGGTCGCTCAGCAACGCGGAACGGTCCTCTTCAAACAGGATTGCTTCAATTGGTACTGCAGCTACTTCCTGATCCTGTCGGGTGAAAATCTCTGCCCGACAGGACATTCCGGGGCGCAACACGACGGTTCCCGGGTCGGCAATGTCAATTTTGACCGTGAATGTAAGGCCCTGTCTGCCGGGTTCCACCTTTGCGGTGTTGGCGATATAACGTACGATTCCCCGCATTGGCTGATCGGGGTAGGCGATGGCGACAATTTCCGCCCGCTGCCCGACTTCGATGTTGGCAACGTCAGCCTCATCAACCAGAACCTCCACGTAGATACTGCCGGGGTTGGCGATAGTCATCAACGACGAGCCCGGGATGTTGGTAGAACTGGCAATTGCAGTTTCTCCCACTTTGATGTCCAGACTGGTCACGACACCGTCAAGAGGTGAAACGATCTTGGTTTTGCTCAGCTGATCCATAACCTGCTCGAGCTGGGCTTGCGCCTGCAACAGTCTTTCCTGCGCGGACTTCAGGTCGACTTCAGCCAGTGCCAGCTGATTTGAGATGGAATCGTATTCCTCGTCGCCCACCATTTTGCGCTCGTAGAGACTTCGGGTGCGCTGGTGTTGCCGCCGCAGATTTTCAATCCTGAGCTCCTGGCGTTCAATGTCAATGGAATTCAGACGTACCGCCGCCTCACTCTGCTCCAGACCGGCAAGCAGATTCTTGTCATCTACCTGAAGAACAAGCTGCCCCTGTGTGACGCGGTCGCCCTCTTCAACGAACAGTGCTGAAACCTTGCCTATGATCTCCGAACTGAGAAGCACTTCTTCGTCGTGGGCAAGAAATCCCGATGCCAGTATCGACGGGCTGATTATCCGCCTGCTTATGGTGGCTACTTCCACTTCTTTCGCATTTGTGCCGAACAGTGCGCGGTTGAAGATGGGCAGTGCAATCACTGCCGCCGCGATGACCACGACAAGTAGAAATTTCCTCGCATTCATCCTGGCGTTCCCGTTGTTCCCGGTGAGTTATTGTCAGAGAACCTCTGATTGAGACCTGCAGTGATCCGCGGTTCTCCGTCAGAGGTTCCACAGGAGTTGACGAACTGTGATTGCCTTCTGTTACTGGAAAATAACACAGGACGGGTCAGGTGAGGGCTAAATACGCCCAAACACCAAAAATCAGCAGATAGGGTGCAATTACGATGGCCGCCGCCCGCACCAGCGCAGTCTTTACCCACTGCCGATACGCCATGATCAGCAGGCTCAGGCTCCATATCTGTATCAGGTTAAGTGCTGCCAGCATCGGGTCCAGGGACGGGTTTCCGGTTTGCATGCCAAGGCTGTACAAGCTGAACGGATTCAGGTCATAGTTGCTCAACTGCCCGCCGGGGTTGAGCAGGATGGTGACCGCCATTGAAATTGAGAGAAACAGGTTGGGAAGGCTGGTCCACACAATCAGAGAAAACCACTGTCTGAAACGCAAATCGTATCCACCCAGAGCCGAGATCAGGCTGAGGTAGGCGGCCTGTGCCAGGTAGATAGCCAGCAGGCTGACGGCGCTTCCCAGCATTCCAATGAGCGCCATGCCGCGCTGCGAAAGTGCCTGCATGCCCTGCCGGGCCTCTTCCAGTTCGGCACCCCGCAGGTCACCAATCTGGCTGAGAGTGTCATCGATATACCAGTCGAAATCCAGGACGGCGAAATACCACCCCGTTACCGACATCGAGGCAAGCAGAATCAGGGTTAATGGTGCGAGCGTGACCGGTTGGGCTTTGATAGCCCTGAAAGCCAGGGAAGGGCTGGTAATGACGTTTATGGCGGTAGTCAGAAGCTTTGGTTTTATGAAGTCGGTGTCACGTTCCGAAGTATTCAATTCCATCAAATCAAGCTCCCTGGCGAAATCAGACTGCTAGTCGGATTGCCCGGCTGTCGGGCCGGTGAGAAAGCGCGACAGGCGCTGGCGAAGCAGCTGGTTTTCCGCCCGCAACTGTTCGCGTTCGTCAAGCAGCCGGGCCACAAGGGCGACGTCTGACCAATCCAGTTCCAGGTCGGCATGCAAGCGCATTGCCCGCTGTATGGTGCAGACCATTTCAAGGTCGAAGGCCCAGTCGGCTGGATCGGGCCCGGCCGGACTGACTATGCCATACTCCACCAGTTCGACACAGAGGCTTTCGCTCACCTGCAGTTGCCGGCATACGTCTTGCAAAGTGAATGCTACGCTGTACTCAGTCACTTTCAGCTCCCAAGGTCTTTTCTTGGATCGAAGCCGGCGCGCTCGCCCAATTGCTGCCAGAGTTTTCTGGTCGCATCGTCTGAACGCTCCGGCATCACGACCTTCAGGATAACATACAGGTCACCCGGAGAGTCTTTGCCCGGCAGACCCTTGCCTTTGACACGCAGGCGAGTGCCGGTCTGGCTGTCAGGCTTGATTGCAAGATTTATCTTCCCGGCCAGCGTAGGGACAATTACCGTGGCACCCAACGCAGCTTCCCAGGGAGTAACCGGCAGTGTCAGGCTAAGGTCCTTGCCGACAACGTCGAACAGCGGGTGAGGGACCAGCCGGATTCTCAGGTAGAGGTCGCCCGCCGGTCCATCGCCGAAACCCGGGCCACCCTGGCTACGCAGGCGGATTCTTTCACCGTCTGTCACTCCACGGGGTATTTTTACGCGCAGGGATTTCTTTACGTCTTCTAGACGACCGGATTCACCGAAATGCGGGAGGCGATACTCGATTGTTTTGGCTTCTTCCTTGAGGGTGTCTTCGAGAAAAACCGGTAATTCGATTTCTATATCCTGTCCGCGAGTGGAATAGAAGTCTTCCGACTTGGAAAATCCCTTGTTGCGCCGGTTTGCACCAAAGCCGCCGCCAAAAATATTCTCAAAAAATTCTGAAAAATCACCTTGGTAGGATGAGCTGCTGCCACCCGAAAATCCTTCCCAATCGGGTGGTGGTGTAAAGCTTTCACCTTTACGCCCGTACTTGCGGAGCTGGTCATATTCGGCGCGCTTGGCATCGTCACCAAGTACTTCATAGGCTTCCGAAACTTCCTTGAATTTCTTCTCGGCGTTGTGCTCGGAACTCACGTCGGGATGGTATTTGCGCGCCTGGCGACGGTAGGCTTTCTTTATTGCCTGCTTGTCATCGTCAGGGTTTACCCCGAGAATGTCGTAATAGTCTTTAAATTCCATTCAGGCTTTCCGTTGCAAGTCTTGTTCTGCCTCGACACCGGTAGGGCGATCGACTTACGTGTATGGTAGGAAACAAGCAGCCGATCAACAACTGCAATATGGTGGCAGGGGAAAGCAAATTCAATGGATTCTCCTGACCCAGTGACTTACGGGCTGATAGCTCGCCGTGCCTGGCCACTTATCCTGGCCAACTGTTCGGTGCCGTTACTGGGGCTCGCCGATACCGCCGTACTAGGCAATCTGGGCACTTTATTTGATCTTGGCGCCATTGCACTAGGTGCGATTGTCTTCAGTTTTGTGTACTGGGGGTTTGGCTTTCTGCGCATGGGCACAACCGGTTTCATTGCCCAGGCGCAGGGCAGAAATGACTCGGCTGAAATCAGGGCTGTAATGTTCCGGTCGCTGGCCCTGGCTCTGGTATCGGGAATCCTCCTGACCCTTCTGCAGATTCCAGTGGTGGAATTTGCCTGCTGGCTTCTGGGTGGCAGTGACCAGGTCGAGGATCTGGTTCGCAGCTATTTTCTGATCAGAATCTGGGGTGCGCCCGCGACTCTCGGTACGTTTGTGCTGGTTGGCGTATTGGTAGGCCTGGGCGAAAGTAAATGGCTGTTGCTGGTCCAGCTGTTTCTCAATCTGCTGAACATTTTTCTCGATCTTTATCTGGCAGGCTATCTGCGTTTGGGTGTACAGGGAATTGCCATGGGCACTCTGCTGGCCGAATGGGCAGCCTTTGGATTTGCCCTGGTGCTGGTAGTCCGTCTGCTCATGCGTTGCCGACAGGATGACGAAGGGTTTCTGGTGTTGTCCAGGCTGTTGGACCGCCAGCGAATACTGACAATTCTTTCCGCCAATACCGATATCATGATAAGGACCATAACCCTGGTATTGTCGTTTGCCTGGTTTACCAATCAGAGTGCCCGCTTCGGTGACGTGGTTCTGGCCGCCAATCATATTCTCCTGCAGTTGGTTTCGTTCTCCGCTTTTTTCCTGGACGGTTTCGCTTTCGTTGGTGAGTCCCTGGTCGGCAGGGCGGTCGGAGCGGGGGATAAACTGCTGTTCGACAGGGCAGTACAACGTACATCAGTCATGGCATTCGCCACTGCTGTGATTCTCGCGCTGCTGTTACTCGCAGGGGGGCAGCAGGCAATCGAATGGCTGACCGACCTTGGTCAAGTGCAGGCGATGGCCATGGGGCTACTGCCGTTGGCCTCGATTTACATTATGGTTTCGTTTGCCGCTTTTCAACTGGATGGAATATTTATCGGCGCGACCTTCACTGTTCAACTGCGTAATGCATCCCTGTTGGCTGCTGCGATTTTTCTCTTTGCCCGGTGGGTAATGACCAGTTTGTTTGGCCTGACGGGGCTGTGGGTTTCATTTATTCTTTTTGTCTGCGCGCGAGCGATGACTCTGCTGATGTATTTCCCCGATTTGCGGAAATCATTCGTCTGAATACCCGGGAGTTTCCGATGCCTGATGATGAGGAAGCAGGTGGGGCTCTAGCTCTATACGCTGCCGTTTTTGGCCTGACATGACTATCAGGCCCTGATAACGCACCTCACCTGTGGACGTGAATTCAAAACGGTATTTCCTGCGCAGGCATACTGAACCCGACTCATCCCGCGTAAGCGCGACACCCTTGATTACCAGGGACTGATCGAGCAACTGCAGACCCAGTTGTTGACAATGGTCACTGGCGTACTTCAGTGCTTCATTCTTGACCAGATCGCTGTGCCACCAGAAGGCCACCAAGCCGGCCAGCGAAGTCAACCAGATTATGACCGAAAGATTCAATATGACTCCAGCCACCTGTGCAAGAATTGCCGTGGGTCTTTGCTTCGGAGTCCGACCTGGTTCCCGGCGCTCGTCAGACCGACCTGTAGGCGATATAGCGTCTTATGTGAGGTTCCAGAATTTCCAGGGCGGTGCTCTCACAAGAGGGCAGGGAAGCATCGCTGAACTTCAGGGGCTCGACTCGCTCCCCCCATTTAACCAGTCCTGCACCCCAGGTCAGCCCGGCGCCGAAGGCCGCCATTAACAGGTAGGCACCCGGCCTGACACGTTGCTCCTCGAGGGCCTCGGTCAATGCTACTGGGATGGTAGCCGCTGAAGTATTGCCGTACTTGTGCACATTGACCATCATTTTTTCCTCGGGGACCTCCAGGCGCTTGGCCAATGCATCCAGAATTCTCCTGTTGGCCTGGTGCGGTATAACCAGATCCACATCCTCGATTCGCAACCCGGTTTTCTGCAGCACATCACTGCATGCCTGGGCCATGCTCCTGACCGCCCGCCTGAAGACCTCCTGGCCGTCAAAATTCCAGCCCAGGTAGAGGAAGTCTTTGTTCAGTCTACTGTAGCTGCTGCCCAGGTTGGTGATCTGAATGGCATGGTTGGCGTCAGCTTCACACCCGATGCTGGCAGCCAACAGCCCCGTTTCCGCCGGGCAGGATTCCAGCACAACAGCGCCGCAGGCGTCGCCGAACAGTACTGCAACATCGCGTCGGGACCAGTCCAGGTAGTGGCTGATGTATTCCCCACCGATAACCAGAACCTTCCGGTGGGCGCCCGCTCTGATCAGATTGCTGCCGATGTGAAGCCCGTAAAGAAACCCGGTGCAGGCGGGAATTAAGGTCGATTGCCGCTGCGTGCCTCGCGCCGAGGCGGTCCTGGACAATTGACGCAGTATTGGGGCACAGAGAATCCACGCTGAGACTGCCCAGAAGAATCAGATCGAGTTCGCCGGGGTCGAGATCTGCGGCTGCCAGCGCATGACGAGCTGCCACCAGTGCCATGTCGGAAAAGTTGCAATGACAGATCCGTCGTTCCCTGATCCCCGTACGTGAAGTAATCCATTCATCCGAGGTTTCTATGAAGGTTTCCAGATCCCTGTTGCTCAGCACGGCCGGTGGTACACATTTTCCCCAGCCGGTTATCTGTGCAAACTGCATAATCTTTCTCCACTACTACCTCGGCTTTCACCGTTATGAAGTCTAAAATACCCAACCGAGGATACTGTATTTTCCGGGACTTCGATAGTCGCATGATAATCAGAAAACCAGAGCAGATCGCCGCCAGACAGGCGGCACCGTTGATACTGGCAGTCCTGTGCCTGCTTGCCATGGCGAGTTTTCAGGGGAAGCTCGCGGAAGCGGCGGCGCCCCGCTTCGACTTTGCTCACAGTCGCTGGGACCAGCTGTTGAAGCGCCATGTCAGGGTGGTTGAGCCGGGCCGCAATACCCGGGTGGATTATGCTGGTATGCAGGCGGAATATGCCGCGCTTCGGGAATACCTCGACGAACTGGCGGAAGTCAGTCGGTCACAGTTCGATGCCTGGCCCGCCCGGGATCGGCTGGCTTTCCCGATCAATGCCTACAACGCCTGGACGGTAGATCTCATTCTCGGCGACTATCCCGAGCTGGAATCCATAAGGGACCTCGGATCGCTGTTTCGTTCCCCCTGGTCCCGCCGTTTCGTTCAATTGTTTGGCGACCGAGTATCTCTGGATTACATCGAACACGAGTTGATTAGAGGGAGAGGCGGATTTGCTGAGCCGCGAATCCACTTTGCCGTCAACTGTGCCAGCATTGGTTGCCCTGCATTGCGGGAGGAAGCTTTCGTAGGCGATCGGCTGGATGCGCAGCTTGAGGATGCGACCGGAAGGTTTCTTGCTGACCGCTCGCGAAATCGGCTGGAGGATGGTGTTATGTGGGTATCGGAATTGTTCGACTGGTACCGGGAAGACTTCCATAAGAACTGGAGGGGAACTGCAAATGTTGCGCAGTTCCTGGCTCGCTACAGTCTTGCACTGCAATTGCCCCACAATGCGCAAATCGCCTTACAGCAGGGTCGACTACCGATCAGATACCTGGATTACGACTGGAGCCTGAACGCATTGGATCCGTAGTGGCTGGTGGTTTTGTCAGTCTGGGTCCTGTGCTAGACTCGGCTACGGAAGAGCGTCGCCCCCGGTGGGGTGCCCGGACTTCAAACCCGGTGAGATCTGTAAATGACGGGTCTGGTGGGTTCGACTCCTGCCTCTTCCGCAATTTCCTAGCAAATCAGGACATCGTAATGACCTATTGTGTCGCCGTCTCGGTCAATGACGGTCTGGTTTTCTGTTCCGATTCCCGCACCAATGCCGGAATCGATCAGATCAGCACCTACAGCAAGATGTTTCGTTTCGGCATTGACGGCCAGAGGCAGTTCGTGATCCTCTCCGCGGGTAACCTGGCGACCACGCAGGCTACCATCGCCCAGATTAAGCTGGATATCAAACAGAATACCGAGGTCAACCTGCTGAATGTGGCGAACCTGTTCGAAGCCTCGGATTATCTGGGGGACGTCAGTCTCGTGCACCAGAGGAAGCATGGTGGTGGAACCGGTTTCGAGGCCAGCTTTATCATCGGTGGCCAGATTGCAGGTTACAAGCACGAGGCGATTCTGGTGTATCCGGAAGGGAACCATATCACCACTTCCGAGGACACTCCCTACCTCCAGATTGGCGAAAGCAAGTATGGCAAGCCGATTCTGGATAGAATTCTGAAGCCGGATCTGAATCTCGATACCTGCGCCCTGTGTGCACTGGTGTCAATGGATTCTACAATGCGAAGTAACCTGACTGTTGGCCCGCCCGTCGAGGTGCTTGTCTATCGAACTGACAATCTGGTCCTGGATGGTCATCATCGCTTTACGGGGGACAGCCAGTTCCTGAGGCAGATCGGCAAAGCCTGGGACGAGAGACTGAAGGATGCGTTTCGCCAGATGCCTCCCCTTGCGTGGGCCGCTAGCTGGGATTCACCAGCGAATGAACAAAACGAATCTTCCTGAGCGTCAGATCTGACAGTATGAACGGATACGCATCCGCCATTCCCATGCTGCGATTCAAGGCGTTCAGCATCAAGGTAAGAGCACCCCATCGGGACAGCATGCCGTCGATAGTATCCAGATCCGATTCTGAAGCGACCAATTTGATATGAAACGATTCTGCAGTCTCCAGGGTGTCCACCATGTGCAGGTAGTGAGCCCAACATTCTGCCCAGTCTTCCAGCGGGTGTGACTGGGCGTAGTGGCTGATTAGGCTCGGGTCGCGATTAATGCTGTCGCGATTGGCGTAGTACTTGTCCATTGCCTGCTGGTAGTCTGTTGTCTCGTCGCCAAACAATTCCCTGAAAGCAGTTCTTACCTGATCATTGTTGATCAGTTTCCAGAAGTAGTAATGGCCACTCTCATGTCGGAAGTGCCCCAGCAGGGTGCGATAAAATTCCCCGAGGGATTGACGCATCTGTTCGCGTATTACGTTGTCCGCTTCCGCGATATTGACAGTAATCAATCCATTCATATGTCCAGTCAACACCAGTTCGTTCTCCACATAGGGATTGCTGGTCTTGTCCTCGATGAATTCGAAGGCCAACCCTCCATGGGGATCGACTGCCTTGTTTACTACCGGGAGGTTGAGTGCAAGTACGGTGTAAAGCATCTTCCGTTTGGCCTGCTCCATGCTTGCCCACCAGTCACGGCGGTCCGGTGCCAGCAGGTTTGGAATCATGCGATTGAGGCTGCATGAAATACAGAAATCGTTGCCGGTTTCTGTGACCAGCCAGTTGCAGACCCCATAATCAATCGTGTTTTTACAGAGTCGGATCTTGTTGTCGTCGGAGTCGATTCCAACGCCGTTGCGGTCGTTAAAACTTTGCAGCGTAACAATACGGTTCTGAATCGGTTGGTATGCCAGGCGTCGGTGGCAATTAAGACAGACGTCGTTTTCGAAATAGACAATCTGGCCACAGGCACATTGAAAGTTCTTCATGGTAACAGCACTATAGAAACTCAGGAATGAGGCAGGAACCAGGTTTTAGCCGTCTGGTCGTGAATTCCGGCGATTTCCACCTGCAGGTCATCGATGTACTGGAACAGACCATCGCTCAACAATTCAGGAATCTGCGCCTGTCTGGTCTTGCGTAATACTCTGCGTACTTGCCGGAGTGCTCTGTTGTTGTCTGCAAGCCCGTTTATGCAGTCTTTCAGGCGTTCGAGGCAGAATGCGACTGAGCGGGGAAACTCCGAATCCTGTAACAGGAAGGCGACCACATCCTCAGCATTGACCCGATCTTTGACGTTCTGCCGGTACATCTGGTATCCGCTCAGGGAGCGCAGCACGCTCATCCAAAGCATATCCTGGTAAGGCTCGCTGGTATCCCCGTCCGACTTTCCTTCCAGGCCAAGTTCCGGCAACAGATTCCCCGATCCGACATCGACGATTCGAGTCGTCATGTCTGTTCTTTCCAGGTATCTGCCCATATCGATGAATCGATGCACATGATTATGGCTGAGGCACCCGTCCAGAAGCCCGGTAAGCTGCTGGCAATGAATGATAATCTCCTCGAGCAGCTGGTTTCGGGCGCTTCGCGAAATTTGCCCGGCACCCTTTTCCCTGGTGAGCAGGTAGATGTCATTAATCTGTTCGAATGCCTCGGAAGGAATGATCTCCCGGGTGGTACGGGCGTTTTCCCTGACCAGGGCCAACACACTGAGTAAGCGATATGCCATTCTGCTCGGCTAACAGGAAGCGGACCACGCTGCGTTCATCATCCGAACGCCCTGCAGCGGTGAATTCCTTGTTGACACCGCTGATTTCTATCAGCGTGTGCCAGCCTACCTTGGTACCACGAGGAAGATCCAATAACAGGTTGGAATACACACTCACCAGGCGCGCTGTATTTTCCGCTCTCTCGAGGTAGCGCGCCATCCAATATACCCGTTCAGCGACTCTAGATAACATTGTCGTCCTTACTCATTAACAATCCACGTATCTTTACTGCCTCCGCCCTGGGACGAGTTGACTACGTAGGAACCTTTGACCATGGCGACCCGGGTCAAACCGCCAGGTGTTACATAGGAATCCCGGGCTTGCAGGATAAATGGACGCAGGTCAATGTGTCGGGGCTCTACGTTTCGATCGCCCAGAATTGGAGCAGTGGACAGGGAGATCAGCGGCTGCGCCATGTAATTACGCGGATTGGCCCTGATCTTGCGCGCAAACTCCTCTCTCTCCAGACTCGATGCCTGGGGCCCCATCAGCATACCGTAGCCGCCGGACTCGTTGGCTGGTTTGACTACCAGCTTGTCAAGATTCTGCAACACATGCTGGCATTGTGTTTTGTCCGAGCAAATAAAGCTGGGTACATTGGGCAGGATTGGCTCCTCATCCAGGTAGTACTTGATCAGTTTCGGTACATAGGTATAGATGATCTTGTCGTCGGCGACGCCGGCTCCGGGTGCATTGGCAAGGCCGACGTTGCCTTTTATCCATGCCTGCATCAGACCCTTCACTCCCAATATGGAATCCTTGTTGAATACAGATGGGTCAAGAAACAGGTCATCAATTCGACGGTAGATGACGTCGACGCGGGAAAGTCCGTCGATAGTGCGCATGAAGACACAATCATCCTGAACCACCAGATCGCCTCCTTCAACCAGTTCCGCACCCATGCGCTGGGCAAGAAAAGAATGTTCGAAGTAAGCAGAGTTGTAAATTCCCGGAGTCAGAACGACAACTTCCGGATTCTTGATACGCCGTGGCGAGATGGCGGCCAGTGTATCGAAGAGTTTGGTGGGGTAATCCGTTACCGGCAGGATGTCGTAGTTTTCGAACAGTTCAGGAAATACACGCTTAGTCACGGTACGATTTTCCAGCATGTACGAGACGCCGGAAGGAACGCGCAGATTGTCCTCCAGGACATAAAACAGACCGTCTTTGTCCCGGATCAGGTCGGTTCCGCAAATGTGTGCCCAGGTACCGAATGCGGGTTTGATGCCCATGCATTCCTTTCGGAAATTTCCAGATTCGAGAATCAGCTCTTTCGGGAGGACCTTGTCCTTGAAAACTTTTTGCGTATTGTAGATATCGTTGATAAAGAGATTGAGTGCCCGTACCCGCTGCTCCAGGCCTTTGCTGGTGGTGTCCCATTCTTTTCTGGGAATAATGCGTGGGATTATGTCAAAAGGCCATTCCCGGTCAATGTTGCCGGCATCGCTGTAGACTGTGAAGGAAATTCCCATGGTCTGAATCGCGAGACTTGCGGCCTGCTTGCGATTACTGACTTCATCGGATTTGAGCGAACGCAGATAGCTGACCAGGCGGCGGGCGTGCTTGCGGGCATAACCGGGCGAGCTTATGGTTTCGTCGTAAAAATCCCCCGGGTTATAATTTTTCCAGTCCACGCGCATATAAGGCGTATGTCTCCCTGATTGACAGTCGCCCATACCTTACTGCAAGAAGCGATAACAGGCAAATTAAAGCTGAGGAGTCAGACCAGACCTCTCAACTGGCGCCAGTCTAGCTGTTTCAACAGGCCACACAGGTGATTGAATTGGATATCTCGATCACGAATATGTCTGGCAGTCAGCTGTGCACTGTTTTCGAGCAAGTTGGAACAGTCATTCAGATACTCAATTGTCACATCGCAATCATGAATTTCCCCGGCAAGGCCATGGATTTCTTTCAACTGGGCCATCAGAGGAGTCCGCCTGGTATCGGTAACCAGTTCCAACAGATAGTACAGTTTCTTGGTCTGCTTGCGCATTGAGTGAAGTTCCTGACTGCTGACTTTACCTTTGTCAATTCGCTTGATATGCATCCGGATTATTCCGGTCCGGTGCCCGATCCGCCTGCGCAATCGCCTTTTCAGGGACCGATTTTCCGCATACATTACTGGCGGGGTCAGTTTATCGAGCTCTCTGGCCGCTTTGGTTGCCGTGCTCAGCTGCTGTTCACGTAGCCGCACCAATCTGGTATGCAGCAGACGACTGTCCGCCTCGTGGGTTTCTGCTACTGGCTCGGATGTCCTCAGCTTTCCCAACATGATGTCGCTGTCGCGGATGACACTGTAGAGACTGAATAACCGTTGAGCCAGGACCATGAATCTTTCCGATTCGGAGGACTTTGCTGCCCGGGGATAAATGCTGTAACAGGCCTGCAGGCGCCGGAAAGACGTTCGGATGTCGTGGATAGCGCCTGCATCAGGAGTATCCAGGCATCTTGTCAGTTGTTTTTTGAACCGCTGCAGGCGGGGTTGTAATTGATCCCGAAGCGAGGGAGCTCTTTGACTTGAACTCATGGCCGATTGACCCGGTAAGCTGACGGTAGGGGCTACAAATAGAGACTGCTGAGAATCCACGAGTAGGTCAGCCACATGATAAACGTCAGTGGCAACCCCACCTTCAGAAAATCGTTAAAGGTGTAATTTCCGGCACTCATAACAAGCAGGTTGGTCTTGTACGACATGGGGGTGGCATAGCTGAGGTTGGCACCGAAAAGAACTGCCAGTACGAAAGGCTCTGGAGAAACGCCAAGTTGCTCAGCGATCCCGATCCCGATTGGGGTTCCGATTACTGCCGCCGCATTGTTGGAAACAATGTTGGTGAAAATGGCGATCAGCAGAATGAGGGCACTTAGAACGGTCGCCGGCGAGGCATCCTGGGTGAAATAGAGAAAAACCTCGGTCATGTAGTCAGAAGCATCGGTTACGAGCAGAGCTTCACCAAGAGCCAGGCTCGCCACCACCACGAAGAATACCGAAGAACTGATTGAGCGAATTGCTGTTCCCAGATTCAGGCTGCGGGTCGCCACCATGATTATCGCCCCGGCCAGGCTGCTGATTGCTATGGGCAACAGACCGAACGCTGCGGAGATTACCACGGTAAGCAGGATTATCAGCGCCAGCGGAGCCCGCTTGGTGCGTGGAACTTCTTCCGAAGCGTCAAGCACAAGAAATTCCGTGCTGCGCTTGAGTTTTTTGATTTCCTCCTTGCTTCCTTGCACCAGCAGCACATCCCCCTGCTCAAGGATGACATCCATGATTTCTTCACCTCCTTTCCAGATATCCTTGCCAGCCCGATGCAGGGCCAGCACGAGAAGCTGGTGGCGTTGCACAAACCCGGAGTAGCGAAGATTGGCACGATCCAGCGAGGACCCGGCCACCACGGCTATCTCCGCTACTGCCTGGTTTTCCGCCCGCAGAGGGTGCTCCTCGTCGACCCGTGTTTCGCCGGAGTACAGGGTTGCCTTCAGGGCTGTGGCAGCCTCGCGGATGTTCTTTGCCGTGTCCATGACTCGAAGGCGGTCACCGGCCTGCAGTATGGCGTCCGGCAGGGGGAAAATCTGGTGATCGCCACGGTTGATCCGCACCAGGTTGATATTGTTCCCCGCAAGTTTCTTGGTGTCGGCGACAGACTTTCCTATGCAGGAGCTGTTTTCATCCAGGTGAAGTCTCGCCTGGAACAGCCTTGGGGAGGTGTCTGCCAACTCAATGTCGCGCTTGGGCAACATCCGCGGCGCCAGCAACCACAGGTAGGCGATTGCTACGCCGCTGGCGATGGCTGCGGGCAGCACAAAGTCGAACATCTGCAATCTGGGCTGTCCCATATCGCTGGCGACGCTGACCACCAGCAGATTGGTTGAAGTTCCGATGGTTGTGCTCATTCCACCAACCAGCGTTGCAAAGCCCATGGGCATGAGAATCTTGGATGTGGTTGTCTTGGTACGTAGGCAGACACTTATCAGAATCGGCAACAACAGCACGACGATTGGCGTGTTGTTGATAAAGGCGCTGAGAATGGCGCTGACTACCAGTGTGGCCAGTAAAGAAAAGAACGGGGATATCGCCCAGGCGCGCGTCAGCAGTCGCCCAACCGGTTCCAGAGCACCGGTAGTCACCAGGCCCTGGCCGATAACCATCAGCGAACAGACTGCTATCAGAGCTTCGTGCCCAAACCCGTGGAAGAATTCGGTTGCCTCAAAAAGCTCGCCATCCCGTTCGAATGGAAACAGTGAAAAGGCTACCGACAGTATCCCCAGTAACCCCAGGCTGGAAATTTCCAGAGGCAGGTTTTTTCGGGTAAAGAGAAAAAACGCAAACGCCGTTATCAGCATGGCGAACAATGCATGAGAATTGGGAATCGTGGGAAATGTCACTTCCATCGGTAGAATACTCCACAAAATCTCTTTGCTGCGCCATGGCGGGACGCAGCGATGATACTAAGGGTGCTGGCAGGAATACACCTGTCCCAAAGGGCTTGAAAGCGGGGCTGCGGGTCCAGCAGGTTTACTCGGGAATTCCGGCAATGTTGTCTGGATCATTGAAGAGTTTTTCGCTTGCTGTGCGCACTTGGCGATTGTTCCCGACACGCACTGTGTAGCCTGCACGGTCGAAGTATTCCAGGATTTCTATGCACAGATTCCGTCCGATTCCCAGCCGGTCTCTGAATTCGATGACGGTAAAACCCGTTTCTTGCTCACCGGCCAGGGATTCGGTGAATTCAGCGAGTTGTCTAATGGTTTCAGGAAGGTAATGACGGTTCCCTGCTACCTGCACCAGGTTGCCGGTTTTGCGAGCAGCGGCCAGTATTCGTTCCAGAGCATCCAGCTTTATACCGGTCATGTCGGCCAGCTCCCGCGTTCGTGGGGGTACCAGGCCTGTGTCCAGCATCAGTGGCCTGATCTGGTCCGCAAACAGCTGCTCCTCCCGGGACAGCGTTGGCCGGTGGTCCGGAAGATGAAGCAAGGTGCCAGAGCGCTTTATTTGTCGTTGCTTCAGCAGAATTTTGACAATGGCATGTAACAGAAGGTGTGATCTTTCGAAGACAACGAGCCGGCTCAGGTGAGATTCCAGAATACCTGCATGACTGGGATTTTCCCGATGGTGTTTTACCAGTTTCTCGATGATCTCCTGTCCGGCCTGCTTCAGGTAACTGTCGTGCAGTAGTATCGATTGCTCTCCTCTATCGACCTCGAGCCGGGAGAAGGGCACACCATTGTTGGTCAATCTTGTCACCAGTTCCTCCACCCGGCTCATACGGCAGTTTCTACAGCGGGCGAAGCGCTCCAGGGATACGCCTCCTGCCTGGCTTTCCAGCAAATCGTTCAGGGCGGGGTAATCGTCCTGATCCATGAATTTCAGAAACTCTAGTCGTGAGTCACTTTCCCTGCCGCGGCGGGGCACGACGGTATCCACAACCGTGCCCCCGCCAATAGTTCGTTCGCAGGCCGGGTCTCGCAGTATGAAGCGATCACCGTGATTAGCCAGAATGGCTGCGTCGCTGTACAGCTGATAGTAGGGAGATGAAGCTTCGCCGAGTTTCCGGATTCTCACCAGGTGGTGGGCGGTACCGTGGTAGAAATGAAAACGCACTCCTGAATTGAAGTTTATCGGCGCCAGGAGCCGGAGGCGGGCATCAATCCGGTTTGTGGGATGGTAAAGCTGCCTGTCGAGCAGCCAGTCCCCTCGTTCCACCTGGTGGTGGGGGAGACTGATATTGATAGCCAGTCGCTCTCCGGCACAAGCACTCTGCACCGTAAACCGGTCATGGCGAATGCCCTTGATTCTCACGGGGGCACCGGAGCCCGAGTGGACTAGTTCAACTGCTGAGTCGAGTTCGCCTGCGATGACCGTGCCGGTAACCACGGTACCAATCCCCTTTACGGTGAACGCCCGGTCAATGGGAAACCTCGGCAGTCTCGCCCGCTGCGGGGGACGAGATGAATCCGAATGAAGCAGTGACTCCAGGTGAGCCAGCAGTGAGTCCATACCGGAGCCTGACCGGGAGGAAACAGGGAATACCGGCGAGTCCGCGAAAACAGTGGCTTGTACCATAGCCGAGATTTCCCGTCTTGTTGCGGCGATCCGGTCCGACGAGACCCTGTCTGTTTTGGTGATGACGATTGCACATCCGGATACGCCAAGGAGGTCCAGAATCGTCAGGTGTTCGCGGGTCTGTGGCATTATGCCGTCGTCTGCGGCCACTACCAGCAACGCGAAGTCAACGGCACCGATTCCGGCCAAGGCATTGTTGATGAAATCGGTGTGGCCTGGTACGTCGACAAATCCGATAGTCAGTCCGGGTGCTGAGGTACCGTCAGGGTAAGACAGGTGGTGGTAGGCAAATCCCACGTTGATACTGAGACCCCGGGCTTTTCGTCGGCCACGGTGTGTCAGTGTCTGTGCCAGTAATATGGCGAACCAGGCCAGTTTTGCCGTGGTCCACTGGACTGCAGTAGCGATGGTGATAGTCTGTCTTAATCTGTCGTGGTTCGTGTTGAAAGTGGCGAGGAAGTACTGGCATACCCTTGCCTTGGTCGGTCAACGACAGTTATACTGTTGTGTCCGTGCTTCCGATTTCCGTAGCAGAATTGGATGCTTGACCTGAGTGCAGATGTGCAGTTAAACCACAACGGGTCCATTCCACGGTGCAAATGTGTCAGAAGTTTGGGAACCTTGCTACCCGACTATCGAGGCTTCGAAGCCCCGTCCAATCAGAACTCGCGGTCATGCTGTTACTACTGATGACAGCACCCAGAATACCCCAATTCTGACACTGCAGTCTCTGCAATTCATGCAAAGGAGGAATTCAAGCACGAAAGAAGGCCCGGTAAAAGAGGAGGGGGAAAATCTTTCTACACCGGTTGTCGGACCACAGGCGTGCCCCCGTAGCGAAAGATCAGGAAAATCAGGCAGGCGGCGATCAGTCCCGCGAGCAGAAACCCGGCATTGAATGTCCCGCTGCCGAGATTGACAATACCATAACCGATGGCGCCGGTGATCAGGGCATAGTAGAAGAATGGCAACAGGGTTTTGCGGATTACTGCCCCTTCCTTGCCAATCAGGCCAACCACGGCCGACGCCGCTACGACGTTGTGGACACAGATGATATTGCCGGAAGCACCTCCAACAGCCTGCAGCGCGACAATCCAGGTGGGATCGGCACCGATCCGTTCACCCACACCAAACTGGAACAGGGAAAACATCATGTTGCTGACCGTGTTGCTGCCTGCGACGAAAGCACCGAGCCCACCAATAAAGGTGGAGAAAAAGGGCCAGGCGTTTCCGGTCAGTGCTGCCACGCCTTCTGCCAGAGCGAGGGGCATGCTTGCTCAAATCCTGCCGCTCCTCCCCCGGTATTGATAAACACCTGTACCATTGGGACAGTAAATACCAGTGCAGTGGAGGCTGGCAGCAGGGTCATGCCGCAGATTCACGCCAGGCTCTGCGGTAGGCAGGAGCGCATCCATCTTATGCAGCAAATAAGTGGCCAGAATGGAAACTACGATGAATATGGTGCCCGGGGACCAGAGTCGGCGGAAAAGACGCCGTTGATACCACTGCCGGAATAATGTCCTACCAGCTGAGGGTGACCACTTGTGCTGGAGGAATCGTGCCAGGTCCAGCCAGGGCAACCGTAATCACCAGGAGCAGTGCCACCAGCAAATAGGGCGCCCAGGCTCGCACCAGAGGCATCAGAGTCTCCTTCGGTGTCCTCGGTGCGATCGCGCTGCAGCCCGTCCATTCCTCATCCCAGTTTTCCTTACTGTCGAAATCCCAGGCCGACTCCCGCTCTGGCACCAGGAAGCCTTTCCTGGCCGCGCTGATAACAATAGCCAGGCCAATCAGGCCGCCGAACATGGAGGGAAATTCGGGGCCCAGCAGGTTGGCGACAATGAGATACGGAATGGTCATCGAGAAGGCCGCAAACATTGCGAATCGCCAGATCTGTAGCCCCTCCGCAAATGAGCGGTTTTTGCCCAAAGAAGCGAGTCATTACGGCAGAGACTATCAGGGGGATGAAAGTGCCGCCATGAGCGTGAAGCAAGTGCCACTTTTGCCGCGATAAATGTACAGAAACTGTCGCCACTCCTCGAAACCCAGGTCCATTCGCATACTGTGCCATTTCCGGGATCTGCTGACAATCCCAGTACTTACCCCCACCAGGATTGGCGTGCCCAGAGCTCCAAATGAAACCGGTGTGCTTTGGATAATCATGCCTGCCACTACGGCGGCCATGGCGGGAAAGCCGAGACCAACCATTAGTGGTACAGCCACGGCGGCGGGCGTCCCGAATCCAGCCGAACCCTCGATAAACGAGCCAAACAGCCACGCGATGATAATCACCTGCACCCGACGGTCCGGTGTGATGTCTGAAAAGCCCTTGCGAATCGCGTAGATCGCACCGCTTTGTTTGAGAGTATTCAGCAGTAGAATCGCACCGAAGATAATGAATATCAGCGAAGCGGCGACGATCAGGCCGTTGATCGTTGCCGCCAGAACCTGGGCCAGGGATACCTGCCAAACCAGCAGGGAAAGCAGCGCATCGCTACGATATAAGCAATGGGCATTGCGCGGCTTGCTGGCCAGCGGAGTAGAACCAGAAAGATGGCGACTGAAATAATGGGCAGAAGGGACAGCAGGGCGAGCAGGCCAGTATTCATAGTCTTGTTCTTCTTTTAAGTTGGAGTTTTTCAGTTGGCCGAGCTTAGCAGAATACTGTTGTCGGTTACACTGTAATTTTAAGAACTCCCCGGGTGCCGGCGTGATTGATTCTGGGGTTCCCTGGACAGATGTCGGTTTCCAGGGTTTAATGTGGCGATAACATTCAGCAGGGAGAGTAATTCATGGGTATAGCCGCGATAGTTATTCTGGCACTGCTCGCTGTACTGATACTCTATCTTATCGGGGTCTTCAACCGGCTGGTCAGCCTGAAAAACCGCTACCAGAATGCCTTTGCCCAGATCGAAGTGCAACTCAAAAGGCGCTATGACCTGATTCCCAACCTGGTTGAAACGGCCAAGGCTTATCTGAAGCCATGAGCGGGAAACCCTGGAGGCCGTCACAAACGCCAGAAACGCAGCGATGCAGGTTTGCAGGCAGCGGCTGCTGATCCGGGTAATGCGGCAGCTATGAGTGAACTGGTGAGCAAGGAAGGGGCGCTGGCAGGTGCTCTGGGTCGGTTGAACGTGGTGATGGAAGCTTATCCGGATCTGAAAGCCAATCAGAACATGATGCAACTCAGCGAAGAGCTTACCAGTACGGAAAACAAGGTGGCTTTCTCTCGGCAGGCGTTCAATGACCAGGTAATGGCCTATAACACGTTTAAACAAAGTTTCCCAGCCGTTATGGTAGCTGGTGCGTTCGGCCACGGCCAGGATGCCAGCCTGCTGGAGTTCGAGGACAGTGAAGCTATTCAGGAAGCGCCGAAAGTCTCTTTTTAGGTTCCACGGTCGATGATGTTGTGCATCAATCCGGTTTCACTAACGGCCCGGCGTAGTTACCAGACAGGACGAAAACGTCGTTCCATTCGGACTGTGGGCCGGGACAGGTGGCAGAAGAAGAGTAAATTTCCAACAACCTATCGGCGCCATGAATTTCTTTGAATCCCAGGATATCGCCAGGCGTAAGACAGGTCGCCTCATCTTTCTTTTTACGCTTGCGGTCATTTCCCTGATCGGAATAACCAATCTGTTGGTGGTAGCGATATTCAGGCTGGTGCCGGTAGACGGTGTTTCAGTAAACAGTGTTTCGCTTACGAATCCGGCCGCCAGTTACGATTGGCGGCTGTTTTTGCTTGTCAGCTTTGCAGTCCTGGCGGTCATCATACTCGGCAGCCTTTACAAGCTGGCTGCTCTCGCCGGAGGCGGCGCCAGAGTTGCCGAGATGCTCAACGGGCGGCTGCTGATCTCTGAAACCGAAAATTTCAATGAACGACAGCTTTTGAATGTGGTAGAGGAGATGGCACTGGCTTCCGGAACGCCGGTGCCACCGGTGTACCTTCTCGACGAACCCGGGATCAATGCCTTCGCCGCGGGCTATTCGCCCGGTGATGCAGTGATCGGGATTACCCGTGGTGCCATTGAGTCACTCAACCGGGATGAATTACAGGGTGTGATCGCCCACGAGTTCAGTCATATTCTGCATGGTGACATGCGAATCAATATCAGGCTGATTGCAATTCTCCATGGCATACTGGTGCTGGGGTTGATCGGTTACCACCTCATGCGTGGTGGCACCTATAGTCGCAGATCCAAAGGCGGCAACGGAATGGTATTGCTGGGGTTGGGACTGCTGATTCTGGGGTATGTGGGAACTTTCTTCGGTAATCTGATCAAGGCTGCAGTCAGTCGGCAACGCGAGTTTTTAGCGGATGCTTCGGCAGTTCAATTCACCAGAAATCCTCACGGGATCGCCGGCGCGCTGATGCGGATCGCAACACATCAGCAACGTTCTTTTCTGCAGAACCCCAACAGCATGGAGATAAGCCATGCATTGTTCGAAGAGGGGACCCACAGCAGACTGAGGCAGTTATACGCCACCCATCCGCCGATCGATGTTCGCGTAAAGGCGATTCTGCCTGACTGGGACGGCGTGTACGATCTGGATAGAAACGTTGGCCAGGAACAGGCCGATGCTGTCAAGGGGATACGATCGGAGTCAGTCGAGCCAGCAGCAGGGGCTGCCGGATTGGCTGGCCTGGCAAACCTGGCCCTGGCCGATGCGATCATCGGACAGATTGGACAGCCTGGGGTAGAACAATTGGCCGAGGCGAGGCAGTTGCTGGGGGAAATCCCCGGTCAGCTGCTTGCTGCGGCGCATTCTCCTTCCTCGGCCCGGGCTCTGGTTTACTTGATGGTTATTGATGTCGACGCAGGCATTCGAAGGTCACAACTGGATTTTCTCGAGCAATCGGCGGACGAGGGCATTGCCGATGAGCTTCATAGCCTGCTGGTTGACTTCGGATCGATCTCCGGTCAATTTCGTCTGCCGCTGCTTTCCATCGGGTTGCACAGCTTACGGCAGCTGTCTCTTCGTCAGTACGAAAAGTTTTCCTCCAACCTGATGCAGCTTGTGAAGCTGGATAACCGCGTTAGCCTATTTGAATGGGCTCTGCTAAAGATTGTCAGCAATACACTGGACCCGGTGTTTCAGAAGAAATCTCCCAGGTCTCTCGGTCGCAAGGAATTAAAAGACTGTCTCCCGGAACTGGAGTGCCTGCTGTCATTGCTGGCGTACTCGGACCGGGACAGCGAATTGAAACCTCACCAGGCATTCGCCAGGGCACAAGGCAGGCTAGAGCCTTTCAAACTTGGCCTTTGGGATAAGAATCGACTCGATTTTGCTGCCATTGATCAGGCCCTGGATAAGCTGGTTGGGCTGAAGCCTTTGCAAAAGCCAGCTGTTCTCAAAGCTTGTGTTGCCTGTATCTTGGCCGATGAAACTGCGGCACCCATAGAGGTTGAATTATTAAGAGCGGTCGGCGTTACACTGGACTGTCCTATTCCCCCGTTGACCCTGCATAAGCCGTAATCGAGATTAACTCCTCAACCCTCTGGCAGATCACTTACGCTGGCTGCTTGTTCCTCAATGCCGCCTGAGCCGCAGCAAGCCTTGCAATCGGGACTCTTGGCGGGGAGCAGCTTACGTAATCCAGGCCGAGGTTGTGGCAGAAATCAATGGATGCCGGATCTCCGGCATGTTCTCCACAGATACCGAGCTTGAGGTCTTTCTTCACCTCGCGGCCGTTGCTGGCGGCAAATCGCATCAGCTTACCGACGCCGTTCTTGTCAATACTGGCAAAAGGGTTCTGGCTGTAGATTTCCTTTTTCTGGTACTCGTCATAGAACAGGCCCATATCGTCTCGACTCAGGCCCAGAGTGGTCTGGGTCAGATCGTTGGTACCAAAGCTGAAGAAATCGGCGATCTGGGCTATTTCGTCTGCTGTTATGGCTGCACGGGGGACTTCAATCATTGTCCCCACCTGGTAACTGATTTTCACTCCGCGTTTCTGCATCACTTCTTCTGCTACCCGGTGTACTACATCCAACTGGTCTTGCAGCTCTGCCTTGAACCCCACCAGCGGGATCATGATTTCAGGGTTTACCTTGATTTTTTTCTTTGCCTTCATCACCTGTGCAGCGGCTTCAAAGATGGCCCGGGTCTGCATTTCGGTGATCTCAGGGTGCAAAATACCCAGTCTGCAGCCGCGGCAGCCCAGCATCGGATTCTCTTCGTGAAGCGCCTTGATTCGCTCGATTACAAATTCAAGGGGTACGCCGAGCTTTTCCGCCAGTTGTCTGCGGACCACGTCGTCGTGTGGCAGAAATTCGTGCAGCGGTGGATCCAGAAGGCGAATGGTAACCGGTCGGCCGGCCATCGCCTTGAATAATCCGACAAAATCCTTTTTCTGAAATGGCAGCAGTTTTTTCAGCGCTGCCCTACGCTCGACTTCATCTACGGCGAGTATCATCTGACGCATCAGGTCGATTCGATTGCCTTCGAAGAACATATGCTCGGTGCGGCAGAGACCGATCCCTTCGGCGCCGAAAGCAACAGCCTGTCGGGCCATGGACGGCGTATCGGCATTGGTGCGGATTTTCAGTCTACGGTACTTGTCAGACCACTTCATCACTGTCTGAAACAACTCGAAAGTATAACTTTTCTCCGGTTTCATGGTGCTTTCAAGGACCCGTTTAACCTCGGAGTCTGCACTTTCGATCATGCCCTTATATATTCCGCCAGTGGTTCCGTCGATTGAAATATAATCACCTTCCTTCAGGACTACCTTGCCCGCCGTCAAGGTCTTGCGCTCATAGTTAATGGTAATGTCCCCGGCGCCACAGACACAGACTTTGCCTAATTGGCGCGCCACTAGTGCTGCGTGAGAGGAAACACCGCCTCGTGAAGTCAGGATTCCCTGAGAATGTAACATCCCCTTCAGGTCGTCTGGTGATGTTTCTGTCCTGCACAGGACCACCTTATTGCCGCGCTTGATTTCCTGTTCAGCAGCTGCCGCCGTGAAGGCAATACGACCGGTCGCGGCTCCGGGGCCGGCAGGAAGGCCATGGGCAATCAGGGAAGCGGCTTTCAATGCCTTCGCATCAAATACCGGAACCAGCAGCGAGTCGATTGATTCGGCGGGGATTTTCAGTAAAGCGGTCTGCTGGCTCATCAGCCGTTCGCGTTGCATCTCAACGGCGATCCGCACAGCTGCAAGTCCAGTACGTTTGCCATTTCGAGTCTGTAAAATGAACAGGCGACCTTCCTCGATCGTAAATTCAAAATCCTGCATGTCCTTGAAGTGACTTTCCAGCTTGCTGCGAACCTTTTCCAGATCAGCGAAATTTTCTGGAAGTTCCTTCTGCATATAGGTGATCGAATGGGGAGTTCTTACTCCAGCCACCACGTCCTCCCCCTGGGCATTTACCAGGTATTCACCATAAAAGGCCTTTTCTCCATTTGCCGGATCTCTGGTGAAGGCAACCCCTGTGGCACTGGTATCCCCCATATTGCCGAATACCATTGCCTGAATGTTGACCGCGGTACCCCATTCAGCCGGGATTCCATATTGCTGGCGGTATATGATTGCACGTGGATTTTTCCAGGATTTGAATACCGCACCGATCGCACCCCACAGTTGCTCCATGACATCCTGGGGGAACGACTTGCCGGATTTCTTACTAATCAGATTTTTATATTGCTTGACCAGGTCCTTGAGGTTGTCAGTTGTCAGGGCATTATCGGCATCAATTCCCAGCCTGCCCTTCATTTTGTCCAGGACCTTATGGAAAGGATCCTCTTCCTCTTCATTCTCGGCCTGGATACCGAGAACAACGTCGCCGTACATCTGGATAAATCTTCTATAACAATCCCAGGCAAACCGGCTGTTCCCGGATGCAGCGGCCAGGCCTTCCACGGTTGCATCGTTCAACCCCAGATTCAGTATGGTATCCATCATGCCTGGCATGGAATCGCGGGCTCCGGAACGCACTGAAACCAGAAGAGGATTGGTACTGGCACCGAATTTCTTACCCAGCTGCTTTTCTATCTGAGCGATGGCGGTTTCAACATCTTTGGCCAGAGATTGCGGGTAATTTTCCTTGTGCGAATAGAAATAGTTGCAAACTTCCGTACTTATGGTGAATCCGGGTGGTACCGGAAGTCCGATAGACGCCATTTCAGCGAGGTTGGCACCCTTGCCACCCAGTAATTCCCGCATCTTGGCATTGCCTTCGGTTTTCTGGCCGAATGCATAAACACAGTTATTGGCCGGCTTTTGCGGCTTACGTCCAGAGGCGGTTTTACGAGTAGTTTTATTCATGCGAGTAGATCGTCCCCTTCTAGCCAGTATTCATGTAGCGATTAGCCCGGAACCCGCTTGTTAGCCGGATGACAGCCACCCACTTGGTACTCATTATTGCCAGGCCAACTGAAGTCAGATAAACGACCCCGAACGGGGAACAGGAGGATAATGCACCTTTACCTCAAAATCCAGCTTTGTGAAACGATGGAGCAGGCAGGGAAGTACTCCTAAGCAGGGCTTGGCCCAACCAGAGTGCACCGTTCTGGGGCGTGCACTGTTCGACATACCCCTGAACAAAGTAGTAATGAAGGCTAGTTGGAGACATCAAGCCCTAATTCAGGGTAATAGCGCTTATAAGGGCTCAATAGGTAGCGAAGCGAGGGCTATTTGATAAGTTCTGGTTGCTTGGCTTTTTTGTGTTCGATTGGGTTAAAGCCGGTCCGATTTGTCATGGCTATTTGCCGCTTCTCACGTAGCTTGTATTCCTTCCAATAGCTGTGAAATCCTAATATTAACTTCCACCTGGTTGTATAACTGACGCAGATTTTATCATGAGTACATTGCCCCTGAATCATAGATGGCGAGCCTAAGTAGAGTTGGGTCGGATTTGTTAAACTATGTATGTGATCGATGTTCTTATTTCGTGCATTTCGCATTAACAAGATATATTTCTTCCTACAGAAGAACACATCTTTCAAAATTCGCTTCCAAACAGAAAATTGTAACTTTGCTGTTTTCAATGCAGGGCTAATCCATAGTCCATTGACTTCCATCATGTCATAGCTGTCGATTTTAAAAAACTTATCAGTAGATTTAACTGGGTCGGGGACGAACAACAGGGATCTGAACGGTGGCTGAGTTACAATTATAAATCCACCACCCAGTCTATCTTGTAAGAAAACTCCTACTACTTGATTTTGCATTACATATGGAAGTGGCAATTTTACACCTACATAATATCCAAAACGATCAATAAAAAACTCTATTTCTTCTTGATCGGAAATAGTCCGGAAATCCAGTTCTTCCATTGTGTAGCCTTGGGCAAAAACATTCCAACATGATTCTTATACTCTTTGTAAGTTGGACCTAACGTAGTTTTTGCAATTTGATTTTCTTCTGATTTTGCTGCCTTGAAATAAAACAAAGACAGCATTGATAGTGTAATCCACAATGAAACTAAGTTAAACATTAAAGTACTTGTGGCCCAAGTAATTATGTATGACAAGTAAAATGGGTGTCTGACAAGATTGAAGGGGCCGCTTGTAATAATAATTCGCACATTTCCCCCAGTTGCGAAACTTAATTCTTTGCTGCTCCGAATGCCCCACCAAAATATAGTTAAAGTATAATGAGTAAAAGAAAAAGCAAATTATGGAGGGCGAAAAGTGTGCCGAGTGTCTTCCTTGGCATTTTAAAACTAGGTACTATTATAAAAATCTGTATGGCGACCAAGGGGTCTAGCAAAGAAAGCTGATCAGGAGTGTCTTCTTTGAGGTATTTTTAAGAAATATAAGTCTAGCCCAAATGTAGCTACACACCAATGAAACGTACAACAATAGAGCAAGATATGATGTGGGAATTTGCAATAGATTGACCTAAAGATTAACCGATGTACGCCGTTTATAGCTGTTGTGCAGATCCAGATAATACTAGTTCTGAATTATTAAATGTATTCAAACCCTAATTAATTAGCGTGAAATTCCACCATTATTTGCACTTGTATTTAGGTTCTAAGGAAAGTTCTTGAGAAATAGTAGAGACAAGTACTTCAATTATTGCAGAGAACACAAAGACGAGTTTAAGAGGGAGCTGAGAGATGAAGCTGCTCGCGCTCTCGGTGGTTGGCCTTGTAGAATTACTGCAGTACTTCTTGGAATATCCTCCTTGGTAACTTATTACCATCCTGCTAACCAAGACAATCCAAATATTTTATATAGCCTTTATGCATACGCTATTCCGGTAGTAATAGCTGCATTATACCGCCCTCTTACCCTTCTATTGCCTACGGTTAATAAATATAGTCCAATTATATTGGACGTTTTGATAGTCTCAGGTTTAGCAGGTTTCTTGGCAACTTTGCGAATCTTACTTGGTGAATCTGAGCTAGATGAAGGTATACAGTCTGTTAACCTCGCACTGTTGGGTCAAATAAATTTTGTTCTACTGTTGGCTACGGCTTTTTCATATCACATCAGCTATTCTGTAACATTTGTTCGAAACATCTGGTTGACACTATCGACAGCGACTATTTTAGCGCTTATTAATTATAATTTTGTGATAGTCAACTGGATTCAAGTATTGCAGGGGTTTATGGCCGGTACGATTTTTAGCTGGATATTTTTTGTATCTATCCGTACTCGCTTTTACTTGAAGTCAACAGATGCCGATATACGGCAGCATCTGTATAATCAGCTTTCCAAGCTGGTTTATCCACACCAGCTAGAGCGTATCAAACTGGGCGATGAGCTTGAAAGCACGATGCCACTCAAGGAGGGTAAGGCGATCGTTAACGTGTTTGATGTTCAAAAATCAAGTGAGATAAGGCATGAGCGCACCAAGGAATTTTTTATGGGGGTTTTTCAATCATTCCTGCAGATCTGTATGCAGGGATATGAGCACAATCCCCTGCGTTCACGAGCGTTTCGTTTGAAAGAGACAGGAGATGGATTTATCAGTGCGGTCGGTTATCCTTTTCTGCCTATAGATTCGAGGTCTCTAGCAGATAGTGCTGTCTCAACCGCTCTGGATATGTTCGGCGCGTTCAATGAAGAAGTTGATAAATTCAATTACTCCCGCCCGATAAAGGCGGCTATGGGGCTCGCTTACAACTCTGTCCAGGGGACCTTTCAATCCGGAGGTATTCGAGCCTATGATCTGTTTGGGGATGCTCTGATACAGGCAGCACGTTATGAAGAGTTACGCAAACATCCCTTGCTTAAGAATATGATATCCGACTATGCGAAGAGCCTCGGCCTGGAGCACTACCATATCCTTATAATCCAGGAAGTCATCTACAACTCGTTGAGTCAACCATTTCGAGAATTTTTTCGGGAAGTGGATCTTTGGAGCGAATACTTCAAAGGGCATAGTTTTCAATCGCTCCATGACAACGATGCCCGCTTTGTCTATTTCTACATATTGGAATAAGAGCCTCTGCTTTTTACTGCCAGTCTCCTCTTTGGAGCACGCTTAATCAGAGGTTCCTTAATCCACCGGGGTCTTTAGTGGGTCACCGTTTTTCCATGCCAGAAGATTGTCAATTACGAGATCGCCCATACCAGTGCGGGTTTCGACTGTGGCGCTGCCAATATGTGGAAAGAGTACGACATTGCTCATTGATATGAGTTCCTCACGGACCTTCGGTTCATTGACGTACACATCCAGGCCGGCGCTTGCGATCGTGCCTGATCGAAGCGCCTCTATCAGATCATCTTCATTTACACTTGACCCTCTGCCCACATTGATAAATGTGCTGTGAGGACCCAGTGCCCTGAACACATCAAGGTTTATTGAATTTTCAGTCTCTGGTCCTCCAGGCAACATACACAGGAGAATATCGACGTTTTCACACAGGCTCTGGATATCCGGGTAGTATTGAAACGGGAGGTCCTTTATTCGTCGGTTGTGGTAAGCGATATTTAGCTTAAATGCCTGTGCGCGGCGAGCAATATCTTCACCAATATTGCCCAGCCCGAGGATCCCGAGAGTTTGCCCTGCCAGACTTCGTGACAGGGGGAAAGGGCCTTTAAGCCACTCGTGCGAACGTACGTACCTGTCTGCATTAATCAGATTTCTTTGGGTTGCGAGTATAAGTGCAATTGCGATATCTGCCACCGCGTCATTCAGCACCGTTGGCGTATTCGTAACTGAAATACCTCGAGAACGGGTAATGCCAAAATCAATACCGTCTACTCCGACTCCGAAACAGGAAATTAATTCGAGTTTGGGTAACGTATAGATCAGAGGATTGGTTTGCCAAGAGGCAGTGGCAACCGTTCGGCAGTGTGGTTTCAATTGCTCGACCAACTTCCTCTGGTTCAGTGGCGACAACAACCATAACTTGTGTGTTTCAAAAAGAGTGTCCAGTTTATTAACCGTCCCAGAATGGAACTCATTGGCAATCAAGAGTGGAACTTTGTTTGGCGATTCATTCATATAGCTTGGCTTGCTCTCCGGGTCTGAGATCGGCATATGCTTGTTTTCGTCCTGCGAATCTGGGCACGCTACCAGATTCCCAAATTGATATCCACGTTCCATTGCATGAACGCTGCAATTTACGTAAATTGAGAATCCGATTTATTCCGGGTGGGTAAAGCTGTCCGATTCACTAAGGAACCTCGATTAAGTCCCACAATGCCGCGGGAGTCGTCGGGTGTTGCTGTAAGGCGCTGTGCGCGAATGGTCACCCCTGCCATGCAGCAATGAGCGCGCCCGAGGCCCGCCGAAGGCCAGAGTGTAGGGGGACTTAATCTAGGTTCCCTAATTCTTGTTAATGAGGAACAGGATCAGATGACTGATCCAGTCAATAGGCAACTCAGAAACCTGCCCGCCATTGACCAGGTGCTGCGGCTTACAGAGTTGTCCAGCGTAATAGACTGTCACGGTCGAGAGGTTGTTCGTGAAGCAGCGAGGGAGATTTTGTCCCGGCTACGAGAGGAAATACGCCTGGGTACCAGAACGGGCGGGTCAGGCTTTGTGGAGTCAGTCTCGACAGGGCTTATTGTAAAGGAAATTACTGCGCGGGTTGCAGTTCGCAGCCGACCTCTATTGATTCCGGTTTTCAATTTAACAGGAACAGTCATTCACACAAACCTGGGGCGTGCTCTATTGCCTGATGAGGCCATTGAGGCTCTGACCATGATTGCCGGCGAAGCAGTCAACCTGGAATACGAACTTTCAAGTGGTACGCGTGGTGATCGTGAGTCCCATGTGGAGGGATTGATTTGTCAGCTTACCGGAGCGGAAGCGGCGACGGTAGTCAATAACAACGCGGCAGCAGTTGTGCTGGTGTTGACCGCCCTGGCGGTGGGTAAGAACGTGATTATCTCACGGGGCGAGCTGGTTGAAATTGGCGGGGCGTTCAGGATACCTGAAGTCATGGGCAGTGCTGGTTGCCGCCTCAGAGAAGTTGGGGCGACGAATCGGACTCATCTTGCCGATTATTCGCAGGCGATAGATGACAACACTGCGTTGCTCATGCGGGTGCACACCAGCAACTATGAAATTCAGGGGTTTTCCAGTGCCGTGCCAGAGCCTGAAATTGCTGCTCTTGCCCGAGAACGTGGTATACCGTTTGTTGTGGATCTCGGCAGCGGCACACTGATTGATTTGCATCGCTTTGGTTTACCCAAAGAACCTACGGTTGCGGATTCGCTGATGCAGGGTGCGGATCTGGTAACCTTTTCAGGAGACAAGTTGCTCGGCGGTCCGCAGGCTGGCATCGTTGCGGGTCGGAAAGACCTGATACAACAGCTGAAAGTCAGTCCGCTTAAACGTGCCCTGCGAGTCGACAAGCTGACTCTGGCAGCGCTGGGCGCGGTGCTGCAGCTATACAAAAATCCTTCTCTCCTGCCCCGGAAGCTGCCCGTGCTGCGGGATCTGACAAGATCGAAGGAGGCTATTGCCAGAGTTGCTGCAGAAGTAACCCCTGTCGTATCCAGGTTTGTGGGTGGGGAAGCGGAAGTTGAAATAATATCTTGCAGGAGCCAGATTGGAAGTGGGGCATTGCCGGTGGATCTGCTTGAGAGTCTGGCATTGGAGATTACGCCGTCAGGCCCTGCTCGTTCAGAAGCGAAACTTCAAGAGCTCGCGATGAGATTTCGATCGCTTCCTGTGCCCGTGATCGGCAGGGTACACGGGGGTAGTTTGCTATTTGATTTGCGCTGTTTGCACGATGTTGGAAAATTCTGCATGCAGTTGAACGATCGATAGCTTCCTCGATCCCGTTTATCGGAAAGACTCCCAGGTTTTTCTATCAGAGGTTATGCTGTCGTTGCAGTGTTCGAGGGATGCTTGGAATGTGTCCGGCAAACAGTATCTCTTAATCAGAGATTCCTAAGGAACCTCTGATTAAGTCCCACAACGCTCTGGCCTTCGGGCAAGTCTGCTGCCGAGGCGCGCATTGCCGCCGGCATGCGTCGGCCTATCAAGGCAGTGCAACGAAGCCAGCGGACCTACCTGAAGGCCCCTTCGGGCGGGGCCTGTCAGGCGTCGCTGCTTCGTTGCCGTGCTTGGCAAGGGAGTGACCATTCCCAGCGCACGGCGCCTTACAGCAACACCCGACAGACTCCCGCAGAGCATTGTGGGACGTATTCAGAGGTTCCCTAAGTTTCCGAGCGTGGTTTACCGACACCCAGTCGAAAGCTTAACAGTGACAGGAGTGACGCGACAAACATCAGGCTCAGCAGCGGATAGGCCGTGCCATTATAGATTATCGCAACCCCCTGAGCGGCGATCGAGGAAAGACCCATTTGCAGGAAGCCAGTCAGTCCGGAAGCGCTGCCCGCATTCCGGGGAAATTCATTAATGGCGCCAGCCTGGGCATTCGGCAGAATCAGGCCGCCACCGAAAATGGCGAGCGCAATTGGCAGAAATAGGAAAACCGGGTGGCGCAGGCCAACCCACTGCAGAACGAGAGTCAGAGAAATTCCCAGCAAGGAAATTTTTGAGCCGATATCTATGATGCGGTAAATTCCAAGGTGCCCGCCGTATCTCCTGGACACGTAGTTTCCGGCCATAAATCCTGCCGGGATCATGATAAAGTAATAACCGTATTCGGTTGCCGGGCGATGAAGAACAGACACCATGATTTCCGGGGCGGCTGAGATGAAGCTGAAGAACACGACGGAAACGAAGGCTACGCTGAACGCGTAGCCTCTAAAATTGCCGGAGTGCAGCAAGTCCCGGAAGGTGCGCAGCATGCCCCCAAGCCCGGTGTACGAAACCGGTTCCACCAGGGTTTCAGGTAATCGAAATTGCATGATTGTCAGGATAAGGGCGCTGAAAGCAGCTATTATCAGGAACACCGAACGCCACCCGAAAAGGTTCATCAGTTCGCCACCCAAGGCGGGTGACAGCATCGGAATGACTACCATGACCATCACCAGTGTCGATATTATTTTTGCCGATTCCTGAGGGCCATAGACATCTCTGACTATTGCCCTGGCGACTACCAGCCCAACTGCTCCGCCAAAAGCCTGAATAATCCTGCCAATTATGAGCAGAAGAACAGTTGGGGCAATCAGGCATGCAAGTGATCCCACGAGGGTAATAACTGTTCCTGCGATAAGAGTTGGTTTCCTGCCATAACGATCTGAGACAGGCCCGTATACCAGCGTCGCCACAGCGATGGAAAACATGGAAAGGCTCAGTGTGAGTTGGGCGATGCCGGCGGAAACTGCATAATCTTCCCGAATCACCGGGAGTGCCGGCAGCAGTATCTGCATTGCCGCGGGACCCAGCGCCGACGCGCCGGACAACAGCGCAATCATCGACAGGGATAACCGGGTAACAGTGCTTTGCATGGAGTTCCCTTGCCGCGAGGGCTGGTATTCTTACAGCTAGCCGAGATTGGCGCTTTTTTATTGAATATTACATAACCACGTGACATTTATGGTCACTTTGCGTTACAATCGCCACATCATTTCTCCATGGAGGATTTGGTATGGCAGTAGCGATGGATGCCGCTTCAAAACGTCGAGTGCGTGCCGGTCGGTTGTTACTGAAGGGCAAAACTCCGTCGGAGGTTGCACGTATCGTCGACGCTCCACGACAAACGGTGTATCGGTGGCTGGCTGTTTTGCAGGAACAGGGTATCGATGGCTTGCGAGACATGAGCAAGGGCGGGAGACCCTCCCGGATGTCACCAGAACAGTTAGATTCTTTACGAGAAATGTTGCTGGCCGGCCCCATCGCCAATGGATACGCCACCGATCTTTGGACCATCAAACGGGTGCGCCTGCTGATCGAGAAGGCGTTCCGCATCAAATACAGCGATGTCCATGTCTGGCGGTTGCTGGGCATGTTGGGATTCTCCAGCCAGAAACCCGAGAAGCGGGCCACGTGACGTGACAAGGATGCCGTGGTGCGTTGCGAACGCACGGTGCCTTCATAGACGAGTCGAGTCTGTCGGAAAGGCCCACACGGGTACGGACCTGGGCACCGCGCGGCCAGACACCGGTTATCCAGTTCCACTTCAACTGGAAGCAGTTGTCGATGATTGCCGGCGTAAGTTTCACCAGCGCCTATTTCCGCCTGCACCCAGGCAGTATCAAGGCACCCCAGATCGTCGCGTTTCTGAAAGCGTTGGTAGCCCAAATTAAACAACCGCTGTTGATTATCTGGGACGGGCTCCGCGCGCACCGCTCGCGCCTTGTCAGGGATTACCTCGACACGTTGGACGGAAAGGTGGCCATCGACTTTCTTCCGCCCTATGCGCCAGAGCTCAATCCGGTTGAATACCTCTGGGCCTGGCTCAAGCGCCATGCGTTGGCGAATTACTGCCCAGGTTCGATCACAGAACTGACGTATACCGCACGCGGGAAACTTCGGTCTGCACAAAAGCGCCCGACGCTGATCGCGGCGTTCTGGAAACAGGCAGAGCTGTTTTAATGTCATTCGGTTATGCGCATACTCACATAAGTTACAACAGTGACAATCAAATTAGTGGGGCTGGTGACAACGAGGAATTATTGCCCGGTAAACCGATCCAGGCTGGTTTGCGATCCGGCGCTGGGTCTGGACTGGGTGATCACACTGGACCCTCGTAACAATGCCATTTGCGCGGCGCTGATCTGAAAACCAAGGTCGAAAAGTTCGCCGTGCACGCCCCGAACCAGGTGGCGCGCACTGTCTTCAGCGGACTCACCTGGCTGGGGGGAATGGGTGACACAGGTGATAGTTTCGCCAGCGGGACTGAACAGGCACAGGGAAGGGGCTTGCTGGTGAGTCACTTGCACTTGTAGAGTAAAGCCGTTTCTTGCCCGCCTGAAGCGCGGAGACTTCTCCAGAAATCGGTTGGCGTATCGGGACATCTCGTTTTCACCGGCAGACAGGCTTACCGGCAGTGATGCGTCCAGTCTTCGGAGGATACCCGGGTCAAGCTGCAGCGCTTTTCGATAGGCCACTACAGCCAGGTCCCGCTGGTTGGTCTCCCAGGCGGCAGCCGCGATGCGGGCCTGAAGCCTGGCGAGCAACAGGACTTCCTGCGGGGGAAGCAATTCCATTGCTCGGCTTCCGTTTTCCAGCACCGCCTCGTGTCGATCTTCAAGCGCCGCTATTTCTGTTGCATAACTAAAAAAGTAACCCTCGTTCAAAAGGAATGCTCCGGCATCCCGGGCGCGCTGGAGCAATTCGCTCATGACACCTGTACCGATCAGCCGGATTATCTCCGGTTCTATCCATTCGGGTATGTGAACGTCCAGAGGTGCATAGGGCCTCAACCTGTTCAATAGCACGGATTCATCAGCAAGCAGAGAGGCGGCCCTGCGTCCCGCCAGCCAGGCTGTAAAACGTTGTCTGTTGGCTGTCAGCCTGGCCTGGACCCGGTCCGTCAAATCCAGGGTGGCAGCTTCCTCGAGCTGGACCTGGTACCAGGTTTCATTGGCAAGCATATGAAGCAGGGCAGAGGCTGAATCTTTCTGAGCATCGTCGGCGCTGAAGGATCCGTTCCGGTCCGGTTCAGCAAGCGCAGTTGAAGTGAGTCTTGCGGCCTGCTCACCCTGTCCGGATACCAGCAGAAAACTGGCACTCGCCATAAGGTGCTCGGCACGATTCATAACCGTGACCACCGGTATCTGATTTTGCCGCCACAAGAGCATGCGGTCCATCGCCTCCCGGGCTTCATCGAAGCGACCCTGGTTGATAGTGATATACAATTTGTAAATCCATGGGTCTGCCGCGCTCTCAGGATTGAGCATGCGGGTTGCCCGATCAAGATAACTTTCAGCTTCCTCCATTTGCAGGAGGCTTAGAGCAACTTCAGAGGCATTTGTCAGGTAGACAGTATCACCATCGTTTTCAGAGCTTGCTATATCTTCATCTTCGTCGATAGCGCGGTCACAGGCGACAATGTTTTCGTTGGGTTGCAGGCTCGCCAGTTCCACAGCACACAGGGTGTTCCATGCTCTGGCGCGTTCACGCTCGCTGTTGCTGGCCTGCAATACTTTGTTGGCACTGGCCCGGGCGGCTTCGAACTGACGCATTTTGATCAGCGGCCAGCCCCGAAGCGACTCCACATCCAGTCCGTAAATTTCTTCGAGCTTATCCAGATAGGCCAGCGCATTCTCCTGGTCGCCGATTATCTGGTAAACAAATGACAGTTGTGACAACGTGAGGTAGTGCCACTGGATATTCCCGGAGGCCAGGGCACGCCCCAAAGAGGGGTAATCGGTGAGTTCTTCTGCCTTCTTCAGGTGAAACAGTGCCCTGGGGAGGTTGGCCTCCACCGTATAGAGGACCTCAGCCAGTGCAAACTGGGCTGCAGGATTTTCAGGTTCGGCGCGAACCCAGGTCTCGCTCAATTCTCGAGCCTTGACATTTTCCTCCAGTCGCAGTGCATCGCAGATCGCCAGCGCCTGGGGTTCGGCGATATCGCGCATGCCGAAACACAACGGTAACTCGGCAGGGCTTATTTGCAGTGCCTCCAGTTGTCGGTCCATCCCGTCTTCAGGTTTACCGGATGGCGTGTCGAAAGAATCCTGCGCCTGGATGGCCATCGTTATCATTATCAGCGCGAGTCCGGTAAGCCATTGGCAGGAACCGGATCTGCAATTCTGAAGTGTGGTTATTCCGAGACGGGTTCTGATGTTCATTTGAGCGTGCTACGCGCCAGGCTTTCCATAGGTTGGCGCATGCAATCAGCAAGCACCTTGCGAAAATCCGAGACCCCGGGTGCGAGCTCCACCCTATGCTGGAGAATGTAAGGGGCAAGAAATTCAATATCTTCTGCGCTGACGAAATTTCTGCCGCGCAGGGCGGCCCGTACCTGAAGCGCGGGTAACATGAGCACGAGACTTCGAGTGGAATTGCCCTGTATGACCCGGTCGTCAGCCCTGAGGCTGATGGATATGTCTACCAACGCCGTCTTTACGGCTGGACTTATGGCAACCCCGGTCTCGATTATTTCGCGTGCCTTAAGTACCTCGTCGCGGGTTACGGAAACCCGCCCTGAGCTGCTGTTCCGTCGCGACTGCCAGGTTTCCAGCACTTCAAGTTCGGCGTCACGGTCGATATGCTGCATGGAAATCTTGAATAAAAATCGGTCCAGTTGCGGAGTCGGGAGTGGGTAGGTGCCTACCAGGTCCAGTGGATTCTGAGTGGCGATAACGAAAAAAAGGTCGTCAAGAGGATAGGTTACGTTGTCAACAGTGACCTGTTTTTCTCCCATCGCTTCCAGCATCGCGGATTGCACCTTGGGGGAGGTCCGGTTGATTTCATCAGCCAGCACAACATGCGCGAATATTGGCCCGTGACGAAAGTGGAAACTGCTGCTGTTGGTGTCAAATACCGGTACACCGGTGACGTCTGACGGCAACAGGTCTGGCGTGAACTGAATACGCCGGAAAGGGACGATGTGGTCACCCGAAGATTCCGGAGGAGAAATGATAGTTTCGCCCAGAGCCTTGGCCAGTGTGGTTTTCCCTGAACCCGGAAAGTCCTCCAGCAATACATGCCCGTCGGCAACCAGGGCGATAATTGCAAGTTCGATTACATCGTTTCTTCCCAGAACCTGACGTCGGACATTGGCCTGAAGTTTATTCAATACTGCCACCGCGACGTCAAGTTCCGGGTCTGTCTCAATTCTTGCAGGAGAGGTTTGAACCGTTTGACTCACAGACCCGGAGTCCGCTGGACTGTCATTGCGGTCCTCAAAAATTTCGGCGTCGAGTTTCCCTGTGACTGTTTCAATTGTCATTACATTCTCCATTTTCAGAACCGACCAGGTCTGCGGAACCGGGGCTAGCGAGTGGCAACCCAGGAATAGGGATTGAGTGTGCCGAGGATTTTCTTCCATAGTGGCACGTGACTGTTAACCTGTTCGGAAACCCGCTTGCTGACAGTGCTCCAGTTGAAATCTGTTTCGAACCGAGCAGACTCGGCACTACCCAGGGCCGCGGCCAGGTGGTGACGGGTTGCGGATTCGAATGCCGGTGTCAGCCCCTGCATTCTGACAGCGAAGGACTCCCGACTCTCCCCTGGTCGCCGCCTGTAGCCCAGGGCCGAAAGACGGTCCAGAATTGCCCGATAGCCCAGTTTGTACTGGTCGTTCTTATCTGTCCGGGCAGGGATCCAGAGTCGATAGCCTTTCACCGCATAGCCGCCTAGAACAGCCAGGATAACTATCCCATAGAGTGTGTTCAGAACTGCCTGCCAGGGTATGCCGGCGCCCTGCTCGGCGGCCAGATAGTCACTGAACGAAGCCTCGTTTCGAAGCATGTCGCCCAGCAGCTGCTGCAGATTGTTCTGTGGATCGGTTGACATATCGACGAGGGTCTGTTGTGGTGCCGGGTCAACAATGACCCAGCCATAATCCTTGAAATAAATCTCCGGCCAGGCGTGTCCGTGGATGGCCTGTACCAGCAGCGCAGATCCACCGGCCCGATTGCTGGCCGGTACTGAATATCCGATGCCCACCCGGGCCGGGATTCCGAGGCTTCGATACATGTAGGTGGCGGCAAATGCGAAATGCATGCAATAGCCTGTCAGGTCCCCAAAAAGGAACGATGCCGCCGGATCAGTCTCATAGGCATGAGCATTCTTCAAGCTGTAGATACCGTTTTCATCGAGGTAACCCTTTATGGTAAATGCCTTGGCAAATGCATCTTCTGTGTATTCCGGTTTCAGGGTCCTGATCAGCTGGCTGGCCAGTTCGCGATAGCGAGGATCGTCGGGCAACCTCAGGTATTCTTCCCAAACCTCAGGCGACCAGTCGTCCGATCCGGTTTCCTGACCGATCAGGTTGTCATAGGGAAAAGTGGGTACCAGTGAAACGACATCATAGGTGCGTTTGAATCGAAGGTTGTTGGGATTGGGGGTATCCATGTAAATGCTTGGTGTTTCCAACCCGAAGGGACGGCGATGTGGTGTCAACATGCCGACACTGTTCCGTACGCGTTTTCGAGACAACTCGCTTATCAGGCCTTCTTCAACCTGGATTGAAGAGGTGGTAAAATTTTCCACCAGATCATTGTCCATGTCGTCACGACTGGTAATGTCGAGTAATGATCCGTTCCATTGCGAATAGGCAGTCTCTCTGAAATAGTAGGAGCCACTCGCCGGTTCATAGTCGTCACGAAACAATACGATAGCAACAGGTGCCTGCATGTTCTCAGGGTCGTTTTCACTGTCCCGGAATGGGTTGTCGTCCTGGCTGGCGCCACTGGCTGCTTCCGCCCCGGTCAAACCCAGTTCATCAGTGTAGCTCGGGGTTGGCAGTCCGAAAAATTGTACGTAGGCAAGCAGCGAGAAGCACAACATGCCCAGGACTGCAAAGTGCCAGGGCAGACGACGGTGGTTGTTTTCCATCATCAGCAGAGCCGCCAGGCACAAAACTGCACCACAGCCCATGGCCATGAGGATGGCGGAGGGGTCAAGGCCTCTTATCAGAGCGAAGTCGCCGATAAAATAGGGCCTGTGGATCATGCCGTTACGGTGCGCCGACAAGGTGATGATGAATGCTGTTGCCACAAATACGATTTCAAGTACTGCTCCCCAGCTATAGCGCAGCGACAAGGCCCGTAAACTGAAAGTCGCAGATGCACTGATAGCTAACCACTTGAAAAAATTCAGCGGACTGGTAGCCAGCCATGGGGGAGAGTAGCCCCACCAGTATCGAGCTGCCCGTCAGGCCGCTGCTGAGGCTCAGACCTCCAAGCAATAGCAAGCCGCAACCTGCCAGTATGACGGGGGTTCGGGAGTGCCGCAGTACGGATCTTTCAAATAGGGCATCGGCGGCAACGCAGGCGGTGAAGCACCCCAGAATCGCAGCAATTGATCCACTCAGACCAGTTAGCGACAGGCTCAGAACCCAGTAGGCAGAGGCGATAATCAAGGCTCGGAAACTGACAGGCAGAAACTGCCTGGCAGTGCTTCGGGTGTATCTGTTCAGTGTACCATCCGTCATTGCTAGACTTTCCGTAGTGTCTGGTCGAAACTTAAACCGGTAGTTCGGTCAATCACCAGAGTCGATTCTACCGACTGGCTGAGTTCGGTCAATAATTGGCCCAGTTCACGCCTGCCGGTTGTGGATCGCCTTGTTCCTGGGCCACCTGATGCCTGCATTGCCGGTGCGTTCCTGAAAAGCAGGCGGATCCAGAATCCTGCATCCCCGGGTTCGCTTAATCCATCAGTGGCCAGAACAAGCGAGAACTGCCCGTGAAATCTGCTCAGTGTCTGCTGCAGTGCACTGATCCAGGGTCCTGTTTCGGCGGCTGCAAACACGATGCAATGACAGGAGGTCTGGCTGTTGAACTGACGTAGAAAATTATCCAGTCCATAACTGAAAGGCTCATCGAGTGCGCGGGATGCAGCTACCGCAATCAGGGCTGATTCCAGGTCCTCACACGCAATTTCCGAGCCGTCGGCCCCAAATACCCAGTCTTCCCCGAGTGCCCGTGATTCGAGCGCCACGCGGGCGACCGCAGCGGCTGCTTCATCGTTAGGCCCCGATAGCAGGTACGCGACGGTTCGTTTACTTTGAAAAACGCTTTTTTCTGCAAGCCGTACATTGAGTTGCCTGTTCCGGGCGTAGGTCTTCCACATGATATTTCGTACCGAGTCGCCAGGTACATAGGGACGAATTTCCATGCGATCGCCTTCGGGATTGCCGGAGGGGCTCGGAATGCCGTCCTCCGCGGTAAGTGACCGTAATATCGGCAGGGTCTTTATGGAATTGCAGCGCGGCAGCGCCAGCATCTCCACCGCCTGGCTCTGGCGCCAGGAGTAACGGCAGAATCCCAGTACGTCACTGACAGTGAACAATCGAACGATCCGGGTTGTTCGACAACGACGTATCGGGATCAGTTCCTCAACCAGGCGTCGATTGTCCGGCGTGAGGCGCAGTCGGGTCTGCAGTTGATCGGGGTATATCACTTTCCAGGACAGCTTGATCAACGGGAAGAAAGCGAGGTCTGTAAGGGAGAAACCGGTCTCATTTGGAAATCCCGCTTCCAGCCGGGTCACGGCGGCGGAATCACCGACAATGAGCATTTGCTTGCGCACTCGCAGCTGTTGAAAAAGACCACCGAAAATCACACAGAAGAGGCAGAAAAGTATGATTGCCAAGGCGCAGACGCTAAGGGCGAAAACCACCAGGTCCATGGCGCCATAACCGAACACCTGCAGTGCCAGCAGAGTGACCGTGAGGGCCAGAACACCCTGGATGGTTAACGGAAAATGCTCTCTCAGCCTTTGCAGCAGTGCTGTCACTGGATCCAAAACGTAACTTACTTTTTTCAGCGGCATAGTAACCTGGCTGGTGATACTCTTATCTGAAATCCGAGGCCGATTGATAGCATGCGTCTGACTGAATCGTTTGCTATTGGTTACAACGAGACATGTTTTCGCGTCCTATTCTTACACGTTGGCCTCAGCCCGACAAACCTGGAGACGAGCGGTATCCCTGGCTGCCAATACGAACAGGCACCGAATCCGGGGGTCCTCAATGCCGTCTGTTGCTGGCTCCCCTGTACGGTTTGCCACCAGTAATCGGGTTCCTGCCTATCTTGTAACAGTGCGATTAAAGATATTATATATCAGTATGTTAAGAAATTTTTTTCCGGTAAAATATCAATTTTTGTGCAGCAGTAACAGCTTGCTTTCAGGTGTCACTCACCGGAGGTTTCGAGGCAGTAAACCAGGTTGCCGGAAATATGCTAAGTTACCTGCACAGCCACGCGGGGGAAGTCTGAAGCCTGTTCAGACCGGCCCGCATCACTATTGATCATTAAGCCGACCGGGGCTCGATATGACATTCGCTGCCATTGCTAACTTACTTGTTTTCCTGGTAATTCTTGGTTTTCTGCTGCAACTTGGGCGGAAGCAGATCGTGCTGTCCCGCCGGGTTCTGGCTGGATTGATTGCCGGCGCTCTGTTCGGCCTGTTTCTGCAGGTGGTGTACGGCGCCGCTCCCGCTACCGTGGAGAGCACTCTGGAATGGACCAACGTGGTAGCCAATGGCTACGTCAACCTGTTGCGCATGATCATTATGCCATTGATATTGATTACAATGATTGCAGCGGTCCTGCGCGTGGAGGAAATAAGGTCACTGGGTAAGATCGGGGGTTCTGTGGTGGGGCTGCTGATTTTCACGACCATGATTGCGGCCCTGGCGGGTATCGCCATGGCATTGCTGTTCGGGCTGAATGCCGGTGAGCTGGTGGCCGGTGCCCGTGAACTGGCGCGCGCGGAGGTGCTGCAGGCACGCCAGGGCAGTGTCGCCGACATGAGTATCGCGGAACTGTTTGTGAGCTTTATTTCTACCAACATCTTTGCCGATCTTGCCGGGTCACGATCAACATCCATCATCAGCGTAGTAGTTTTCGGATTGATTTTCGGAATAGCTGCCCTGCTTGTTTGTGAGGAGTCACCCGAACGGGCTGCGCCGATCAGGCAGTTCGTCGACACTACCCAGGCCGTAGTAATGCGTCTGGTGAAGCTGGTCATGGCGCTGACTCCGTATGGCGTAGCGGCATTGATGACTCGCGTGATCGCAACCTCAGATGGTCAGGCGATACTGAATCTGATTGGCTTCGTTGTAGCTTCGTACCTGGCGATAGCGATCATGTTTGCAGTGCATACGGTGCTTATCGTGCTGTTGGGTGTGAACCCCCGAAGTTACTTCCAGAAAGTCTGGCCGGTCTTAACCTTCGCCTTTGTCACCCGCAGTTCGGCTGCCACCATCCCGCTGACCATACGGGCACAGATCGAAGAATTGAAAGTACCGGCTCCAATTGCGAACATAGCCGCCTCATTCGGCGCCACCATCGGTCAGAATGGATGCGCCGGTATCTACCCTGCCATGCTCGCGGTCATGGTGGCTCCAACCATGGGAGTCGCGATAGATTTCAATTTTATTGCCAGCCTTGTAATCGTAATTGCTATCGGTTCTTTCGGAATAGCCGGGGTCGGAGGTGGTGCGACCAACGCGGCCCTGGTGGTGTTGCCGGCCATGGGGTTTCCGGTCGAAATCGTGGCCCTTCTGATTTCAATCGAACCATTGATCGACATGGCCAGAACCGCACTCAATGTCAACGGCGCCATTACCAGCGGCATGATTACGTCAAGGCTGGTAGGTCACACCGTAACCGGTCCGGGTACTGACTCCGACGAAATATTGCAGAGCCAGTCCTGAGACTTGATCAGGTTGTGATTCCCCAATAACCGCGGTTCCTCGTCCCGGGCAGTTAGTTCTGCGGCACGCACGTTCACCCGCGAACTATCAGACGCGCCCGGGACAGGTCGAAAAGCCGCGACGATGGCGCGGATTTCCACTAACGGTTGGCCCGATTGTCAATCAGATCCTGAACCACTGCCGGGTCGGCCAGGGTGGTGGTATCACCCAGGTTTTCAAGCTCGTTGGCGGCGATTTTGCGAAGTATCCGCCGCATGATCTTACCGGAGCGGGTCTTAGGGAGGCCCGGTGCGAACTGGATGTGCTCCGGCTTTGCAAAAGCACCAATCTCCGACGCGACATACTGCACAAGCTCTTTGTGAAGTTCTTCCGAATCCTCCACTCCGGCCATTGGGGTCACGTAGGCATAAATAGCCTGGCCCTTGATATCATGGGGAAATCCAACCACGGCCGCTTCCGCAACCTTGGGGTGAAGAACCAGCGCACTTTCGATTTCAGCGGTACCCAGCCGGTGGCCTGACACATTGATGACGTCGTCAACCCGGCCGGTAACCCAGTAATAGCCATCTTCGTCCCTCAGAGCGCTGTCCCCGGTGAAGTAATAGCCCTTGTACGCGGAGAAATAGGTATCGACACAGCGCTGGTGATCTCCGTAAACAGAGCGGATCTGGCTCGGCCAGCTCTGGCACAGAACCAGGTTGCCCTCTGCCTTGCCTTCGAGCACATTGCCGTCCGCATCCAAAAGAGCAGGGTGAACGCCGAAGAACGGCAGTGTTGCCGAACCGGGTTTCAGGTCAGTGACTCCTGGCAGCGGAGTGATCATTATCGCGCCAGTCTCAGTCTGCCACCAGGTGTCCACAATCGGGCAGGATTCGTTGCCCACGACATGGTAGTACCACTCCCATGCTTCAGGATTAATGGGTTCGCCGACTGAACCAAGCAGCCGCAACGACGACCGGGACGTCTTCGTTACCGGGTCATTACCTGATGCCATAAGGGCCCGGATAGCGGTAGGTGCCGTGTAGAATATATTAACCTGGTGCTTGTCGATTATCTCCCAAAAGCGCGATACATCGGGGTAGGTGGGCACCCCTTCGAACATCAGCGTGATAGCGCCATTGGCAAGTGGTCCGTAAACAATGTAGGAATGGCCCGTTACCCAGCCGACGTCCGCGGTGCACCAGTAGATGTCGCCATCGTGATAGTCAAACACGTACTTGTGGGTTATGGCTGCGCCCAGCAGATATCCACCGGTTGTGTGCAGCACTCCTTTAGGTTTGCCTGTGGAGCCGGACGTATAAAGGATAAACAAAGGGTCTTCAGCGTCCATGATTTCTGGTGGGCAGTCCACTTCAGCCTGTTCTACCGCGTTGTAGTAGCAGATATCCCGATCTTCCTGCCAGGGTACGTCAGCGTTGGTGCGGCGCACTACGAAGACGGTATGTACATCGGGACAATTTTGCAGTGCCGAGTCGACATTCTGCTTCAACGGGACAAGCCGTCCACCTCTGACTCCCTGATCGGCGGTTATGACGGTCTGGCAGTCTGAATCGAGAATCCGGTCTTTCAGGGACTCCGGTGAGAAACCACCGAAGACCACCGAATGAATCGCACCTATCCGGGCGCAAGCCAGCATGGCATAGGCGGCCTCAGGTATCATCGGCATGTAGATACAAACGCGATCACCCTTTTTCACGCCCCGCGCTTTCATGGCATTGGAAAACTTGCAGACCTGCCGGTGAAGTTCTTCATAATTGATGCTTTTGTCCTGATCGGGTTCATCACCTTCCCAGATAATTGCAGTTTGTTTCCCGCGTTTTTCCAGATGCCGGTCCACACAGTTGTAACAGACATTCAGCTTGCCACCTTGGAACCAGCTGGTCTCCGCTTTACTGAAATCGCCGGAATACACTTCCTTCCAGGGTTCATGCCAATGAAGAAATTTTCCTGCCTGTTCAGCCCAGAACTCTTCCGGGTTGTCGATGGAGTGCTGATACATAGCCTGATATTCAGATTTTGAAAGCAGACTTCTCGATTTGGCCGCCGCGCTGACTGGGTAGATTTTTTGTTCCGACATGTTGCTGTTTCCTGTTGCGTGTTTTTGTTGATTCGGATGACTGGCGAAAGCACCAGACTCGCTCGAGTTCCTGGATTTTACTAATACCGGGCGTTCACAACCAGTGTGTATTTTCAGGGATCACCTGGCCGGGATCGTGAAGCAAATGTTGTCAATAAGCCGCGACTTACCCACAAAGGCCGCTGCCAGGATTACCAGACAGGAATCCCCAGGCTCGGCCTGCCGCAGAGTCCTGCTATTGCAGATGACGAAATAGTCCGGGCGAAGCCCGGCTTGCTCCAGACGCTGCCGAGCGGAATCCTCGAGTTCACGGAAGTGGATACTGCCTGACTCGATTCGGTCTCGAGTATCCGCCAGCGTCTGAAATAGGACAGGGGCTCTGCGGCGATCTTCGGTGTCCAGGTAATTGTTTCGCGAGCTCATTGCCAACCCGTCCGGCTCGCGGACAGTTTCGACGCCGACAACCGAAACGGGAAAATGCAGATCTGCAACCATTTTTCTGATGATCAGGTATTGCTGAAAATCCTTGAGTCCGAAAAACGCCAGATCGGGCTGACACAAATTGAACAGTTTGGAGACGACCGTTGTCACACCGTCAAAATGACCGGGACGACTTCTGCCACAATAGGCCTCGCCAAGGTCGGGAACCCTGACTACGCTTTGGGACTGCAAGCCCCGGGGATACACTTCTCCGGAGTCCGGACAAAACAGACAATCACATTGATACGCCTCGAGTAATGCCAGGTCTTCATCGAGTGTGCGCGGGTAGGCATCAAGGTCTTCATCGGGGCCGAACTGTAATGGATTTACAAAAATACTGCAGATAATCCAATCGCACTTTTTTTGTGCTTCCTTGACCAGTTGCAGGTGGCCGGCATGCAGGTTCCCCATGGTGGGCACCAGGCCGATTACCCTGCCGGGAGCCTTTTGCTTCCTGACTGACAATCTCAATTCGGCGATGGTGGTAATGGTTTGCATGGTAATAGGCTGATTGGCGGCTAATCGAACCAGTGTGCTTTGGAGGGAAATGTGCCTCCCTTGACTGCACGAGCATAAGCCTCGATTGCGCCTGGTATTCCGTTTGACGATTCAGCCAGGAAATTCTTGACGAATTTCGGCGTGATTGGTGAGATTCCGAGCAGGTCGTGGAGCACCATTACCTGACCGGTAGTATCCGGACCTGCACCGATTCCAATGACAGGGATTGAAAGAATTTCAGTGATTGTTTTGGCTAGGGCCCTGGGAACGCATTCAAGCAGCAGGACACTGGCACCGGCATCCTGGAGAACCAGAGCTTCGTCAATGATCAGTTGAGCCTGATCAGTATCCCTGCCCTGAACATGATAGCCGCCGATACGATTGATGGACTGGGGTGTAAGCCCCATGTGTGCGCAGACAGGAATTCCCCGTTGGGCAAGCAACCTGGTGGTGCTGGCAATCCAGGCGCCACCCTCCAACTTGACCATCTGTGCTCCGGCGCGCATCAAAGCTGCGGCGTTTTCCAGGGTCTGGGCTTCTGAAGCATAGCTCATGAAGGGCAGGTCCCCCATCAGTAAGGCTCCTTGGTTTCCCCGCTTGACGCATTCCATGTGGTAAACCATGTCATGCATGGTCACGGGCAGGGTGCTGTCGTGCCCCTGCAACACCATGCCAAGGGAGTCGCCCACAAGTATCACTTCAACACCGGCCTTACTGACGATGCCGGCGAAAATGGCATCGTAAGCAGTCAGGCAGGCGAATTTTTCTCCTTGCTGACGAATCTCGATCAGGGTTTTCAGGGTAACCGCTTTTGCCGATTTGTGTTGGTTCACAAAAAGATCCTATCGCGACCAGGCTGAACCACTGAGACTAAAGCAGCGACGGCCTGGGATTGTAATAGTGAGTGCCGCTTGGCAGCTTAAGGATATAATCTACCAAGTGTTCGTAGTCTCTGTCATTTTCCACAAGGTCGATCTGGGAGCTGTTGACAATCAACAGGGAAGTAGTATCGAAATAGTGGAAGAATTCCGTATACGCCTCGTTCAATTGCGCCAGGTAACTTCTCTCGATGTATTGTTCCGATGCAATTCCACGCCTTTGAATCCGCTGCAGCAGGGTGTCGGTAGGCGCCTGTAGATAGATCACCAGATCTGGTACCGGCGCGTCCAGTGTAAGGTGTCGATACACGTTCTCATAAATTTCGAATTCATCCGGATCAAGGGTCTGGCGGGCAAAGAGCCGGTCTTTCTCTATAAGGAAATCAGCGACTCTGACTGAACTGAACAGGTCGTCCTGACGCAGTTGCTGAACTTGTTGTGCCCTTTGAAACAGGAAAAAAAGCTGAGTTGCCAGGGCGTGCTGGCGGCGATCCTTGTAGAATCGATCAAGAAACGGATTCTCTTCACTTTTTTCAAGCAGCAGTTCATAGTTGAAAGTGGATGCCAGGCGTTTACAGAGACTGGTTTTCCCCCACCCCTATAGGTCCCTCGACAGCTATGTAGCGGGGTGGTTTTCTGGCAGTTGTACTTTCGAGATTCACTTGCCGCTTCCAGGGCGCTTGAGTCGAGGTTTGCGATGACTGCGTCGGCGGCCATCCAGGGCATTCAGCAGGATTGCCTGTTGCTGCGAATCAGCGAATTGGAATTCTGTCCACCACCGGCCAAGGCCGCCCAGCTCCTCACCGGAATCCTCCCGCAACAACAGAAAGTCATAGGCGGCTCGAAACCTGGGGTGTTGATGGGCGTTTACTACGCTGCGCTTCGTGCGCCGCTCCAGTCGAACCTGTAATTCCCATATTTCCCTAATCGCAACTGTAAAGCGCTTGGGTATTGCCGTGAATTGCATCTGTCTGGAAAGTACCAGGTTGGATTGCTGTTGAATCAACTGGATGCCGGGACTGTCGCTACCTGGATCCTGGCCCAGTTCATTGCGTAAAACCGGCCAGAGCAGAGCGGCGAACAGAAATGCCGGGGTGACCGATTTACCCTCGGCCAGACGCTGATCAGTGTTTCTCAGTGCCAGGCTTACCAGCCGGTTCTCGGGTTTGTCAATATCAGCGAGGCAATCCAGCGTCGCCGGGAAAAGGTAATTGCCGACCCGGAACTGCTTCAGAAGGTCAAAGGTTTTTTCTCCGCACCCGGTACTCAGCAGCTTAAGGGTTTCGTCAAACAGGCGAGCAGGGGCCACCGAGGCCAGCATATCCGCCAGTTCGTCGATCGGCTTTCTGGTCCTGTCTTCAATTGCGAAGCCCAACTTGGCTGCAAATCGGATGGCCCGAAGTATTCGTACCGGGTCCTCCTTATAGCGTGTTGCCGGATCGCCGATAATGCGGATCTGTCTGTTTTCGATATCTTCAAGGCCTGAACTGAAATCCAGAATGAGAAAGTTTCTAATCGTGTAATAGAGCGCGTTGACAGTAAAATCCCGCCGCACTGCATCCTCGTTGATGCCGCCATAGACATTGTCTCTGAGTATCATGCCACTGCTGGAGTGGGCGGAGTCGACGTTTTTCAGGGACTTGTTGCTTCTGTCCTGGCTTATGCTTTCGGGCTGATGATGAGCCCGGAAAGTAGTCACTTCAATAATTTCACGGCCGAACCGGATATGAACGATTTTGAATCGTCGGCCAATAATCCGGGCGTTGCGGAACAGTTGCCTGAGTTCCTCTGGTGTGGCGTTGGTAGCGATATCGAAATCTTTCGGAGTGTTTCCCATCAGCAGGTCCCGGACGCTTCCTCCTACGAGGAATGCCTGGAATCCCTCGGCATCCAGTTTGTACAGGACCTTCAGTGCACTGGAGGAAATATTCTTACGTGAAATGCAATGGCTGTCGCGTGGCACCACCTTAACGTTTCGGGCGTCAAGGTCTGCCAACAGGCGGTCATCGATCAACAGGTTGCCCGGCGGCGTAAGCTGAGTGTCCTTGTTGTCTTCAGAATTGCCCTTGCCTCGTTTAGGGGAGCGTGGCTTGAATAGCTTGCGTAACATCCTTGATAGGTTCTGAGTTGATACCGGCTGACAGAATTTCCTGTCCGACCAGGCAACAAGGCGTGAGTTTGACAGGGATAGGCATAATACAACGATCGACGCCAAAATAGCAGCGTGTCAAAGCAGGGAAATAGGCAAACCGGAAACGGAAATACCGAGGGGGTGATCTACACCCCCCAAGGAAGGTAACTTTTTATTGTTATTATTATTTTTTGTTTATTCTTATTCTTTTTAAACGGGGGCCGAAAGCCGGCTCCACCCAAGCGTTTAAGACGGTATTTCTAGAGAAGTAACAAGGTGTTTACTTCATACTACTAAAAATCCGAACCTTGTTTTTATTAAATGCACTAACCTTCGTTTAATACTCAGTAATGCGACTCTTTTTATTTTTCTACGGTTATTATTATTGTTTATTGTTATTGTCCTGACCTATAGTGCACTATCTGTGCCAATACTCAAAAAGCTAAAATAATCAGTGAGATAAATGTGATCCAGCTAACACGCAGTGGGCAGGTTGTAACTATTTGTTACTAAATACCGCGAAAAGTGTGTGTAGAAAGGTAGCAGTAACACTCAAGGTCGGATCAGTAACGTAGTTTAATGCTCCGGGATTGTCCCTGATCAGCCTGTCCCCGGTTCCCGTCAGGCTTGACTGGCCTGCTTTTTCTTGCGGGGCAGGCCGAATCGCTGACGCCGCTCCCACAGGCATTTGCGGCTGATGCCCAGCTTTTTGGCCAGTTGGGTTTCGGTCATGGAATCCTGGTGTTCCAGTACAAATCGCTGAAAATAATCTTCCAGAGACAATTCCTCACTGGCGTCGCCACCTGAAGGAAAAAGTGACACTATGCCCCACCGTTGCAACTGGCTGGTCGTCAAGGTAGTCGGTGTCGATGGCCAGCAGGTCCGTCGTTATTTCTTCCGTCTCTGCCAACACCACAGCCCTTTCAATGGCATTTTCCAGCTCCCGGACATTTCCCGGCCAGGGATATTGCTGGATTGCTTCCCTGGCCAGGGAATTGAATTGCAGGCGGGGAGTCTTGAGCCGAGTGCAGGTTCTTTGCAAAATCGCTTCCGCCAACTTCTGTATGTCCTCCTGCCGGTCTCGCAATGGAGGTATCAGCAGTGCCATTACATTGATCCGATAAAAAAGGTCCTCGCGAAAATCACCTTCACTAACAAGCTGTTTCAGATCCCGATGCGTGGCGGCGACCAGTCTGACGTCGACTTTACGAGATTGAACGGATCCTACTTTGCGAATTTCATTCTCCTGAAGAACTCGGAGCAGGCGGGCCTGGGCCTCCAGCGGTAATTCCCCGATTTCGTCAAGAAACAGCGTGCTCCCGTCAGCGGCTTCCACGAGGCCCGTCCGGGTTGAAGTTGCCCCGGTAAAGGATCCTTTCTCGTGCCCGAACAATTCAGATTCGATCAGATTTTCAGGGATCGCTGCGCAATTCACCGAAATCATTTCGGCCTGATGGCGACTGCTCAGTTTGTGTATCGCCTGGGCGACCAGCTCCTTGCCGGTACCTGATTCACCGTTTATAAGTACTGTTGAGTCGGTCATGGCAACCTTGCTGATCCGGCGGAACAGTTCCTGCATTTGCTGGCAATTTCCTATCATTCCGGGAATGATGGATTCCCCTGCCTCCCGATCGGGTTGTCGCACACTGATCTCGGGAGCCGGACCCACTGCCCGCGTGTTGCGTTCCCGTATGATACGGGCGACGGTTTCTATGATTTCGCTGTGTTCGAAGGGCTTGGCAATGTAGTCTACGGCGCCCATTTTCATGGAATCCACAGCGGAGCGAAGGCTGGAATAGCTGGTCATGATAAGCACGGGAGTGCTGGTGGCTTTGATAAGGTCGGTGCCGGGGGCGCCGGGGAGGCGCAGGTCGGTGATGATGACATCGAAATTGTCAATGTCGTAGCGTTCAACAGAGTCCTTGACGGACTCCGCTTCGGAGACCTCGTAATCATGGCGCTCCAGCAAACGCCGCAGGGCAGTTCTGATTACCGGTTCGTCTTCAACTACGAGAATTTGATTTCCGTTTGACATACTGCCAGCTGATCAGTTACTTATCGTTGAATGGTTCCGTACCCGGGGTTTCACTTCCAGAGTCTCTCATGTGGCCACTTTGTTCCGGAATCTCGGTCTCCAGGCTCGAAAATTCCCCGGCAGTCACAGGTTCCGGTCCGCTGCTTTTCCAGCGGGCAGGGACACTACTACTCTTGTCCCCCGGCCGGTATCACGAATTGCAGGGCTTATTATATCAATATTGCCGGTCAAATCCTCCACGATACTGTAAACTAGGGAAAGGCCAAGTCCGGTACCCTTGCCAGGCTCCTTGGTCGTAAAAAATGGATCGAAGACCCGATCCTTTACTGCCGGCGGGATCCCCACGCCTTCGTCCTCGATGGCGATTGTGACCCACGCTCCTTCGCGCGAACAGGTTATGCTGACTGTTGTGTCCGGTTGGCTGGCATCGCGGCTGTTGCTGATCAGGTTGATCATAACCTGCAGCAAACGTTGAAAATCACCCCGGATTGCGATTTCCGGCTCGCAGTCAACCTGATAATTTATGGGTTTGCCTTTTTTATCCAGCGAGATCAGGGTAATTGCCTCGTCAATGCAGTCTCTGACACTGAAAGTCTCTGAAGCCGATCTGTCGGTCGGGGAGCCCGCGTGAGCAAAATTGACCAGTGATTGCACGATCTTGGACGTGCGTTCAGTCTGCTCCACGATTTGTCTGGCCATATGACGTAATTCTTCGTCCTGATACTCATCCCGGATGTTTTGAGCGAGGCAGGCTATGCCGGTAATGGGGGTTTCCAATCTCATGCGCCACGCCGCAGCCAGCCTCCCGATAGAAGCGAGTCTCTCGCTGTGGGTCAGGCTGGCTTCGAGAATTTCTGTCTCCGTCACATCTTCGAGAAGAAGCAGGATTCCCCGGTCCGCCGAGTCCTGCGTCAGACTTCCACCAGTCAGAGACTTGTGAAGATTTACGGTTCTTTTTTTATCGTTCAGTTCGAAACTTTGCTTGTAAAGATGTGTATAGTTGCTGGCAACGAAGTTGTGCAGCAAGGAAAGCCAGGGCTGTACAAGATCAGTGAGCCTGGTGCCAAGAACCTGCTCAGCGCTGATTGAAGTCATCTTCTCGAGTGCTCTGTTCCAAGTGATGATTTTCTCATTTGCATCGAGCGCACAAACTCCAAGGGGCAGGTCTAACAGTATTTGTTTTTGATGCTTGCGGAGAGACTTTATTTCTTCCTGCATTTTTTCAAGTTTTTCAGTGTCCCGCGAGACGGCAAGTCGGAGCCTTGGAGATGAATCGCCGCTGTCACGCCTCTGATAAGCCCAGATTATTGCAATAGCGACCAGCAGGCCCAGCGTGAAAATTTCCAGCAAGGGGTCAGCAGGAATGCCGGGAAGCATTGAGATCAGCAGCACCAGCGCGGCAATGAAGGCGATGGTGATTATCAATGGACGAGGTACGAACACACCTTGATCCTGTGGCCTAGGGAACATAATCGGGAAGCCCATGCTGTTGAATAGTAGCCAACTTCGGTATTGCCTGTATATCCCAATGTTCAATCGCCCAGTCAAGTTGCGTGGCTACACCGAGGTTGTAATGCTGCCGGGGGGGATTCATGCCGAGATACCCGATAGCAGCATGCAATATCGAATTCCTCTTTTTACTGCTGATAGGGTCTGCAAAATGCTGTTTGCTCAGCTTCTGGCCGAGCTCATTGGTAATAACCGGAATATGTCCATAAACCGGAGTAGGATAGCCTAGCAGTTGCTGCAGGTAGATTTGCCGCGGCGTAGAATCGAGCAGGTCGCAGCCTCTTACCACATGGGTAATGTTCTGGTAGGCGTCATCCACTACCACTGCCAGTTGATAGGCATACAGTCCGTCCTTGCGCCGGATGATAAAATCGCCGCACTCGCTGGCCAGATTCTGGTGCTGATACCCCTGAATCCGATCTTCAAACTCTATGCTTCTGTGTTGCACCCGGGCCCGGACGGCACACTTCATGCCAGGAGGTGGTGGATTGCTTCTGCAGGTTCCGTCGTAAACCGATCCCATGGCCCTGACCTGTTGTCTGGTGCAGGTGCAGGAATAGCAGGTGCCCCGATTCTGCAGTGAATCCAACGCCTCACGATAGGCTTCAAGTCTTGTACTTTGGAACAAAACCGGGCTATCAGACTGCATGCCGTAGTCGTCCAGTTGTTCGAGGATGGTTTCGGCGGTGCCGGTCGGCTCGCGCGCAGGGTCCAGGTCTTCGATTCTTACCAGCCACGTGCCGTGGTTGGCACGGGCGTCAAGAAAACTGGCAACGGCTGAGACCAGCGAGCCAATGTGCAGAGGGCCACTTGGTGAAGGCGCGAAACGCCCGATGTATCTGGTTTTATCGGACGGGTCATTCATGAGAACTTGCTGGCCTGGCTTCGACACGGGATGTGGCGATTCCGAGCGGTTTCACAGGATTGCGGAGGGCGGCTTACAGCCGCCCTCAGCCGGTCATTAAGTGACCGAATCAAGTGCGAAGCTGCTTTTCCTTGATCTCATCCAGAGTCTTGCAATCAATGCACTTGTCGGCTGTTGGCCTGGCTTCAAGTCTCCTGATTCCGATTTCAATTCCGCAGGATTCGCAATAGCCGTAATCGTCCTGAGCAATTGCTTCGATAGTATTATCGATTTTCTTGATAAGCTTACGCTCCCGATCCCGGGTTCGCAATTCCAGGCTGAATTCCTCTTCCTGCGTCGCACGGTCAGCAGGATCAGGGTAATTGGCTGCCTCATCCTGGAGATGGTGTACCGTACGATCAACTTCCTGCATCAGTTGCTCGCGCCAGTTCAGCAGGATTTTCTTGAAATGTTCCCGCTGTTTTTCGTTCATGTAGGTTTCACCGCGCTTGGGTTTGTACGGAACGAAGTTTTTCAGTACTGGATTCGATTCACTAGTTTGAGCTTTGGACATAGTTCACAATGCCTCTTGAACCACAGGGGTTATCAAGTTACCCCGATATACACCTCTTCTGTGACAACTTGGGGTAAGTAAAACCGGTAAATCTGATTCGTGGCGGTAGGTTGTTGCCTGTCCAGGTCCGCTCCGAACCAGGTGATTTTTAGAAAGCTGCGTAAACTACCAGATTCTCCTGCCGGATTCCATAAAAAATTTCAGTCGCTTTCGTGTGTTACCAAGTCTTTGAATAAATATAGATATCAAAGGGTTAATGAAAGCGTGTAGTGACTGGTAGACTAATCCCCGCCGGAAATACGGCAGAGAATATCAACTAAGCTCCCTGGCTCAGTGGTCTACGCAGGGAAGTTTCCACAGGCATCCGGCTAGAAAGCAACTGGTAAATTCGTGAAAATCGCATCAAGAGCCACGGAAATAAACCCGTTTCGGGTAATGAAAGTGCTGCAACGGGCAGGGGAACTCGAGGCAGCAGGGAGAAAGATTGTGCACATGGAGGTCGGTGAACCGGATTTCCCCACCGCGGCTCCCATTGTGGATGCAGCCAGGCAGGCGCTCGCCCGTGGCAACACCCATTATTCCAATGCAGCGGGTATCCCGGCCCTGAGAGAGGCCATAGCCGGCTTCTATCAGCAACGATACGGTGTCCAGGTAACCAGCGAGAGGATTTTCATTACTCCCGGGGCCAGCGGTGGATTGAATTTGCTGGCGAATCTGCTGGTAGATCCTGGAGACGGAATCCTTATGGCAGATCCCGCCTATCCGTGTAATCGCAATTTCATACGTCTTATGGGTGGTGAACCGCAGTTGGTGCCCGTTGACGAGAAAGCTGGGTTCCAGCCTGTCGTGGCGCTGCTTGAAAAAAGCCGGACTCATGCCAGCAGTGGGCTTTGGCTGGCTTCGCCAGCCAATCCCAGTGGCACCGTCATCGGGCGGGGCCAGCTGCGGGAGTTGCTTGATTGGGCGGCCGAAAATCGCCTGCATACGGTAATGGACGAAATATATCACGGTCTGCACTTCGTCAAGGACCTGCCCAGTCTTCTTGAGTTGACAGACGAGGGGTTCGTGGTAAACAGTTTTTCCAAGTATTTCGGCATGACAGGATGGCGCATAGGGTGGCTCGTGGTGCCGGAGTGCTGCGCGGAACTCGTCAATACGCTGGCTCAGAATCTATTTATCGCCGCCTCCACAGTATCCCAGCACGCTGCACTTGCGGCTTTTACTCCCGCTGCCATGGAGATTTTCGAGGCGCGTCGTCAGGCATTTCAGGAGAGACGGGATTTCCTCTATCAGGGCCTGACAGAAATTGGATTCTCTATTCCCCATGTCACTGAGGGAGCGTTTTACCTCTACGCGGGAATTGAGCGCTTTTCTGACGATAGTGAAGATTTCTGCCAGCAAATGCTGGAAACTCACGGCGTGGCGATTACGCCAGGAACAGACTTCGGTCAATATCAGTCACAACGATTTGTGCGCTTTGCTTTTACAACCGACATGGACAACCTCAAACTTGGGGTTGATAGGCTGGTGAAAGCACTTGCCAGGTGACGCATGAAATTCAGGCCGTGTCTAAAGGAGGGGGTTCTGGTCAGGCGTTACAAGCGTTTCCTGGCTGATATTGAGACTGTCGAGGGCAAATCGCTGACTATACACTGTCCCAATACAGGATCGATGCTCAATTGCCAGAATCCCGGCAGTCGGGTCTGGTATTCCACCTCGGAGAATACGAAGCGCAAATACCCCCATAGTTGGGAACTGGTCGAAACATTGACTGGCGATCTGGTCGGCATTAATACCGCCAGAGCGAACGGGTTGGTCGAGGAGGCATTGGTCAACAAGACAGTCACCGAATTGCAATCCTACGCACGAATTCAAAAGGAAGTCCGATTCGGAAATGAACGAAGTCGGATTGACCTGCTGCTGAGTGGAGGTGAAGATTCTCAGCTGCCGGATTGTTACCTGGAAGTAAAAAATGTCAGTCTGAGCCTGGGTGACGGGCAGGGAGTGTTTCCCGATGCCGTCACCACACGTGGTCAGAAACACCTGCGGGAATTGATTTCGGTCCGACAGGAGGGACACCGCGCTGTTCTGCTTTTCTGTGTTCAACATACGGGTGTGAGCAGGGTGAGCGTAGCGGATCACATCGATCCGGAATACGGTCGACTGCTTCGACAGGCGGCGGCGGAAGGTGTTGAATTGCTGGCCTACCGGGCGGCAATATCTCCTGGAGAAATTCTGATTAAGCATTCAGTAGCGGTTGAACTGGACCCGACAGGCCCCGCAGAGCATTGTGGGACTTAATCAGAGGTTCCCTAATAAATGTGGGACAGCAATAGTTCCTTAAAAATTGCGTCTGCCCAGGTTTGCCTCGTCAACCATGATCAGGCCATTATCCAGCAGGAAAGGAATCTTCTGCAGATTCTGCCCAAGGCAGGGGCCGGATATACAGTGTCCAGTCTCTATAGTGAAAAGAGCACCGTGAGTGGCGCACTGAATCAGGGCACCGTCAGGGTCCAGGAAGGAATCCTCTTCCCATTCCAGAGGTGTTCCCAGGTGCGGGCAGCTGTTTCGGTACAGGAAAATCTGGCCATCTTTCTTAACTGCGAACAGATAGGAACCCTTCACCTCCACACCTTTTGACTGGCCTTCTTCGATATCGGTACTGCTTCCCACACAAATCATGGTTCTGTCATCCTGTAGATGCGTGCATTCTCATTGGTTTTCCGTGGTTCAAGGCGGATTGATCAGTAAGTGTGAACAGGGCCTAATCTGCCAGCGCCTGATCGAAATCCTCAAGAAGATCCTCGATATCCTCTATTCCTACTGAAAAGCGTATCATGGAATCAGCAATACCCATGGTCGCCCTGCGTTCCGCTCCCATCTCGTAATAAATAGTGTGGGCTACTGGAATAGCAAGCGTTCTGACGTCGCCCAGATTGCTGGAGCTGATTACGCAATCCAGCCGATTCAGAAAGTCAAAGCAATCCAGCTGATCAAGCAGGTCAATACTGAAAAGTGCTCCGAAGTGCTTGAACAGGTTTTTTGCCCGCTGGTGCTGAGGGTGTTCGGGCAGCCCTGGATAATACACTTTCTTTATTTTGGGGTGATCGTTACAGTACCTGGATAGCTGTTGCGCGTTGCTACAGGATTTTTCCATTCTTAGAGCCAGTGTTTCAGAACCTACAGCCAGGTGATGCGCTGCCTCCGGGCCCAGGCTGGCCCCTATGTCCCGCAATCCCTTCTTCTTGATCTGAGTAATGCCCCACAGGGCCGTGTCACCGGTCTTGTAGTCGACGTACAGGTTCTCGAAGCCGGACCAGTCGAACAGTCCAGTATCGGTAACACAACCTCCCAGAGCGTTGCCATGGCCACCTATATACTTCGTTAAGGCATTGATAACCAGACTGGCTTTAACTGAAATCGGACGGAACAGATAGGGTGAGGTCATGGTATTGTCGACACAATAGAGCAGCCCACTTTGTTGACACAGATCACCAATTGCAGCCAGGTCCGCAATCTGAGTTACCGGATTTGCTATGGTCTCTACGAACACCAGGCGGGTGTTGCTCTTTATTGCGATGGCCACATGTTCCACGCTGGTGGCATCCACGAAGCTGACCTCAATGCCCAGACGTTGCAGGGTAAGAAACAGGCTGTTGGTGTTTCCGAACAGATAGGCACTGGACACAATGTGGTCACCTTCTCTAAGCAGACTCAACAGCGTTGAAGCAATTGCTGCCATGCCGGTAGCGAATGCCACACTGGCAATTCCACCCTCCATTTTTGTCACTCGTTCCTGCAGCGCAGTGACGGTGGGGTTCAGTTGTCTGCCATAATTGTAGCCAGGCCGTTTTCCCTGGAACACTTCGGCAAGTTGCCTGGCATCTTCATAACCGTAAGCCACGGAGGGATGAATCGGCTTGTGAAGAACGCCGTGTTCCGGGTTATCGCGACGATCTGAATGCAAATTGGTAGTCGTGAAGCCTTTCTGTCTCATGGCTGGAAAACCTGGGAAGGGATTGCGCGAAGGGCGATTTATACAACAGGCGTTTGCATAATGGAAGTGAGGGACAGACCGGTAAAATTCATCGGCCTGAATCCGGGTATTTCCAGAAATCGTGAACCCTGTAAGACATGAACGTGAGTATGTTATTCGGTTGAGAATAAATCTTGGCGTAAGTTGTTTCCGGGACCGCACCGCTACAGGGGAGTCTGATCCTCCGCAACTTGCACCCCTCCGGGGTACCCTCTCTCGGTCGCAAGCACGGGAATACGATCTTGCCCGGTCGGTCGGTGCTGCGTTTTTATCGCTCCGTCCTCTGACTCCCCTGGACCGGTGCTCAGTGCCTTAATTCAAAACTTGTGGAAGCCCGTAGGAGTATGGCTGACGATAACACTGTTGTTGAAACTATTGTGCCTCTTTCAGGATCTGATTACGGCATCCGATGCCACTGCACGAGGAATCCCGCACTTAACCGAGGCGTGTTCCGCAGCCACAGGATACCCCTGCCGGCCGCACAACTCGAAGTGATGCCGTAGGCTAACGCTGTTGATCCGATGCAGCGGAATGACCTGCGTTAAGGTCCTGGCAGTAGAACTGTCACTTTAGCCGGGCCCGGAGCTGTGTCGTAGGCAACTGATCTGATACAGGAAACTTCAGTATCACCGGGAGTTTAAGCCACCGGCAACCGCCCGCTTCGGCAAAATTCCGGGAAAAATGGTCGCGGTAGAGGTAGAATTTCACTGCATTGGGGGCAAAATGACGCCGGCCGCCCTGAATTGGGCAATTCTATCGTGTGCCGGTAGATTTATCGCGTCCAAAGTATGACAAAATCCACAAAAATGTGGTTAATTATTTATTAATCAACAGGCTGAAGTTAACATCCTGAAAGATTAGCAGGGCCTCTCGTATCAGCGCTGCGGGAGGGCGGAGCAAAACCAATCGACCGGCGGGACTGGAGTCATGATGAATATAGTTGGATCTAGGGAATTGTTAAATGCACTCTGCCGCAGACACCTGCGTGTTGCTGTGGGTTTTCTGGCGGTTCTCGTTCTGGGGGCCTGCTCCTCGAGAGCTGTCATGGAAGCCGAGCAGGCCGCCGTGGAACAGGAACGCATTGTTGCAGAGCAGCAAGCCGCCCGCGTCGCCGCTGAGGAGGCACGAAGACAGGCCGCCGAGGAAGAGATGGAACGGCAGGCGCGTATCCAGGAGCAGCAGAGTCTGGAGGAGGAGCGTCGACGACAGGCTGAACTGGCCCGTGAAGAGGCACAAGCGCAGGCACAGAGGGAACGGCAGCAGCGTGAGGCGGCAAGGAACCGTGAAATGCTGCGTCAAAGAGAGGCCGAGTCCCTGGCCAGGGCTGAAGCGGAGCGCGAACAAAAACTGGCTCGTATCTCAGAGTTGGAAGCCCAGATTTCGGATCTTCGGGCCACTGTCGCAGCCACGGAAGATGAGAATGCAAAATATCGTGAGGCGATTGCCGCGGCGGAGCAGCTGGTTGAGGTCCTTGCCGACGAACAGGCCAAATACGACGATGTGGATGAGGATGGAAATCTGCGAGAGCCGTTGGCTCCTGAATTGATAGCCGACCTCGAGGCACGCAAGAACAGCCTGGTCGAGGAAGCTCGGGCAGCCCGGTAAAAAGGCAATAATAGAAGCGGGCCGCTGCTGCCCTGTTTCAATGGTGTTCAATGTCCCGGGTTGCAATGCACCGGCAGGCACCCTGCTTATCGACAGCCCCGGCAGGGTGGCGCTAGCGGCTGGTCGCCTGCCGGCAACGGCGGACAAGCAGAAAAGAACACCCCCGAACCGGCCACAGCGAAGGCGGAGCTACTGAGTTCTCCCTGACTGGTCTGCCGGAGTGCGGCTGGCTGTGGTAACGGGAGGTTCGCGATACCACGAGTTACCGGGCCATTGGCCATCTCCCCCCGAGGTTCCGGGGTTCCGGGCCGGGGCACCTGATAATCTCCTAACTCACTGAATTTCAATGCATCAACACCGAAACTATGGGCTGCCAACGAGCTTTGTTTGTAGCCCTTGTTATGGTAAAGTGCGCGCCTTTAATTAAATCAATCCACTGGGGGATAAAGGTAGATGTCGGGCATAACAATCACCTTAACAACTATCCTGTCGCTTCTCGGCCTGGGTATCGCGTTCTTTTACATGAACAAGGTCAAATCGATACCTTTGGACATGGGTCTGGAAGCAGAGCAGAGCTCGCGACTGAAGTATATCCACGGCGCAATTGCCAATGGAGCAATGGCGTTTCTTAAGCAGGAATACAAGTTTCTTACCATTTTCATGCTGAGCTTCGCTGTCGTCATCGCAGTCCTGATCGATGATCAGCACACGCCAGGTGTCCGGGAAGGAATCTATACCGCCTTCGCGTTTATTTTCGGCGGCTTCATATCGATTGCTTCCGGCTACATCGGCATGAAAGTGGCGACCCAGGGCAATGCCCGCACAACGGTCTCGGCCAAGAAAGATATATCGATGGCATTCGAAGTGGCGATCAACTCAGGGGCCGTAATGGGATTTGCTCTGGTTGGGCTCGCTACGCTGGGTCTGGTAGTGATTTATGTGGTAATGAAATTCCTGTTGCCGGACGATCTGCCCAATATTGTACTGATGGAGATTATCGCTGGGTTTGGCCTGGGAGGTTCCACGATCGCTTTGTTTGCGCGTGTCGGTGGCGGTATTTTCACCAAAGCGGCGGACGTGGGAGCTGACCTGGTTGGCAAGGTAGAGCAGGGCATTCCCGAAGACGACCCAAGAAACCCCGCTGTGATTGCAGACAACGTTGGCGACAATGTCGGTGATGTTGCCGGCATGGGTGCTGACCTGTTTGGCTCCTGTGCCGAGAGCACCTGTGCAGCCATGGTAATCAGTGCTGTCGCATTCGCAGGTAATCCAGACGCGCTTCTCTATCCGATTCTTATTTCGGCGGTTGGCATACCGGTCAGCTTGATTACCAAGCTGCTGGTGAAGGTGAAGTCCGAAGAAGATGTGGCCCCGGCACTGATGAAGCTGCTGGTCATCTCAAGTGCGATCATGGCAGTCGTGATGTACTTTTTCACCAACTCACTGATTCCTGAATCATTCGAGCTCAATGGCGAACAATATTCGTCTATGGGTGTCTATTGGTGCTTTCTATCCGGACTTGTCGCCGGCCTCGCAGTCGGGTTGTTGACTGGTTATTACACTTCTGAAAATTACGGTCCGGTAAAAGAAGTTGCCAAGTCCTGTGAAACCGGTGTGGCAACCAATATTATTTACGGGCTCGCATTAGGCTATAAGAGTACCGTTTTACCTTACCTCTGTATTGCAGTGAGTATTTTCGTTTCCTGGGAAATGGCAGGAATGTACGGTGTTGCCATTGCTTCGTTAGGTATGCTGGGTACATTGGTTATCGCGTTGACTATCGATGCATACGGTCCGGTAGCAGATAATGCCGGGGGTATTGCTGAGATGGTGGGTCTCGAAAAGGAAGTCCGACGGCGAACTGACATTCTGGACTCGGCCGGTAACACGACTGCAGCGATCGGCAAGGGTTTTGCAATTGGAGCCGCTATTCTCACGTCCCTGGCACTCTTTGCCGCATTCATCACCACAGCTTCCAATCTTCTGGAAGAGAACGGTGCCACTGAACCGCTGGCCATGAGCCTGCTGGATCCTGTCGTTTATGTAAGCTTGTTCGTGGGGGCGGTATTGCCATTCCTGTTTACTGCGATGACCATGAAGTCAGTCGGTAAAGCTGCATTCGACATGATCGAGGAAGTACGTCGGCAGTTCAAGACGATCCCGGGCATCATGGAGGGAACCGGTGACCCTGACTACGCTGAGTGTGTAGCGATTTCAACGCGAGCAGCCTTACGAGAGATGATTGCTCCAGGTGTACTGATTATGGGTACCCCGCTGATAACCGGCTTTCTGTTCGGCGTCGAGGCAGTAGGGGGAGTCCTGGCAGGCTCCCTGGTTGCCGGTGGTGTGCTGGCGATAGCCTCATCGAACAGCGGAGGGGCCTGGGACAATGCCAAGAAATATATCGAAGCTGGCAACCTGGGCGGCAAGGGTTCAGAAGTACATAAGGCTGCCGTAGTCGGTGACACCGTGGGCGATCCGTTGAAAGACACCTCCGGCCCGTCGCTGAATATTCTTATTAAGCTTTCTGCGATTCTGAGCCTGGTGTTCGCCCCGTTTTTTGTTCAGTACGGTGGCGTTCTGATGGGTTGATCCCGTCATTGATTTCGAAATCTGAAATATAAGGGGGCGATTCGCCCCCTTTTTTCATTCCTTGAGTGAATTGGCAGTGTTACCCTGGAACTCGGCTACCTTTCCCGTAGGGCGGCCTTTCAGGCCGGCTAAAGCATCAGGCCTGTTTTCAAAGTGGTATAGAATCCACTCTTCCTGACTCTCGCCCTGACCATTGCTCTCCCCCTGTCTTGTGTCGTAATTCAAACCTGTTGCTGTGGCGTCCAGCTTGGTTTTTGTAGCGGAATCAATGATAATCCCAGCCATATCAAAGTGCGATTCACAGTAATTCACGCAACATTGAAGGTGAGCATTGACCAGTTTAGACAGGATCAGGAACATCGTTTGTGTGGCTTCGGGCAAGGGGGGGGTCGGTAAGTCCACAACGGCCGTGAACCTGGCGCTGGCTTTGAGTCGGCTGGGTTTGAAGACAGGCCTTCTCGATGCCGACATTTATGGTCCGAGCCAGCCAACCATGCTGGGCGTGTCCAGGGGCGTGAAGCCGGTCATTAGCGACGGTAAGCTGGAACCGGTGAAGGCTCATGGCATTGAATGCAGTTCCATGGGTTTCTTGATTGATGAAAAAACACCCGTTGTATGGCGGGCTCCCATGATCATTTCTGCGTTCAACCAGATTTTGAACGATACGCTGTGGTCGGATCTGGATTTTTTAATCGTCGATATGCCCCCGGGAACCGGAGACATTCAATTGAGCCTTGCCCAGTCTGTCAAGGTGAGCGGGGCACTGATCGTGACCACACCACAGGACATTGCACTGCTCGACGCTCGCAGAGGCATAGAAATGTTTCGCAAGGTTGGCGTCCCAGTACTGGGGGTCGTGGAAAACATGAGCACGCATGTCTGTTCAAACTGTGGGCACCAGGAAGCCATATTTGGACAGGGTGGTGGAGAAAAGCTGGCAGCAGACTACAACGTTGAGGTGATTGGTTCCCTGCCTCTGGATTTGAAAATTCGGGAGGACACCGACCGGGGCAATCCCAGTGTTTCGGTTTCACCGGATAGCGCAGTTTCTGAAGCCTACCTGGCTCTTGCCCGTAAATTGCTCGAGGCCGTGAACGAAACCCACTCTGACAGATCGGGGCCCAGGATTTCGGTTACCGAAGACTGACACTCAACATTTCCTGATTACGGCAAGGAGCAACCAATTGGACGCGATCAACGAGTTTCTGTTGTTTCTGGACGGGTTTCTGGGCAGTGCACCCTGGTTTCCGTTTTTCCTGCTGGCGGTTGGTGTTTTTCTTACACTATATCTGAATTTTCCCCAGATTCGCTATTTCCGGCACGCCCTGAATGTAACCCGAGGTAAATTTGACACCCCTGGGGCATTGGGCGATACGACTCATTTTCAGGCTTTATCAACAGCTCTTTCGGGGACAGTAGGAACTGGGAATATCGGCGGAGTAGCACTGGCCTTGCACCTGGGGGGGCCGGCAGCCCTGTTCTGGATGTGGATGACAGCTTTTTTCGGTATGACAACCAAGTTTGTTGAGGTGACACTCTCACACAAATATCGGGATTTTACCGACGATGGCACGATTTCCGGCGGGCCCATGTACTACATGGAAAAGGGGCTCAATGCAAAATGGTTGGCAATGCTGTTTGCGGTGGCTACCGTGCTGAGTTCCTTTGGCACCGGCAATCTGCCACAGATAAACAGCATAGCCGCCGGCCTGGAAAATACTTTCTCCATCAATCCGGTAGTAACAGGCGGGATACTGGCCATACTCCTGGCTCTGGTTATCATAGGCGGTATTCGGCGCATCGCCCTGGTTGCAACAGCCCTCGTGCCAAGTATGGCCCTTATCTACATGGTTGGCGCATTGGCGGTAATCATTCCCAATGCCGGTAATATCATCCCTTCATTCCTGGGCATCTTTACCGATGCATTCTCCGGTTCCGCGGCATCTGGCGGATTTCTGGGGGCTTCCTTCGCCTACGCCCTCAATCGTGGCGTAAATCGTGGGCTGTTTTCAAACGAGGCAGGGCAGGGGTCGGCCCCAATCGCTCATGCTGCGGCTCGCACGGAAGAGCCAGTTGACGAGGGGATGGTGTCTATCCTTGAACCATTCATCGATACCATAGTCATCTGTACCATTACCGGTCTGGTAATTCTTTCATCCGGAGTCTGGATGGAAAAACATGAGAATGATTTTCAGCGTGCAGACATGGTATTTCTGGCGGGGACCTATTCCGATTCAGATCCACAACAGGTTAGGGAAATGTTCGCCTACCTCAGCGGTGGTGACTCAGATGCAGGCGTTTTCAATGGTGATATTCAGTTGCAGGAAGGAGCCGTTGTTAATAACTCCTCATTTACTCTCATCAACTCGCGATCCGTAGCAGAAGACGTTGTTTACCGCCGCGAAGGTATCCCGGTGAATGGAACCTTGTCAGTTATCAACGGCCAGTTGGAAGATGGCACAGTACAGGTCACCGGCAAGTCCCTGCTGCACTCTGTTCCTTTGACCACTGAAGCTTTTACACGGGGTCTACTGGGGGAGTACGGTCAGTACGTAGTATCTGTGGGTCTGTTATTGTTCGCGTTTTCGACCGCCATTGCCTGGTCTTACTATGGTGATCGTGCGATCACCTACCTACTGGGGCCAGCTGCGGTGCTTCCTTACCGTATAGTCTACGTGGTAGGTTTTTTCTATGCAGCATTCGCCGATACCACGGTAGTCTGGAACATTTCCCTGATCACCATTGTACTCATGACAATGCCTAATCTGGTGGGCATTCTGTTACTGAGCAGGGAAATGAAGCAGACCACCAGCGATTATTGGAAGCGATTCCACAAGTAAACCTCAGAGGCCCGGATTTCGTCCGGCGCAGGTCTGAATCAATGCTCCATTGCTTCCCCTGGCAAACGTATTGCTTCGACAATTCGCTGTACGTCCTGCGGAGGCTCGTCAGTTACTCTGGCTACGCTCAGTGCCACCACCAGATTGATCAGGGTGCCCATCGTTCCTATGCCTTCCGGTGAAATTCCGAACAGCCAGCCCTCTGCATTGTCTGCGGCCGGATTGACGAACTTGAAATAAATGATATAGCAAGCGGTAAATAGAAAACCGCTGACCATGCCAGCGATTGCTCCTTCCTTGTTCATACGCTTCCGAAAGATGCCGAGCACAATAACAGGGAAAAATGATGCCGCCGCCAGTCCGAAGGCAAATGCAACAACCTGAGCAACATAGGCAGGGGGATTTATGCCGTAGTATCCGGCAATCAACACGGCGACGAAAATAGCAATTCTCGCGTAGAGTAATTCCTGCTGTTCCGTAATCTGCGGCATCAGACTGCGTTTCAGCAGATCATGGGAAACAGCCGTGGAGATGACCAGCAACAGGCCCGCGGCAGTGGACAGGGCGGCAGCAAGTGCTCCCGCCGCCACCAGTGCAACGACCCAGTTTGGCAGGCCCGCAATTTCCGGGTTTGCCAGCACCATGATATCCCGATTGACTTCCAATTCATTTCTCTCCGGATCGCCGACGTACTGAATCCGCCCGTCATTGTTCTTGTCGTTAAAGGCGATCAGGCTGGTAGTTTCCCAGGTGGTGAACCACTCCGGAACCTCGCTGTACTCGATATTGTTGACAGTGTCGATCAGGTTGGTTCTGGCAAATGCGGCCACTGCGGGTGCAGTGGTGTAAAGAATGGCTATAAATACCAGCGCGAAACCTGCCGACCTGCGTGCATCCCGGACGTTGGGTACAGTGAAAAAAACGGATAATG
>CALOEW010000083.1:0-14276 GCA_942492445.1 uncultured Gammaproteobacteria bacterium
AGATTTTACCCTGCTGCACCGTTTGGCGCCGCGGTTCCCTACGCAAAGATTTTTTTCCTGCGGAAAGAAGGTGATCCAGTCGAAGTTGTCCCGATCACCGGAACAAACCGTACCGCACTGGTTAACGAAATCATCGATTCAGCGGATCTGAACGACAGCCTCTATCAGATTCTTGACACCCCTGAAGAACTGGCAAAGGTAAAATCACTGGAAGAGCGTGTAATTTCCCGGTTACTCGACCAGATGGACACCATCACATACGTCAATCCGCGCCGGTTCGACGACCAGGGACTGAAATCGTTTATCCACGACTTCCTGTAGACGGGCATGGCCAGCATCAACCGCTCTTTTATCAACTACCTGTTATTGGCGCTCATTGTCCTGTGTTTCGCGCTTTATTTGCGAGATATTGATTATTCACAGCTCAGGGGTGTAAGGCCGACAATCCTCTGGTTGCTCTTGGCTTCAGCGATTGCCATGGCATTCCGCTATCTTGGTGTCTTTGTGTGGCGTCGAATTCTGCTGGACCTGGGCGCCAGGCAGGTGCCCCGATTCAGGCTGCTGGCTTCCATTTATGCCAAGGCCTGGATGGGGCGCTACCTGCCAGGGAAAATTACCTGGATTGCCGGAAAGATATACCTGGCCGGCTCCCTGGGCATTTCGCGTAGCCGGTTGACAGTGGCATCGACTCTTGAAGCGATCGTTCAGATTGTGGCTATGACAACTGTTTCCCTGCTTCTCGTGGGCTTCGATGTTCGCACCGATGTAATCGCTCCGCAAATCAAAGTCGTTCTGGTACTTCTGGCGCTGGCCCTGATCGTGCTGCTGCATCCAGCCATCTTCAATTTTCTCATCCAGAAAGCCTTCAGCAGTCTGGTGAGACTTCCGGTTCATCCGGAATTGCGTGGCAATATGAGGTCCGTGCTGGTTTCCTTTACCCTTTACAGCTTCGGTGCCTTTGTATCCGGAGCCTCCTATTTCTTCCTGACCCTTTCATTGGTGGATTCAGTACCCTGGCATCTGTTTTTATACATCGTTGGTGCCTACGGTCTTGCAGGGGCAATCGGCATGGCAGTGCCTCTGTTACCAAGCGGCCTGGGTATTCGGGATGGTATGCAACTGGTGCTGTTAAGTGCGGTTTTTCCGAAAGAAACTGCCCTGGTGCTGGTAGTTTACAGCCGGCTTTGGTCATCGCTGATCGATGTGTTGTTCTACCTGTTGGCCACTGTGCTGGACTCGGCTAGCGCTCAGACCCACTCCGCCAGCCTGGATTGAGCGGTACGGTTTCCCGCCCGCTGGCCGGTACGCGGCGGATTGTCCCGCGGCAATTGAAACGGTGCAGTGGAGCCTTCGTGATGGTTCGATCTGCCGGAACGGCGGCCGTTACTGTCCCACAATACCATGACCGGAAGGCTTTCAGCGGCCTGAATCCGGGTGCTCAGTGCTCGAACTCAAGGTTTGTGGAAACCGGAAGCGCAAATCTTTGGAAAAGCCGGTATTCATCGTTAGTTCCTCTGTTAGGGATCAATCGGAGCATTCGAAGCCACAGCACGAGGAATTCTGCCTTAACCAGGGCGTGGCCGGCAGGGGTATCCTGGGGCTGCAATAAGAGGACCAGCGCCGAGGGAGGAAAAATGACCGTTTTCCAGGGCATTTTTCTGAGTGAGGCACCCCGGAGGGGCGCGGTCCGCAGCCACTGGATACCCCCGCCGACCACGCCGCTCGAAGCCAAGAAAACATGGCTCCACGAATAACTGACTCCCCTCAAAACCCTGGCAGCAGAACTGAATGCAATCTGATTCTTTAAATCAGGGAAACTCCGATTAATCACCGCAGAGCATTGTGGGACTTATTCAGAAGTTTCCTAGAACGAAAATCTGATCCCGGCCCTGACTGCCCGGGGCATAGTGGCCCGACTCATGAAACAGTTGGTGGTATTACAGTCGATCTCCTCCGAGGTCAGCCCTGGTGCGTCAAGGCCATCCACGTAGGCCGGGTAGTAATAGACGATCTCTTTGCCGTCACTGTCAAACAGGTTTATCACTTCCAGGAACAGGGTCAGGGATTCGAAGTGATAAGCTCCGCGCAGATTGGCCGTGGTCAGGGACTCACCCCGGCGGATATTGGCGGCGTCCAGCGCGTACGGCCCCAGGTAGCGGACTCGCAGGCTGGCGTCCCACCGGGGTCTGGTGAACGAAAACCCCAGTTGAGCGGCTTCTTCCACTGCCTGCTCCACGTAGCTGCCCTCGGGGTTGTCCAGATATCGGGCATCGCTGGCGTTGTAGGTGGCATCCATGGCAAACCAGTCAACAGGGCGCCAGAACATGGTCAATTCATAGCCGTCCCGCTCCGATGCTCCCTTTGGCTCCACTGAATTGGAATCACCGACGAAAATCAATTCACTGTCCTGATCAAGCCACCAATAGGCACTGGTGAACTTGAAATCCCCGAGGGTCAACCTGCCTCCCACCTCGTAGCCGGAGCCGGTAGAAAGACCAGGAACCGGATCCACGGAATTGACCACACCCCGGGCGTCGTTGGAATGAAATCCCTGCCCCCAGTTGTAGTAAAGCTCGAGATTTTCGAGGGCTGTATAGGCCAGACCGAACTTGGGTGACAATTCACTGTCAGAATCGCTGCCGCTGGTACTCAGGGAATTCAACGCCGCGACATCGAAATGGTAATAATCGTACCGCACCCCGGTATTGACCCGAAATTCGGGGTTGCGTACCAAGTGGCGTCGAGGCGGCCCGACCAAAAACTCTGAAATTTCGTTGGCAGCGATATCCCCAGTGTAGGCACCCCGATCGAAGGCTTCGACGCCGATACGGTCTCCGTCATCATAGCGAAATTCCGCACCGGTGATCACCTGAAACCTGTCATTGTCCACCAACGTCCGGTCCGCCCTGCCGCCCACTATCCACCGCTTGTCAAATTGATTGATCTGGGCGTCATAAGTGGGATTGGAGGACATGGTCCAGTCGTAGTGCTGGCCGAAAAAATTGGCGCTCCAATTGTCCCCGGTCAGATCAGCGGAAGCGATCCACCGAGTGGTTTCACCCTCGGCCGTCGGATCGAGACTGCAGTAGGCGTCGGGACAGACTGAAGTACCAATAGCCCGCTCCGGAATCTGTTCGGTCGGCTCCCAGTCGGCTCGATACGCCGACAGGCTGAATGCTGCTTGACCAAATCGGGTTGTGGTACTGTATTTGCCCCATACGGACAGATGATTCAGGTCCTCCCCATGGTTCCAGGGACCATCGTAATTCTTGTATTCGCCGATCAGTGTCAGGGTCCCGTCACCGAGTCCGTAACTTGACCCCCCAACGTATCGACCCCAGTTGTTTTCACCTGACTCGCCGGACAGGAACGGCCTGTCCAGCCGGTCGATGGTATTGATAAATGACGCACCGGCCAATGAAAAATCTCCCAGATCTGCGTAATAAGGCCCTTTGCGGTAGTCGATTCCATCCACTGTTTCAGGAATCACCCCGTTCACATCAAGGTATCCCTGGCCATGACCATGGGAGCGCATATTCAAAGGGACACCGTCCAGATGAACGGTGTAGTCGGTACCGTGATCCAGATTGAACCCCCGCAGAAAATACTGGTTCGCCTTGCCACTGCCCGAATGCTGGACCGCCACCATCCCGGGCATGGATTCCAGCAGTTCCGCAGTCTTGACCAGTGGACGAATGAGCAGGTCCGCTCCACCCACGTAACCCACACTGGCCGACACTGCCTGCCCCACCAGATCGGTGTTACGGCCGAAAACCACGATCTCCTCGACCTGCTCAGGATTCTGGGCCAGGCCCTGGCCGCTGGCGACCAGTACCGTGAGCGCACCAACTGTCAATGTCAACCTGCTCAATGCAAAATTCAAATCAACCCCCCACTGGTGTTTGTACTGCAGCACTGCTTACTTTCTCTAGGGAACCTCTGATTAAGTCCCCTAGGATCAAAGCTACAGCAATCAAGGAGTAATTAATTCAATTTTACCGTTTCATAACGTTATAGCTGCGTTAAGGAACCATAATAGTGAACACGCCTTATGGCCAAGGCGTTTTAGTCAATGACCAGAGGCTTTTTTAATGGTTCAGATCATTACTGTCCCAAAAATCATGACCGGAAGGCTTTTAACGGGCTGAATCCGGGCACTTCCAGTATGCCTGGTCCCTGTTAGACTGGAACAAGAGTTTGTTACACGACCAACAATATACTGCCGTGCCTCATTCAGAAACTGATCGCAGGCATCGGTTCCGTGAAACCCGGAATATCTTCATCCGCTGGTCTCCTGGTAACGTGGTCAGAGGCGTTCCCGGGATACCACCTGTATCTCGACTTCAATCACCCCTGAGTCAAGGTCGGCAATATCGCTGAATGCAGAGCGGCTCAGGTCGATAATTCTTCCTGCCACAAAGGGGCCACGGTCATTTATCCGCACCACCACGGAGGCTCCATTGGCAACATTGGTCACCTTCACCAGTGAACCGAAAGGCAGCTCCTTGTGCGCGGCCGTTCTGGAAAACTGATTGAATCGCTCGCCACTGGCAGTGCGTCGAAACTGGTATTTCATCGCGTAGAATGACGCTTCACCGGACTCGCTGTAACCGATCCATTGTGGCGACTGCCTGGTGGGCGTACTGCTACAGGCGGCCAGGGATATTGCCAGAGCGCCGATGAGGATGTATCCAAGGAACCTCTGATTAAGCATGGGGCAGTATTCTCCAATCCGGATGCCTGCTTTTTCCGGCTGACTGTCCGGGACAGAAGTTGTCCGGCACCGATTCAGTTCCCGGGAGGGCGCAAAACCATGCCCGGGTACCTCCTAGCAATTGCTGTAAATCGGTAATTGTTCAGAGATACCCTAGCACAGAAGCACAACATTGGAAGCGCAAGGGCTGGATTCTGCGCTGCCGTGCACAATTTGCCGAGCGGCGATGAGAACGCTAGTGGACCGGCTGTTGCCCGGACCAACCGGTGAGATCCGGATTCTCGCGGCCCAAATTGGCATTATATTACCAATTTGTCCGCCCCCCGGCGGTAATAATTCCGTCAACGTGTCGGATTACCAGACATGGGCCAATGTTGAGCAGTCACTGGCTCATTACGGAAATGCCCTGCGCGAGTCTGACATGCAACTGACTTTGAGGTCCGACTGATTCCCAGGCCGGTGTACCAGAACCCGAAAGGACTGTTATGCTTGCGGCGGAGTGCTGCCAGGATTTCTCGCGGGCGGCGATATAGTCGCAGGTAACTGCTGCCAGTTAACCTTTGATTCACCAGGTCAATCTCGGAATTTTCGAACAATCCTACTTCGCTGATGGACAACCACCTGGCCCGCCACTTCCTTCCCTACCCTGAAGATCCACCACTCCGGACGTCGCGGGGCGGCTATACTGTAACCATGCGGGAAACTGACGGAGCGGAACATGTGCTCGCCATGCTGGCGACTGCTGACACCACTGATAATGGGAGATTCAGACTGCACATGGGCTGGGGCAGTTTCCGAAACCTTGATATCGCCGCGGCCCGAAAATCAGATTACATCGTGCTGCTGGACATCAATGAAAATCAGTTCCGGGTATGGGAGGCGGTAACCCGGGCCCTGAGGACTGCATCGACGACCCATGAATTCATCGACAGAGTTGTTGCCCTGCTGCCTGCAGATCCACCCTTGCGGCAGTTTATGAACGACACCAGAGCCTGGTTGAGCGCCGACCTCGTTCGCCCCGGTAGCTGGCTTAGCCGGGAGCACCCTGAGCGGTTCGCCCATATTCGAAGCCTGTTCAACAGCGGCCGAGTCCTGCCTTATTGCCTCGATATTCGCGGCGCCGGGCACCGAAATCGCTTCCAGAGAATACACGACGAATTACTGAAATCCAGCAGGGCTGCCGCTTTCGAGGCCGATACCCTGTATGTATCGAACCTGCCCTGGATGATGAGTCAGGAAACCGGGTTTTTTGGCGAAGCCCATGCACGGTATTGCTCAAACCCGAGTGGTGATGCAAATACAGTGACTGGTAAAAATCTCGCAACCATAGTGCCGTTGTTCAGGCACATTGTTACAGCAATAAGGCTTGCCCCTGCGTCTACAGCAACCGATCTGCAATGGTTGACCGAGCGCTTCTCGCCCGAAGAGCTGATTGGAAGTGAAAGTTGGCTTTCGTTGTATGACAATTCCAGGCAAGGGTGCTAAACTTTCGCGGCTTTCGACCGTCAATAACTGCATACTTTGTGTGCAATTTCAACCCACATCAACAAGCTTCTGCACGGAGCGATTCACCTGTGATATTGAATTCACAACGCGAGCCGTATACGGAAGACAGGTGGGCGACCACATTCTTTCAAAGCCTTCTGGATGAGTCACTTACTCCCGATGAATTCGAAGATGCGGTGCACAAACACTGGAATGCCCGTCAGGTTGTCGTAGCGGCCCCACGTACTACAGATTGGCTGAGTGGAATAATTCGGGCACTCAGCCGCGAGGCCGAGGTCGGGTATGCTGTTGCCGATCCAGATCTGAAATTTCAAAGCCACTGGCTGGTCGGCAAGACCGACAAGCCCGGCGCGATCCATATCCGGGCGCCTGCCGAGAAAACAAGCAGCCCCCTGCTTTCTGAGCTGAACCGGCCCATGCACATGCATGACACTGGACGTCTCAACCTGATTACCTCCGGCGAAGCGATTTTCTATTTCCAGCAGCGGGACAAGCGAGGCAGAAAAGTAGTGGTAAAATGCCCGGTTGGTGTTGGCGACCTGATTTTCTGGCCCTCCTGGACCCCCCATACGTTTAATGCACTGAATGGTTTCTCGGTCCTTTCGTCCATGCCGCTCTACGTGTCACCTGAAGAAGACGGTTACACGGTCAGGCTTCCCGACGACCCTCGCAACATGGATGAACATTTACTCATTTCGTTGTCGGACTACCTGGCCCGAGATCATGAGCTCAGACCACTGTCGTCGGCAATCTGAAGGACGATAGAGCGCATTGACTCACTGATGGCATCCCCAGATTCTCCGCCGCTGAGACTACAGCAATTATCCTTTCTGCGCGGCATGGGCTTCGGGATTCAGCAACCAACCGGCTACGGCTTTCTGCAACTTCACCTGCCCGCCGATTGTCAACCGGCCGTCATCAGAGATCGTCTGGCAACGCTGCCTGGCCTGGAATCTGTTCAAGCTACGCACTACCGGAATGACTCCATCAGGCAGGTTTCTGAACTGTTGCTCCAGATTCACCAGGTTCTTCAACGGGAAGCCAAGATTCCGGTTTTTTCCCGACCGTTTCTCGGAGGTCAGAGTAGTGGTCCAGAGTTGAACGACAAACAGCCATACCGGGTTTTTTTCGCCACTCCCTATGTGAATTCCATTGCCACACGAAATGCACTGACAAGCAGCTTGACTATAATCAATCTGTATCTCTCACGCTATCCGAACCTGCCCGATACACCTGTACTGATGCGGGCTCTGACCCAGTCCCGCAACAATATACGCCAACTTGGAAACAGTGGCCTGAATACCCTGCACTTTATCGGGGCGGCCCTTAACCTTTCGATTCCAATAACTCCGATAGTTAAAAATACAGTTTCATTCGGCCTGGGGAAAAACAGCCGTTGGCTGGATAGCTCATTTACCGATGAAACGCCCGTCATTGGCGTTGCGATGGCAAAAAACAAACACTATACCTCCCGGGTTCTGCGCAAGATGGGACTACCGGTACCTGACCATGAACTGGTCACCACAGAAGCCGGAGCACTGAAGGCGGCCCGGAATCTCGGTTATCCAGTAGTAGTCAAACCTGCTGATCTGGATAGGGGCGACGGTGTTTCTGCCGGATTGCTGGACGACCACTCTGTGAGAACTGCATTTCAAACCGCCCGTCGTCTTTCGTCACTGGTTATGGTTGAAGAACATATTGAAGGCGAGGACTTTCGCTTTACCGTTTTACATGACCGGGTAATCAAGATCATTCATCGCCGTCCTGGTGGCCTTATTGGTGATGGTAAGCAGACTGTAATGGAACTCTTTGACGAATTTCAGAATAGCGAAGAATTTCAGGACATCGTCCGGCGAGAGGGAAAGCCCCGCCTGAAATGGGATGATGAGGCCGAAGAGCTGTTAACAGAGCAGGGCCTGACTGCGCAAAGCATTCCGCAAAGGGACCAGTTTGTCCGTCTGCGGCGAAAGTGTAACATCAGTACCGGCGGGTCTTACCAGGTTGTGCCCATGGAAGCAGTCCATGAAGACAATCTGAATCTTGCCAGAAGAGCAGCACAAGTACTCGGGCTCGACCTGGCCGGCGTCGACCTCTTGACCACTGACGCTTCCAAACCCTGGCATTCTTGCCAGGCCAGAATCTGCGAGGTAAACGCAAAACCCCAGATCGGCCTGCGTCACACACCAGAAATCTACAAACAGATATTACAGCAACTTGTGCCGGGAAACGGATTGATTCCAGTCAGAATCTGTATAGTGATTGAATCTGGAACAGGAGCCCTGAATTCTGAAGCCCATTACAGGAAACTGTTGTCTGCTGTTGCCGCTTCAGGCAGCCGCAGTGCAGTCAGTTGCAGATTCGGAGTCTGGGTGGATGGCCAGCAGCAGGTTTGGAACCCGACTGATTCCTATGCAGCGGCCCAGGCACTGCTGTTGGACAGACGTGTCGAATCTGCAATAATTTTCCTTACCAGCGAGGATTTACTGAGACATGGCCTGCCGACGGGAGAGTTCAATTCGGTAGAATTGCTCTGCGATTCAGAAAGTGAGCAGCGGGCGCCTGTAAAAGCCACAGTCAATCACATCAGGCTACTGGTTGAACCTTATAATAAACCGGTGCGGCTGATTAACAGTGTCGAAGATGCAGGCTTCTGACCAGTCGCGCTTTCCCCTGCTCTGGAATGAGGCAAATCCCGAAGTCCTCGGGCGTGGGCCTTGTTATCTGTTTTACTTGTTTTCATGGCTGTCCCACATTAATAAGAAGCACGATTTGAGCTGAAAAATGGCTTCTCTGGATTCAAGCGGCTTGTAGTTGCGAAATATTTGCCGGGCTTCCCGGGAAGGATATTCCCCCTTCAGCCACCACTGGCGGGCTTCACGGGACCGATGCCAGCAGTGTGCCCAAGGCTCCTGGAGTGATAGGTAAGCAAGTACTGGATTTGAAAATCAGATAGCGTGCAGTTCTGTTTCCAAGTGTTTGAGGGGAGTCAGTTATTCGTGGAGCCACGTTTTCCTGGCTAAGTGCAGAATTCCTCGTGCAGTGGCTTCGAATGCTCCGATTAACTCCCAATTGCGGAACTAGGGGGAGTCTGAGAACGGAGCAATAAAAACGCAGCACTGACTGACCGGGCAGGACCGTCTTCCCGGGCTTGCGACCGGGAGAGGGCACCCCGGAGGGGTGCAGGTTGCGGAGGATCAGACACCCCTGGAGCGGTGCGATCCCGGAAAATTCATCGTACGCCAATTTATTGTCGGTCGCGCAAGAAACTCACGTTCATGTCTTACTGGGATTATGAATACTGGAAGCACCCGGATTCAGGCCACTGCAAGCCTTCCGGTGATGATATTGTGGGACAGCAATGGCCTGTTTTACCTGTTGCAGAATCCTGGCCTCTGGTGGCGAGTTTATTTACCAACCAGCAGTATCAGGATCACTGTCAGGGTGAACAGTGAACAGACTGAAGAAATCAGTGAGCCCGCGGCCACAGCACCGTGCCCGATTCTATAGCGATTGGCAAAAACCAGAGCACTCATCCCTACCGGCATCGCTGAGGCCAGCAACCCGGCGCCTGCCCAGACCGGGTCGATGTCAAAGACATGGAACATGGCGATCCATACACCCACCGGCAACAACACGATATTGAAAAATGTCATGACCACGGCGGGAACGACCTGACGCGAGAGGTGGTGTTGTTTCAGGGACATTCCCAGCACGAAAAGCGACGCCGGCACCGCTGCGCTCGAAAGTAACTCAATGGAGGAAAAAAGCGGGTCCCAGATGGGAATATCAAAGGAATTGACTGCAAGGCCAGCCAGCAGACTGGCCTGTGATCGGACTTCCCAGCAGCTGTCTGAACAGCCTTCTGACAGCGCCGATTGCTGAACCGGCCGACAGATGTTTGCGTTCCGCGACCAGCGTTCCCGTCGCGAAAAGTACCAGGTTCTGAATCGAAATGATAAAAAAAAGCGGAACCAGCGCCACTTCCCCTAGTGCCTGAGAAACAATCGGGATGCCGACGATAGTCGTGTTCGAATAGGCGCACCCCATGGCGAAAACGCTCTGCTCTTCGGGTGGGTATTGAAACGCCCGGTTGGCAACAAAAACTCCCAGCATAAATATCAGTAGCACTACCAGGTAATAGGCAGCCAGGAATGACAGACTCTCGCTCAGATTGAACTGCGATCGCGCAGTACTGACAAACAACAGGCTGGGTATCAGAAGGTTGAACGTAAATCGCGTCAGGGTGTCTGCTTCCCGGTGCTCAAACCACTGTAATTTCAGTGCCAGATACCCCATGAGTGAGATGGCCAGCACTGGCAGTAGAACTGAAAAAACAAACATTGATAGACCGCGAAGCGACAGATTCCAGGAAACCGGGAAAAGTTTGCGATAGTAACGAGTGAAAGCGAGCAGGAGGATACTCCGCGGGTACTGCATAAGCAACCGCAGCCACATTTCCATTCGCACGGCGGCCTGTCAAGGTAGTGCAACGAAGCCAGCGGGCTTGTCTGAAGGCCCCACCGGGCAGGGCCTGTCGGGCGCCGCTGGTGCGTTGCCGTGCCTGGCAAGGGTGTGACCATTCCCGGCGCACGGCGCCTTACAGCAGCACCCGACAGACTCCCGCAGAGCATTGTGTGACTTAATCAAAGGTTCCCTAAGAAACCACTGCTTGATCAGCGATTTCCTAACCCGATATCCGAACCACGACCGTCCCTGAAGAGGCAGTTCCCCAATTTCGCCACAATTCGTCCTCACATTGTCATAGGTGCTGCCAGTTGGTGCCATGTTGGCAGGTTAGTTTACCGCTCTATGGTGGCGCTTCCTGCCACCGACAGCTCTGCAACTCGAGCATACCGACAAAGCGACAATGTCCCCTGACAGCCAACAAGGATAATCGACCCGTCATGAGCCAACTGCGACAGCTGCTGCAACCCTGCGCGACCTATGCCTTTTTCCTAGCCCTGATGCTGTTGGCTTTTCCTGACCTCCTGCTGGCGGCATCCGTATCCGCTCCTTTCCCCCGGGGCTCCGCGGGTGTCAGCCTGGACTGGTTGGTCGTCCTGGTCTCGCTCACCGCATTGCTGCTTTCCAATCTCCGCTATCTTTACCGACGTTTTAGCTCCTTAAGGCCAAAGCAGTAATCCGGAAAGCGCAGTCCCTGCGACCTGGCGCCGGATCGTGAGCGTGGCTGCCCTGTGCTGAATCAATCAGCCGCCCAGCAATGTGGCTGCCGGAACTGGGCTTCGCAGAAATCCTGATGACCCGGGATTCAGAGAGGTCCGACCGGTTCCTGCTGACTCATGCAGTGCAGAGTGCCAAAACCCCATACCAGGTCGACGGCATGAATTCCGATCACCTCGTGCCCGGGAAAACACTCGGCCAGAATCGCCAGTGCGATACGGTCATTGCGGTCATTGAATGTCGGCACCAGCACCACCTGGTTGCAGATAAGGAAATTCGCATAGGACGCCGGAACCCGGGTGCCCTGAAAAAAAAGCGGCCTGGGCATGGGCAGTTCGACGATGTTCAATTGCCTGCCATCTGTTCGCGTTTTACGCAGGCATTTGAGGTTTTCCTTCAGGATCCGGTGATTGTCATCGCGCCGATCCGGTTCCACAGCCGCGATCACCGTGTCAACGGCGACAAAACGGGCGATATCGTCCACGTGGCCATGGGTGTCGTCGCCAACTATGCCGCCGGGCAGCCAGATCACCTGCCTGATGCCCAGGTAGTCGGCAATATCTTCTCGTAATCGGCTCTTGGGAAGCTCGGATTTCGGCACTGCACCGCCTGATCGAGCAGGCACTCCTCTGTTGTGAGAAGCAGTCCCGCTCCATTGACATCGATTGAGCCACCCTCGAGCACAACACGACGCCCTCCGTGGCGGGGCTGCAAAGAGGAGAGCCCGTCCAGTGCGACAATCTGCTCTGGCACCCGGTCGTCATGCCGCCAGTTGCTGTATTTGGCCCACGCGTTGAACTTCCAGTCCAGGCCGATTTTCTGCCGGCCCCGCCTCACAAAAATGGGGCCGGAATCACGCAGCCAGACCCGGTTTGTAGCGATCTCATAGCAACGGACCTGGTCGAGGTCAACCCCCACGTCCTCAAGCAAACCCAGTGCCTTTTCGCGCATTACCGCGTCCCTGACAATCAGTTTTACCAGTTCCGTGCGAGTGATGTGGCGGATGATTTCGCCATAGACCAGGGGAATCGGTGCAAACTTGCCGGGCCAGTCCCGATGCTGGTGCGGCCAGGCGAGCCAGACAGCCGCCTGAGGCTCCCATTCAGCCGGCATAATCAGCGCAGGTTCCTGCATCTGTCTAGTTTCCGAATCTGTTCAACAGGCCCTGGTAGGCATCGATACGACGGTCACGGAAAAACGGCCAGTTGCGGCGGGTCTGTTCAATCAAGCCCAGATCCACCTCCGCAACGACAACTTCCTCCCGGTCAACACTACCCTGGCCAACACTCGCCCATAGGGATCGGCAACAAAGGAGCTGCCCCAGAATTCGATGCCACCGTCCGCCTCGCCTTCATGGCCAATTCGATTGACGGCAGCCACAAAGCAACCATTAGCGATGGCGTGGGATCGCTGCAGGGTTTCCCACATCCCGGACTGCGCCTCGCCGTATTCAGCTTTTTCGGATGGGTGCCAGCCTATGGCGGTGGGGTAACAAATAATCTCCGCTCCCTGCATCGCAGTGAGTCGAGCCGCCTCTGGATACCACTGGTCCCAGCAGATCAAGGTACCCAGTCGGGCATGGGTAGTCTGGTGCGTCTTAAACCCGGTGTCACCCGGCGTGAAATAGTATTTCTCTAAAAAAAGCGGGTCATCGGGTATATGCATTTTCCGATACAACTCACCCATCTCCCCCCTCTCATTGAAGACCATGGAGGTGTTGTGGTAGACCCCGGCGGCACGACGTTCGAAAACAGAGCCAACTATCACGATCCCGTGCCGCCTGGCACAATCGGCCAGCAGCATGGTAGTGGGCCCGGGAATGGGCTCGGCAAGGTCAAACAGCGCCGGATCTTCTTTTTGACAAAAATAGTCCGATGCGAAGAGTTCCGGCATGATCGCAATCTGCACGCCCTGCTCCACGGCTTCCGTCAACAGAGTTCTGGCGCTCGCAAAGCCGCTGTCTCGATCACGGGAACAGCGCATTTGTATCAGTCCCAGCTTGATGGGTTTGGTCATGATTTCCCTCTGCCTCCGGGTCCCAGCAGGACAGTAGGCCGGAACGCCGGACAGTTCAGGTAACCTCCCGAATACTTGAGGCGATTGTATCAGATTGCCAAGCCGGAACGGTTACGACTCCTGGCGAGCCCGTCGAAAAACTATTGCGCTCGCCAGTGCTTCGTTCAAAACAGACTCAAAATGCTCATTACCCACCGCGGAAAGTGAAACTGCGCTTTATCGCAGTTTTTGCCTCGCTCCTTGGGCTGCCAATCACGTTTTTCAAGACCCTGACCTCTGCCGCGTAGCGCAGATCCAGCGTATAAGGTTGGGAAGGATGCGGATCCTCGGTGCGGAAGTCCTGCTCACCCTGGCTGTGGCCATGTTGCCAGAACCTTGCAACCCGACGCGCCTCGGCTTCATTGGCATTTACCGGAAACGTGTCATAGTTGCGCCCACCTGGATGAGACACATGATAGGTGCACCCACCCAGAGAGCGCTTATTGAAGGTGTCGACCACATCGAGGACCAGCGGTGAATTGATACCAGAGGGTGTAGCAGTGAGGCTGAAAAAGGCCAGCCCACGCCTTATATCTGAGCCCCCCAACGTATTCTCCCTCACGGCCAGTGAACTGGAGAGGCAGCCTGCGTCCGTTGCAGGTGACGATAAAACGGTTGCTGGTCATATTGCGAGCCATCACCTGCAATCGTTCGACTGATGAATCCACATAGCGGGATGTACCCTGACCGCTGCTCTCCTCACCCAGCACATGCCAGGGCTCGATCGCCCCCCGAATTTCCAGCTCTATGCCTGCGGTATGAATCGTACCGAAGTGGGGAAACCGAAATTCCTGAAATGGTGCAAACCATTCAAGCCCGA